>JBJHBH010000012.1:0-59049 GCA_050485365.1 Desulfuromonadales bacterium | reverse complement strand
CGCCCGCGCACACAGCCTGCCGTTGGTGGCGACCAACGATTGCCATTATCTCACCCGCGAGGACGCCTACGCCCACGAGGTTCTGCTGTGCATCCAGACGGGCAAGACGATGGACGACCCGAACCGGATGCGTTTTTCGAACACCGAGTTCTACGTCAAGTCGCCGCAGGAGATGAAGGAGCTCTTCAGCCACGTCCCCGAGGCGATCTCCAACACCATCGCCATCGCCGAGCGCTGCAATCTCGAGCTCGACCTCAAGACCTACCATTTCCCCCAGTACGAGAAGCCGTCGGAGAAGACCCTCGACGACGTGCTGGAGGAGATGAGCCTCGAGGGGCTCGCGATGCGTCTGGCCGACATCCGAAAGAAGCGCCCGGATTTCTCCGCCGAGGAGGAGGCGGTCTACCGCGAGCGCCTCGCAACGGAGCTTGCCTGCATCAAGCAGATGGGCTTTCCCGGCTACTTCGTCATCGTCTCGGATTTCATCAACTGGGCCAAGGATCATGACATCCCCGTCGGCCCGGGGCGCGGGTCTGCGGCCGGGTCGCTTGTCGCCTACGCCATCCGCATCACCGACATCGACCCGATGCCCTACAACCTCCTCTTCGAGCGCTTTCTCAATCCCGAGCGCGTCTCGATGCCCGATATCGACGTCGACTTCTGCATCTACGGCCGCGAGAAAGTCATCGACTACGTGCGCGAGAAGTACGGGGCCGAGAACGTGGCGCAGATCATCACCTTCGGCACCATGCAGGCCAAGGGGGTTATCCGCGACGTCGGGCGGGCGCTGGGGATGAGCTTCGCCGATACGGACAAGGTCGCCAAGCTCGTTCCGGGGGTCCTCAACATCACCCTGAAGGCGGCGATGCAGCAGGAGCCGAAGCTGCGCGAGCTCGCCGAGAAGGACCCGAAGGGCAAAGAGCTCATCAAGATCGCCCTGTGCCTCGAGGGGCTCACCCGTCACGCCTCGACCCACGCCGCCGGGGTAGTGGTGACGCCGAAGCCGCTCCCCGAGTATCTCCCCTTGTACACCGATCCGAAATCGGGGGGACAGGTCACGCAGTTTGCCATGAGCTACGTCGAGAAGATCGGCCTCGTCAAGTTCGACTTTCTGGGGCTCAAGACCCTCACCGTCATCGACAACGCGGTGCGCCTGATCCGCTCGGGGAAAACTCCCGATTTCGATTTGAACCTCGTCACCGACGACGATCCGGCGGCCTACCGGCTTCTGTCGGCGGGCGAGACGACGGGCGTCTTTCAGCTCGAATCGTCGGGGATGAAGGAGCTGCTGGTCAAGCTCAAGCCCTCGTGCTTCGAAGACATCATCGCCATCTGCGCCCTCTACCGCCCCGGCCCCCTCGGCTCGGGGATGGTCGACGATTTCATCCTGCGCAAGCACGGCAAAAAGGCGATCACCTATGACTTCCCGCAGCTCGAACCGATCCTGAAAGACACCTACGGCGTCATCGTCTATCAGGAACAGGTCATGCAGATCGCCCAGGTCCTCGGCGGCTACAGCCTCGGGGGCGCCGACCTTCTTCGCCGCGCCATGGGGAAGAAGAAGGCCGAGGAGATGGAGAAGCAAAAGGAGATCTTCCTCGAGGGGGCCAAGAAGAATAAGCTCGATCCGAAGAAGGCCGAGGCCGTCTTCGATCTGATGGCCAAATTCGCCGAGTACGGCTTCAACAAGTCGCACTCGGCCGCCTACGCCCTCATCGCCTACCAGACCGCCTATCTGAAGGCCCACTACCCGGTGGAGTTCATGGCGGCTCTGCTCACCGAGGACATGGAGAACACCGACAAGGTGATCAAGAACATCTCCGAGGTGCGCTCCATGGGGATCGAGGTCCTCCCCCCCGACATCAACGCCTCGGACCGCTTCTTCACCGTCCATGACAAATCGATCCGCTTCGGCCTCGGCGCCGTCAAGGGGGTCGGGGCGGCGGCCCTCGAATCGATCCTTGAGGTGCGCAAGGAGTCGCCCTTTACTTCGCTGCACGATTTCTGCGAGCGGGTCGACCTGCGCAAGGTCAACAAGAAGGTGGCCGAAGCCCTCATCAAGTGCGGCGCCTTCGATTCGCTGGGGGGACGCCGGGCGCAGTTCATGCAAGTGCTCGAAGACGCCATGGAGCTCGGGCAGAAGGTCCAGCGCGAAAAACAGATGGGGCAGGAGTCCCTCTTCGGCGTCGAGGAGGTCATCTCCGTCAACGGCAACGGCTACGGCAAGCTCCCCGACGTCGACGAGTGGGCGGAGAAGATCCTCCTCGGGTTCGAGAAGGAGGCCCTCGGCTTCTACATCACCGGGCATCCCCTCGACCGCCACGCCGACACCATCCGCCGCTTCGCCACCTGCGACACCGCCGGTCTGCAGGAAAGGACCGACAAGGAGGAGGTCAAGGTCTGCGGCATCGTGGCCGGGATGAAGGAGCTCGCGACGAAGAAGGGGGACCGCATGGCCTTCGTCACCCTGGAGGACCTCTCGGGGTTCGTCGAGATGGTCGTCTTCCCCGAGACGTATCAGGCGAGCGCCGAGCTTCTCAAGAGCGACGAGCCGCTGCTCGTCACCGGCACCCTCGATGTGGGGGAGGAGACCTGCAAGCTGATGGCCAATGAGATCGTCGCGTTGCGCGAGGTCAAGGAGCGCCTCACCAAGCGCGTCCACTTCCGCATCTCGACCCCGGGGCTGGAAGAGACGCAGCTACGCTCTTTGCGAGAGGTGATGGATCGCCACCGCGGCACCTGCGAGGCGTTGCTGCACCTGACGATCCCCAACCGCAGCGAAACGCTCATCGCCCTGCCCGAGACGCTCAAAGTCGCGGCGACGGACGAGATCATCGACGACAGCAAGAAAATTTTCGGATACGACGTGGTGACGTTTGAGTAAATGCAGGCTGTAGGTAAATAGGTCGTTAGGATTTCAGGTCAACCTAAAGAGCTAAAAGTCTAACAACCTAATAAGCTGCTTCTAAAGGAGACCCCATGCAATTTTCCCTCGATTTCGAAAAACCGATCGTTGAGCTTGAACAGAAAATCAGAGAGCTTCGGCAGTACTCGACGGACAATGTCGATTTCTCAGGAGATATCCGCAAGTTGGAGAAGAAGGTCGAGAAACTGCGTGAGGATATCTTCTCCAATCTCACCCGCTGGCAGCGCACCCAGCTCGCCCGACACATCAACCGCCCCTTCACCCTCGATTTCGTGCGCGAGATCTTCACCGACTGGGTCGAGGTGCACGGCGACCGCAATTTTCGCGACGACCCCGCCATCGTCTGCGGCTTCGCACGCCTGGACGGCGAGCCGTGCTGCGTCATCGGCCACCAGAAGGGGCGCGACACCAAGGAAAAGGTCTACCGCAACTTCGGCATGCCCAACCCCGAAGGGTACCGCAAGGCGCTGCGTGTGATGCAGATGGCCGAGCAGTTCGGGCTGCCGATCTTCACCTTTGTCGACACCCCCGGGGCCTTCCCCGGCATCGGCGCCGAGGAGCGGGGCCAAGCCGAGGCCATTGCCCGCAACCTGCGGGAAATGGCGGCGCTGACCGTCCCGGTCATCGTCACCGTGACCGGAGAAGGGGGCTCGGGCGGTGCGCTGGCCGTCGCCGTCGGGAACCGCGTTCTCATGATGGAGTACTCGGTCTACGCCGTCATCTCCCCCGAGGGGTGCGCCGCCATCCTCTGGAGCGACGGCACCAAGGGGCCCATCGCCGCCGACGCGCTGAAGCTGACCGCCTCGGACATCGCGTCGCTCGGCTGTGTCATCGACGATGTCGTCCCCGAGCCGGTGGGCGGAGCGCACAACGATCACACCGAAGCGGCGCGCCATCTCAAGAAGTATCTTAAAAAACACCTCTATGAGCTCAAGGCGCTCTCTCCGCAGGAACTGGTGGTGCAGCGCTACGACAAGTTTCGGGCGATGACCCGGGCGGTGGAGTGAGGTCAGGAGCCGGGTGCCAGGGGCAAAACCTTTAATGGATCGTGGATTTTCGCGGAAAAATCTCTGATAAAAATCTGATGGAGATCAGATCTTTATCCGTGCGCATCAGATTTGATCCGCGTTCGGGTTTGATTTGTTTGCGGCAGCGCAAGAGGTGTTATGTCTGGGCAGCGAGCACGAACATCTGCTTCGTCTTTCGACGTCGTCGGGCTCGGGCAATGCTCCCTCGATCTGCTGGGGACGGTGGCTGAATATCCGCAGGTCGATCAAAAGGCCGAGCTCGGGGACTTCCTGGTGCAGGGGGGAGGGCCGGTGGCGACGGCGCTGGTGACCCTTTCGCGGCTGGGCGCCTCGGTTGCCTTTGCGGGGCGGGTCGGGGGCGATGATTTCGGGATGAAGATCCGTGAGGGACTGCTCGCCGAGGGGGTCGACTGCCGCGCCCTGTCGACCGACCCCGAAGGGAGCAGTCAGGTCGCCTTCATCGTCGTCGAGCAGCAGCGCGCGCGCCGCAACATCTTCTGGACTCGGGGGAGCGCCCGCCCATTGCGCGAGGACGAAATCCCGCGGGAGCTCATCGCCTCAACCCGGATTTTGCACCTGGACGGGCTGCAGCGCGAGGCGTCTTTGGCGGCTGCGCGTTTCGCGAGGCAGAGAGGCGTCGTCACCGTCCTCGACGGCGGAAGCTGGCGGGAGGGGACCGAGGAGCTCCTCCCCCAAATCGACCATCTGGTCGTCAGCGAGAAGTTCGCCCGCCACGTCGCGGACGACCCGGTTCGAGCCTTGGAGAACCTGCTGCGCTACGGCGCCCGCGCCGTTACGGTGACACTGGGCGAGAGGGGGAGCGTTTCTTTGAGCGCCGCCGGAGATTTCGTCCGTCAGCCGGCTTTCGATGTCGCCGCCGTCGATACGACAGGATGCGGCGACGTTTTCCACGGCGGCTACATCTTTGCGCTTCTGCAGGGATGGGCTCTGCCGCGCACGGTGGCGCTCGCCGCGGCTTGCGCCGCCCTCAAGACGCGAGCCCTCGGCGGACGCAGCGCCATCGCTGATCGAACCGAAGTCGAGGCGCTCCTCGCCCATGGCGACCTTTCCAAATTGAATGAGAGATGCCGATGAACACCCTTCGTTTGCTTCCGTTTGTCTTTTTGATCTTCGCTCTTTCGGCCTGCGCGCCGCGCTATCAGCATCCCCCCTTCAAGGGGGCTGCTCCTTCCGCGCCAACGGAGACGCGCAAGCCGGCCGAACCGCAGGACCTGCGCTCTCTCAGAGGGTGGGAGCGTCCCTACGTCGTCTTCGGCGAGAGGTACGAGCCGATGCTCGGCGATGCCCACATCGGCTTCGTCGAGTACGGCCGGGCCAGCTGGTACGGCAAGGATTTTCACGGAAAAAAGACAAGCAACGGCGAGATCTACGACATGTACGCCCGCACCGCCGCCCACAAGACCCTCCCCATGGGGATCATGGTGCGCGTGACGAATCTCGAGAACGGCAAGGTCCTCAAAGCCCGCATCAATGACCGTGGTCCCTTCGTCCAGGGGCGCATCATCGATCTTTCCTACACGCTGGCCAAAGAGCTCGACATCGTGCGGCCCGGCACGGCGCAGGTGCGTGTCGAGGCCCTCGGCTTCCAGGAGACGGACGGCTCGGGGCGCATCGCCTATCGCCAGCCGCGCAGCTACACCATCGGCAGCTTCGCGGTTCAGATCGGCGCCTTCAGCGTTCGCGAAAACGCCGAGCGCCTCGCCGCCGACATGCGCGCCCGCTACGGCTCCTCCTCGGTGGAGGAGGGATGGGTCAACGGGCAGCTTTTCTATCGGGTGCGGGTGGGCAAATACACGACCCTCGAATCGGCCGAGGGGGCCAAAGGCGATTTCGAACGCAGCGGATACACCAACAGCTTCGTCGTGGCGATGGAGTAGCCCATTTGTAACTGTTCAGCATGGGGTCCCACCTCCCATGCCAAGGGACGCTTTCCGCCGGCCATGGCGCCAGACACCCTTGTCATGTGAGCCGCGACTCCGCAAGGTGATTAGATACGCCATTTTTCGGTTCGTCTACATCGGCGCCCCTGATAAACTGTATCTCGTGAGGACTTCGGCGATGATCTTTGCGATCGAGGAGGCACGGTGGCGAAAAAAATCTTCGTAGCGGCAACGGGGCAGAACAGCGGCAAGACCACGACGAGCCTTTCGATCCTCCATCTGGCGCGACAGAAATACGACCGCATCGGCTTCATCAAGCCGATCGGCCCGAAACCCTCGGTCCTCGAGGGGCTGGAGATGGACAAGGACGCCGCCCTCGTCGCCCAGATCTTCGGCTTGGAGCAGTACAAGGAGTACATGTCTCCCGTCGTCGTGCGGCGCGGGATGACGAAGCAGATCCTCGACGGGAAGATCTCGACGCGCGAGCTGCAGGAGAAGATCGTTCGGGCCATCGCGGTGCTCGATCGCGAATGCGACTTTCTCGTCATCGAGGGCGCCGGGCACAGCGGCGTCGGATCGGTGCTCGGCATGAGCAACGCTCAGGTCGCGCGCATGAGCGGGGCGCCCGTCCTCATGGTCACCGGCGGCGGCGTCGGCAACGTCATCGACTCGGCCTATATGAATCTGGCCCTCTTCCGGCAGGAAGGGGCCGACATCCGTGCCCTTGTCGCCAACAAGATCGTCCCCGAGAAGCGCGAAGAGACGCTGCACTACCTCAACGTCGCCTTTCGCGACTCCGGCATCGCCGTGCTCGGCGGCTTCAATTACCAGCCCGTCCTCGCCAATCCGACCCTGCGACGCATCTCCGACGTGCTGGGTCTGCCGATTCACGGCAATCAGGAGGACACCGGGCGCATCGTTCACCACGTCCATATCGGCGCCGCCGCCACCTCGCGGGTCGTCGAAATCCTTCATGACGACACCCTTCTGCTGGTGACCAGCTCGCGCGACGAGCTCCTCGTCACCCTGGCGAACCTCTACAACATGCAGGATTACCGATCGAAGATCGTCGGAATGATCATCCCCGGCATCGCCCCCCTTTCGAAGATCACGCAACAGATCATCGACCGCAGCAACATCCCCTACATGCGTACCGAGCGCACCACGACCGACATCTTTTTGGAGATTTCCGAGGACGTCTCCAAGCTCACCGCCGACGATACCGAGAAGATCGACCTGATCCGCACCCTTGCGCACAAGCGCTTCGACTTCGACGCCATCGACGCGATGTTCGAGCCGGTCTGATCCGCCCCCGCTTCGCCCAACGCTCGCCCTCCTTCATTCTCTTCGCTGCGCGAACGCTTCCGCCGCACTCCCTGCCTCTTTGTGGCCGATTGAAATTTCCATGGCACAATGGAAGTAACGTCCCCGCAAGGAGAGCTGCGCCATGCCGAGAAAGCGCCTCATCTACGATCCTCACAGTGACGGTTCGCTGAGCGACTTCACACGCAAAACGGCCATCGTGATCGGGATGCTCCTGTTCGGAGTGACGCTGCTGATCCTGATGGCGTTGACCATTCGGGTTCTCTTCGTCGCCTTCGCGGGCATTTTGCTGGGGATCTTCTTTCTGGCCCTTCGTGACTTCGTCGTCAAAATTACCCGACTCCCCGAGTGGCTGGCGCTGGCGGTCGTCTTTTTGCTCGTCTTTGCTTTTTTCGGAGCCCACGTCTACTTTCTCGGACCTCAGCTCGCCGAGCAGATCGATGAGTTCGGTCGGCGTCTTCCTGCCTTTTTACGCAGGATCGAAGGACTGATTCAGGACTACGGGTGGGGGCGAAGAATACAGGAGATGATCGAGGAAGGGGCCGCGCTGGAGGGGATCCAGAAGGGGATCGGAACGATCTTCACCTTCACCATTCAGGGCTTCGGCTTTCTGATCACCTTCATTGCGGTCGGGTTTTTTCTGTCCGTGCGGCCGCAGCTCTATTTTGAGGGGACCATTCGGTTGCTGCCGCTCGGATGGCGCGCCCGAGGGCGCGAGGTGCTGGGGGAGATCGGGGGCATTCTGCGGTGGTTTCTGGTGGCGCGGGCCATCGCGATGCTGTTGGTGGGGGTGACGACCGCTTTGGTGCTGATGCTGCTGGGGATTCCGCTGGCGCTTCTGCTCGGTGTCATCGCGGGGCTTCTGACCTTCATTCCGTATCTGGGGCCGATCGTCGCCGGAATCCCCATCGTTCTGGTCGCCTCCCTGGAGGGGCTGGACGTCGCCCTGTACGCCCTGATCGCCTACACGGCGATCCAGCAGATCGAAGGGACGATCTTCGATCCGTTGATCCTGCAGCGCGTCATTCGCCTCGCCCCTGTCGTGACGCTGCTGTCGCAGATCCTCGGCGCCGTCCTCCTCGGCCCCTTGGGCATCGCCCTGGCGACGCCGTTGGCCGCCGTGGTGCAGGTGCTGCTGCGCACAGTCTACCGCGAAGACATCCTCGGCGAGCCGGCGCAGGAGGAGGGGGGGTGACGCCTGCGCCTTCAGGGCGTTGCGTCACTGGGCCGAGTCGCTCACCTCTGGACCGTATTCCTGCAGAAAATCGTCCTTCCACGCCTTGTAGTCACCGGCTTCGATGGCGCGGCGCGCCCCTTCGGTCATGTTGAGATAGAAGCGTACGTTGTGGATCGCCGCCAGGATCGCCGAGAGGATCTCGTTGGAGCCGTACAGGTGGTGCAGATACGCCCGGGTGAAGTTTTTACAGGTGTAGCAGTCGCACGAGGCGTCGACGGGGAAAAAATCGCGCCGGTAGCGACGGTTCGTCAGGCGGATGCGCCCGCGCTTGGTGAAAAGGCTGGCGCTTCGGGCGTAGCGGGTCGGGATGACGCAGTCGAACATGTCCATCCCCCGCTCGATGCTCTCGAGGATGTCCGCCGGCAGCCCCACCCCCATGAGGTAGCGCGGCTTGTGCTCGGGCAGGAACGGCGCCGTGTACTCCACCACCTTCTTCAGCAGCTCCAGCCCCTCGCCGACGCTCACCCCACCGACGGCGTAGCCGTGAAAGTCGAGGGCCGTCAGCTCTTTGGCGCAGTCGCGGCGCAGGTCTTCGTAGATCCCCCCCTGAACGATGCCGAAGAGAGCCTGGTCGGCGCGGGCGTGGTGCTTGCGGCACTGCTCGGCCCAGCGGATCGTCTTCTTGATGGATCGAGCCGCGTAGTCGTGGGTGGCGGGGAAGGGGATGCACTCGTCGAAGGCCATGATGATGTCGGCCCCCAGAGCGTTTTCGATGGCGATGGCTTCTTTGGGTCCGAGAAAGATCTCCTTGCCGCTCACCTCGTGGCGAAAGAAGACGCCCTCGTCGGTGATGCGCTTCTTCGGAAGGGAGAAGACCTGGAAGCCGCCGCTGTCGGTGAGGATCGGCTTGTTCCAGTTCATGAATTTATGCAGACCCCCGGCTTTTTCGACCAGCGCCTCGCCGGGTTTCAGGTGCAGATGATAGGTGTTGGAGAGGATGATCTGCGCTCCGGTCTCCTCCACCTGGGCGGGGGTCATCGCCTTCATCGCCGCGTGAGTGCCGACGGGCATGAAGATCGGAGTCTCGATGACGCCGTGCGGGGTGGTGAGTCGGCCGCGGCGGGCGGCGGTGGTGGGGTCGGTGGTGAGCAGCTCGAATTCAAACATCCTTTTTTCTCTCCGTGTGGCTTTGCGTGCGCGTCGTCGCGGCCCGGACTTTAGCAGAAGATCCCACCCGAAAGCAACTTTATGTGCCATCGGCGGCGCGGCGCAGCAAATCGGGGATGCGCGGCGCTGGCCCAAGAATTCGCTCCCGCCCTCGTCATATCCTCCTGGAAAAGGTAAACTTCTGACTGTACTGCGTGCGAACCAAAGGGGAGCGCCGTACATTGCGAGTTGCGCAGGTGCCGCGCCGCCCATTTTATAGGATGTTGCGGGAATTGTTTTCTCATGACCCATGAACAGTTCGTCATTTTCGCGATTCTGGCCGCGACGATCGTCCTCTTCGTTTGGGGGCGGTGGCGCCATGACGTGGTGGCGCTCGCCTCCCTTCTGGGGTGCGTGCTGGCCGGGCTCGTGCCGGTCGAGACGGCGTTCTCGGGGTTCGGGCACCCGGCGGTGATCACCGTCGCCTGTGTTCTGGTGCTCAGCGCCGGTTTGCAGTCGACCGGCGCGGTCGACGCACTGGCGCAGCGGATCTTGCCGAGGACCGCCGGATTCGTGGTGAGCCTGGCGGCGTTGATCGCTCTCGGGGCGGCCCTCTCGGCCTTTATGAACAACGTGGGGGCGATGGCGCTGCTGATGCCGGTGGCCGTCCAGCTCGCCTCCCGACACAGCCTCCCGCCCGGTCAGGTGCTGATGCCCCTCTCCTTCGGGACGATCCTCGGCGGCATGACGACGATGATCGGCACTCCGCCGAACCTGATCGTCTCGGGCTTTCGTGCCGATTTCGGCGCCGACGGTTTCGCCATGTTCGACTTCACCCCGGTGGGCCTCGCCGTGGCGGCAGCGGGGATTCTCTTCGCCGTGATCGTGGGATGGCGCCTTGTCCCCACACGCCCCGATACGGGGTCGTCGTCCTTCGAGACCGGCAGGTATCTGACCGAGGTCCGCATCCCCGCCAAGGCCAAGGCGGTGGGGATGACGATACGGGAGATGGAAAACAATCTGGACAAGGCCGATGCTCAGATTGTTGGGCTGGTGCGCAACGAGGTGCGGCTTTCGGTCCCCGGCCCCTTGCGGAAATTGAAGGAGGGCGACATCCTCGTTGTCGAGGCCGAACCCGAGTCGCTCTCCTCGGTCCTCGTAAGCTTCAATCTGAAGCTGGAGGAGGATGTCCCGGTGGAAGCGGAAAACAACTCGGCGGAGGAGAAGGCGGCGACGGACGAGGAGAAGAGCCCTGATTCGGGCGATCTCGCCTCCTACGAGATCGAACTGCAGGAGTTGGTCGCCAGGCCCGCCTCGGAGCTGATCGGCCGCTCGGCCAGCGACATTCAGCTGCGCACCCGCTACGGGCTCAACCTGCTGGCCATATCGCGCCGGGGGATGCGCACCATCCGGCGTCTGCGCACGACTTCGATTCAGGCGGGAGATCTCCTGCTGATGCAGGGGACGCCCGAAGCCCTCGCCGTTTTCACGAACGCCTTCGGATGTGTACCTCTTGCCAAGCGCTCCATCAACCTGCCCGACAAGCGGCAGGCGTTCATCGCCATGGCCGTGCTGGGGATGGCGGTGGTCGGCGCGGCCTTCGGCCTGCTCCCCGCCGCCGTCGCCTTCGCCACGGGGGTTCTGGCTTTCATGGTCTTCAAGATCGTGCCGGCGCGCAAGGTCTACGAGACGATTGACTGGACCGTCATCATTCTGCTCGGCGCCCTCATCCCCGTCGCCGGTGCGATGGCCACCACCGGCGCCGCCGACCTGATCGCGCGCGGGCTCCTCGAAACCGTCGCGCAGGGGCAGCCGATCTTCGCCCTCGCCGTCGTTCTGATCGTCACCATGACGCTGTCCGACTTCATGAACAACGCCGCCACCGCCGCCGTCATGTGTCCCATCGCCATCAGCAGCGCCGCGCAGCTCGGTGTCAACCCCGACACCTTCCTCATGGCGGTCGCCATCGGCGCCTCGTGCGCTTTTCTGACGCCGATCGGGCATCAGAACAACACTCTCATCCTCGGCCCAGGCGGTTTTCGCTTCGGCGATTACTGGCGGCTGGGGCTGCCGATGGAGATCCTCGTCATCCTCACCAGCATCCCCATGCTCCTGTGGATCTGGCCCCTGTAACCCGAAGAGGCACCATGAACCAGAGCGTTTTGTCGAAACTGCAGGGGGTCGATTTCGTCCGGGCGTGCTTTCGCCTGCGGTTTCTCGAACCCTACCGACTCACCCCGGAGAGCGCTTTGCGGCTTCGCCGTAATTTTCGTCAGGCCCTGTCCAAAGACGAAATCGCCTATTTCCAACGTCTCCTCGATCCGCCGATCTCTTCGGACCCCCTCGCCGTTCGCCGCTTCCAGCGGCCGTCGCCCCTATTCGCCATCGCCCCTCCGCAGGATCTGCCGCGCCAACTCAACGAAGGGGAGGTGGTCGATCTCGAGGTCGTTTTCTGGGGGGAGGGGATTCACCTTCTCGGCGAATTCGCCTTGTTGCTACAGGCGCTGGGGCGGATCGGCTGGCACCGTTCGCAGGGGCGCTTCGCGCTTGCGCAGATCGAGGGCGTCGATCCCTCAGGCGTAACCGCGACGATCTGGCGCCCCGGACAGTCTCCGTTCGGCCTCGCCCCCGCGGTCCTTTCGGTCGACTGGTGGCTGCAGGATGCGGCGCCGCGCGGCGATGCGCTACGCTTGAGCTTCGTGACGCCCGCACGCCTCATGGCCGGTGGACGCCCCCTTTTTCAGCCGACCTTCGCGCGCCTCTTCCCCTTTGCCCTGCGTCGGGTCACCTCCATGCTCCACGCCTGCTGCGCCGTGGACCTCGTTGACGATCCCCTGCCGATCCTTCAGGCGGCCTCGACGGCGGTGGAAGAGGAGAACACGCTGCGCTGGAGCGACTGGCGCACTCTGGAGCGCGAAGACGCCCCGCAGGATCTGGGAGGCGTCGCCGGCAGCCTCACCCTTCGTTCGGAGGCGATGGCGCAGTTCGGATGGGTGCTGAGCCTCGCGTCGCTGATGAATCTCGGCAAAGGCGCTTCGTACGGAGCGGGACGCTTTCGCCTCGACGAACGGCTGTAATCGCCCGTGCCCAACTTGCGCCGCGAGGTCGAGTTCGATAGAATTTATTATAAATTCACATTGATATGAACGGAGTCAGCTATGGCGAATCTGTGGGACGAGCGAAAAAAAGCACAGGAAGAAGAGTACTTCCACCGCAAGGAACAAGAGAAGATCGAAAAGCTTAGAGCCGCCGAGAGGGAGAAAGAAGAGCGCCAGTTCCCCCGGAACCGCTGTCCCAAATGCGGTCAGCAGCTTGAGGCGACGACGTTCCGGGACGTGCCCCTCGACCAGTGCCCCGACTGCGGAGGAATCTGGCTCGGTCCCCGAGACCTTCAGATCCTCTCGGAGAAGGATCACCGCACATGGTTCGACAAATGGTTCCGCAGCGACAAGAGCAGGTGGTTCGAGCAGTGACGGAAATTTTCCCGAACCGAATGACGACATGCGGCGGGGAGCAAACCCGCCGCATGTCGTTTGAGGCGGGAAATTGCAGCCCTTGCGGCATGTCTTGCGCCTGATAAGATTTGCATGAAGCGTTCGCCTGGCTGATGCATGGGAGCTCTCATGGGGAAGAATATCTGGAAGCAGGTGCTGATCATATTGGCGCTTGTTCTGGCTTTCAATTACATCTTCATCACCTCCGTCCCGGAGCCCGAGACGCCCTCGACCGACATCTCCTACACGATGTTCAAGGATGAGTTGCGCCGCGACAACATCCAGGCCATCACCGTTCAGGACACCGAGATCACCGGCGAGCTCAGAACCCCCATCGAAAAGAAGAACGAGACGGGCGTACGCACCTTCGAGGTCTTCACCACCTACCTGCCGCCTTTTGACGATCCGGGCCTGATGGAGCAACTCGATGCCCAGGGCGTCGAGGTGACGGTCCTTCCGCCGGACTCTCCGTCCCCCTGGGCCTCTGCCCTCATCTATCTGATCCCGTGGGTGCTGATCATCGCCATCTGGATCTTCATCTTCCGCAGCATGCGAAAAAGGGGCGGGGCCGGCGGAGGGATGATGGGGAATTTCGGCAAGTCGGGGGCGCGCCTGTCGACCAAGGAGAACTCGCAGGTGACCTTCGACGACGTGGCGGGGCTGCAGGAAGCGAAGCAGGACCTGCAGGAAGTGGTGGAGTTCTTGCGCAACCCGCGCAAATTCGCCCGCATCGGAGGGAAAGTCCCCCGGGGGATACTGCTGGTCGGGCCGCCGGGGACCGGCAAGACGCTGATGGCCCGTGCGGTGGCGGGTGAGGCGGGAGTACCGTTCTTCTCGATCTCCGCTTCGCAGTTCATCGAGATGTTCGTCGGGGTGGGGGCGAGCCGCGTGCGTGATCTGTTCACCAATGCCAAGAAGAACGCCCCGAGCATCATTTTCATCGACGAGCTCGACTCGGTGGGGCGCGCCCGCGGAACCGGGCTCGGCGGCGGCAACGACGAGCGCGAGCAGACCCTCAATCAGCTTCTGGCCGAGCTCGACGGCTTCGAGCCGCATCAGGAGGTCATCGTCATGTCGGCGACCAACCGTCCCGACGTGCTCGACCCCGCGCTGCTGCGCCCGGGGCGCTTCGACCGTCAGGTCGTCGTCGAGCGCCCCGACTGGCGCGCCCGCGAAGAGATCCTCCGGGTTCACACCCGAAAAACCCCGATGGCGCCCGATGTCGATCTGCGCACCATCGCGCGGGCGACCCCCGGCATGTGCGGTGCCGATCTGGAAAGCCTCGTCAACGAGGCCGCTCTCATGGCGGCGCGCGACAACCTCGAAGTCGTGTCGATGGAGCACATGGAGAAAGCCAAGGACCGCATCCTGATGGGGGCCGAGCGCAAGCTCTTCCTCTCCGAGGACGAGAAGCGCATCACCGCCTACCACGAAGCGGGGCACACGCTGGTGGCCAAGCTCTCCCCGGGGGCCGACCCGATCCACAAGGTCACCATCATCCCCCGAGGCCATGCCCTCGGCGTCACGCAGCAGCTGCCCGAAGACGACCGCTACCACTACCAGCGCGATTATCTCACCGCCCGCATCGCCATTGCGCTGGGTGGGCGCGCGGCGGAAAAAATCGTCTTCGGCCAGTTCTCCACCGGCGCGCAGAACGACCTGAAGCAGGCCACCGACCTGGCCGAAAAAATGGTCTGTCAATGGGGAATGAGCGACGTGATCGGTCCGGTGGCCTTCAGCCGGGGCGAAGAGCACGCCTTTTTGGGGCGCAAGCTCGCCACCGACCAGTCCTTCAGCCCTCAGATGGCATGGATCATCGATCAGGAGATCGAGAAGCTGGTGCGTGAGGGGGAGGAAACGGCCGAGCGGCTCCTGTCGGAAAACCTCAAGGCGCTCGAGGTGCTCTCCGAAGCGCTGCTGGAAGAGGAATCGCTGGAGCGCGGACGGGTCGATGAGATCCTCGCCTCCGTCGGGCTGCAGCTGCCGCAGCCCGGACCGAAGGGGGTGCGAAGGGTGGCGGGGAGTCGAAAGGGCGAGGCGCTCTCAGCGCATCAGGTCGAGGCTGAAGTGGAGCTTGAGAAAGGCCTGAAATGACCTGACCCCCTCCAGGGCGAGGCGCAGTCTGCCTTTCTCCATTCGGTTGAGTTGCTCCAAATCGACGAAGTTGGTCGGCGTGCGGTTCATTCGGATCGCCTCGACTTGACCGCGCAGACGCACATGGACGAGAAAGTGGAAGCTGGCATCGAGATCGTCGGCGTCCTCTTTGCGCAGAACCCCCCTGTCCGCCAGCATCTGAATCCGTTCGCGGGTCCCTCCCTCCAGGTTTCCGGCCTCGTGCGAGAGGATCTTGACCCCTTCGGTGATGGCGAAGATCCCCGCCTTTTTCACGTCGAGCAGCCCCCTGTGCTCCCCCTTCTTCTCCACCTTGATCCTTCCGAAGAATCCGATCGGCACGGCGAAGCCCATCACGTTGGCCGCCATGCGCATCAGAAAGGTCGAATCGGTGCGCAGATGCTCCGTCATGCGCGCCGTCAGGGTGTGCTCCAGCGATGCGTCACCGTAGATGGTGCGGATGTCGGTGAACATACTGCAGTTCATAATGTTTTCGGGGGTCGAGGCGGAAAACCAGCGGTTGAGCGTTTTGGTCCAGCCGCTCACGCTTTTTCTCCAGGCCTCGTTCTTCGCCATGATGCCGCCGGGGCACTCCGGGACGCCGATGGCGATGAGCGAGTCGTTGAGCTCGCGGGAGAATTCCTCCAGGCGCCGGATTTCGTCGTCTCTTAGGTCGTCGGCGTAGACCAAGGCGTTGTCCTGGTCCGTCGTCAGGGTCTGCTCGCGCCGCCCTTCGCTTCCGAGAACGACGAAGGCGAAGCGGTCGGTGAGGTCGCGGTACGTCCC
This sequence comes from Desulfuromonadales bacterium, assembly GCA_050485365.1. Taxonomy (GTDB): domain Bacteria; phylum Desulfobacterota; class Desulfuromonadia; order Desulfuromonadales; family JACZKF01; genus JARFUG01. The sequence goes on along the minus strand of JBJHBH010000012.1, from coordinate 43,156 downwards.
CTCGCGCAGCAAGGTGATGAGACGATAAAGGATCTGATCGTTCAGGTGGGAAATCATCCGCACCAGGTCCCTGGTCTGCACCCCCGTGCCGACCAGGTGCGCCACCAGCCCCTGCACGCGGCCGTGAAGCTCCTTGAGCTCCTCAACGGTGGCGGCCGCCTCGATCTCCTTCACCATCTGCTGCGGTGAGCGCGTCTGGAGCCTGAGGATGTCCGAGTCGGTGATGATCCCGTTGAGGTGGCCTTCGGCGTCGACAACCCCCACGCGGTGGATGCCGTGCCTGGACATGCGGTAGAGGACCTCGAAGAGAAAGTCGTCTTCGCCGACGACGATGAGGGGCGAGTTCATGATCGCGCGGACCGTCAGGTTGCGCGGATCTTCGCCCCGGGAGACGACCTTGTTGCGCAGGTCGCGGTCGGTGAAGATCCCCACCGATTTCTTCCCCTCGCACACCACCACGCCGGAGATGTTTTTTTGCCTCATGAGCGCGGCCACCTCGACCAGCGGCTCGTCGGGCGAGCAGGTCACCACCTTCTTCTGGGCGACCTCTTTCACTCTGAGAAAAAAGATGTTTTCTTCGGCCATTTCGTGTGCTGTTCCCTCAGGGAAGATCCGGACGGATGAAGGCGGACCTCGGATTAAAAAGATGTCGTTAAATGGTAAAGGATAGGGTGGTGATCGGCAAGAGAAATTAGTGAAAATATTACCTTCTCAGGGTAACGGCGGGAGCGGTTTGACGCTTCGGTTCGACTTGTCTTGCGGAGAACGATTGTTCGGAGGTATACTTTGGGCGCTTTCGCACTTCGTACCTCTATCGCACGGAACCGAATGAGCATCGCCATGAAAATGAAGTTCGCCCTGCTGTGTCTGATCGCCCTGGTCGTCGCTTTGCCCGCCGCCGCCCGTTCCCATCCCCATGTATGGACCGATTTCGTCGTTCACCCGACCTTCAACGCCCAAGGGCTTGAAGGCTTTCTCCTGGAGTGGACCTTCGACGAGATGTTCAGCATGCAGATCATGGAGATGGTCGGGCTTCGGGCGGGGAACCCTTCGGCGGCCCAGGTCCGACAAATCCGCGAGGAGGCGTTCGATAACCTTCGCCATCACAACTATTTCGTCCACATCTGGGTCGATGGCGAGCGCGTCCCCGTCGGCGCCGCCACAGGCTTCAACGCCCGGGTGAAGGACAACCGGATCATCTACGACTTCTTCATCCCCTGCGCCGTCGAGGCGCGCACGGCGCCGCGCTCGGTCCGCTTCCAGGTGCGCGACCCGGAGATCTTCGTCGATTTCACCATGTCCGCCCAGGAGGGGGTGCGCATCGTCAACCCTTCCGGGCTCGGCGTCGATTTCAATCTCGAGCAGGACGGTGCAGGCGGGTTCGGCGGATTTTTCGCGCCGAAGCTGTTGAATCTCCAGTTCAGGAAAGCCTCGTGAGAAACGCCGTTTTCCTCCTGGTTCTCCTCTCGCTCTGCCTCGTCTCCATCCCGCATCCCTCGTCGGCGAACCCCTTTTTCGCCCCGCCGTCCGAGGGGCAGGAGGCAAACGCGGCCGTTGCGCCGCCGAGAGAGACGAAACCGGCCTTGGTCGCGGTTCAGCTCAATGCCCTTCAACGCGATTTTCGCGAGAAGATGACGGCATACGCCCGCCGGATTCAAGAAGCCCCCACCGGCGCGACAACCCTCGGTTTTCTGGGTCTGACCTTTCTGTACGGCGTCATCCACGCCCTTGGTCCCGGACACGGAAAGACCATCGTCGGATCGTACTTTCTCGCGCGCAAGGGGACGCTGCTGCAGGCGCTCGCCTTCGGCAATCTCATCACCTTCATGCACGTTTTGTCCGCCGTCCTCATCGTCTTCGGTCTTGCTCTGATCGGCCGGCAGACGAACATCTTCTCTTTCCAGCAGGTCGAAGGGGGAGTGCAGAATTTCAGCTATCTGCTGATTTTTCTCATCGGGGCTTTTTTGCTGCTGAAGGCGATCCGGGATCTGGTCGCGCGGCGCCGAAGGGGAGGAGAGGAGCGCGACGGCGAGGCCGACAGGGGGAGCATGGCCGCCTTGTCGCTGTCGGCCGGCCTGATCCCGTGTCCGGGCGCCGCCCTCATATTGCTCTTCACCATCGGACTCGATATCGCGTGGGCGGGGATCGCGGCGATGTTCGCATTGGGCGCCGGGATGGGGTTGACCAATTCCATGGTCGGCGTGGTCACCCTGAGCTCCCGCGGCGCGCTCATGCGCCTGACGCGCTCTTCGCCGCGGCTTTTCTCCGTCTTTTATTCCTTTTTCGCCCTGAGCGGCGCGCTCGTCATCACGCTGCTCGGGCTAAGCCTTTTTCTCTCCAGCACGTGAGGGCGCAGCGTTCTCCCGTCGACACAACGCAAAAAGGCCCGGCATTTCGCCGGGCCTTTTTGCGTTGAAATGGGTGGAGAGAAACCCGAATGGCGCTAGTTTAAGCCCTTCTTGCTACTGCTATGGAGTAAACTCGGGACTGTCCCCGGCCCCATCGGGGTCTGTCCCAGATGTTTACGGGCTATGCAACTGTTGTAGTTCGCGCCGCAAAAGCCAGGGACAGCCCCCTGCGGACAGTCCCGGTTTTGCTGACATCCGTTTCCTTGAACTAGCGCCATTCGGGAAAACCCCTATTTGCGCAGGTTGTAGAAGACGTCGGCGCCGTTGAAAACGGCGGCGAGATCGAGCTCGTCCTCGATGCGCAGAAGCTGGTTGTACTTGCAGACGCGATCGGTGCGGCACAGCGAACCGGTCTTGATCTGCCCGGCGTTGGTGGCGACGGCCAAGTCGGCGATGGTGGTGTCTTCGGTCTCTCCGCTGCGGTGCGAGATGACCGCCGTGTAGCCCGCGCGCTTGGCCATCTCGATGGCGTCGAGGGTCTCGGTCAGGGTGCCGATCTGGTTGACCTTGATGAGGATCGAGTTGGCGATCCCCTTTTGGATCCCCTCTTTGAGGATGCGGGTGTTGGTGACGAAGAGGTCGTCGCCGACGATCTGGATGCGCTTTCCGAGGCGGTCGGTGAGGAGCTTCCACCCGTCCCAGTCGTTCTCGGCCATGCCGTCCTCGATGGAGACGATGGGGTAGCGGTTGACGAGATCCTCGTAGAAGTCGACGAGCTCGGCCGCGGTCTTTTCAGGCTTGGCCTCGTTTTCCAGGACGTATTTGCCGTCTTTGAACAACTCGGAGGAGGCCACGTCGAGCGCCAGCAGGACCTCTTCGCCCGGCTTGTACCCGGCTTCGCGGATCGCCTCCATGATGACCTCAAGGGCCTCTTCGTTGCTCTTGAGGTCGGGCGCGAAGCCTCCCTCGTCGCCGACGGCCGTATTGTACCCCTTGGCCTTGAGGACTTTCTTCAGCGCGTGGAAGATCTCGGCCCCCATGCGCAGCGCCTCGTGGAAAGAGCCGGCCCCGGAGGGCATGATCATGAACTCCTGGATGTCGACGTTGTTGTCTGCGTGGGCGCCGCCGTTGATGATGTTCATCATCGGCAGGGGGAGCTCCTTGGCGTTGGCGCCGCCGAGGTACTGATAGAGGGGGAGGCCGGCCTCTTCGGCGGCCGCTTTGGCGCACGCCATCGAGACGCCCAGAATGGCGTTGGCGCCGAGCTTCTCCTTGGTGTCGGTGCCGTCGAGCTCGAGCAGGCGGCGGTCGATGCCGGCCTGGTCGGTGACGTCCCATCCGACCAGGGCCGGAGCGAGGATCTCGTTGACGTTCTCTACCGCCTTGAGAACCCCTTTGCCGAGATAGCGCGATTTGTCGCCGTCGCGCATCTCCAGCGCCTCGCGCTCGCCGGTGGAAGCGCCGCTCGGAACCGCGGCGCGCCCCATGGCGCCGCTCTCAAGGTAGACTTCGACCTCGACGGTGGGATTTCCCCGGGAATCGAGAATTTCACGGGCATAGATTTCGGCAATTTCACTCATTGGCAACCCCTTGAATTAGGAATTTACGGCGCCGGCAGCACCGGCTCCTGAAAAAGTCTACTTATAGCATACGATCGTAAAATTAAAATCCCTTTTTTCTCCATCGCGGGCCGGCGCAGGGGCGAAAGTCGCGATGGGGATTGATTTTAGACCCCCGTAATGTTATCTTTCCACCTTGAATCCATACCCTGAAAGGGACCCTCTGTTTGGATACGCGCATCACCCGCGGTCGCTTCGCCGCTGAAGATCCGAGGGTGGCGGGACAGCTGTTCGGTCAGCAGAACCGCCACCTCAAGCAGATCGAACGAAGCCTGAAAGTCCGCATCGGCTCCAAGGGGCTTGAACTTTCGATCGAGGGAGACTCGGCCGATGTCGAGCTGACACTGAAACTTTTGAGCGAGCTGCAGGAGCTCCTTCACGAGGGATATCCGCTCTACACGACGGACATCGACTACGGAATCCGCATCCTGAGCGCCGATTCGAGCGCGCGGTTGCGGGATATCTTTCTCGACACCATCTTCATTTCGGCCCGCAAGAAGATCATCTCGCCCAAAAGCCTCGCGCAGAAGCGCTACATCGACGCGATCCGGGCCAACGACGTCGTTTTCGGGATCGGCCCCGCCGGCACGGGGAAGACCTACCTGGCGATGGCCATGGCCGTCTCTTTTCTGACCAAAAAAGAGGTGAGCCGCATCGTTCTGGTGAGACCGGCGGTCGAGGCGGGGGAAAAGCTCGGCTTCCTCCCCGGGGATCTCGCCGAAAAGGTCAATCCTTACCTGCGCCCTTTGTACGATGCACTTTTTGATATGATGGATTTCGAAAAAGGGCAGGCCCTCATTGAAAAGGGGGTCGTCGAGGTAGCGCCTCTGGCGTTCATGCGCGGCCGGACCCTGAACGACGCCTTCGTCATCCTCGATGAGGCGCAGAACACCACGGCCGAGCAGATGAAGATGTTTCTGACCCGGCTCGGCTTCGGAAGCCGCGCGGTGATCACCGGCGACGTGACCCAGATCGACCTGCCCGCAGGGCGCCTGTCGGGGCTGGTGCAGGCGATCGACATCCTCAAGGATGTCGAAGGGATCAGCTTCCGCCATTTTTCGGATCGTGACGTTGTGCGTCACCCCATCGTGCAGACGATCGTCCAGGCCTACGAGCGGCGCCAGAAAGCCGCTTCGCGTCCCGACGCGGAATGAGAGTCGTTCAGATGACCCGCGACCCCAAACAGGATAAAGGCAAAGGGAAGGGGCGCAAGGGAAGATCCCTGCGCCGCTCCTTCGCTCTGGCCGAGCGCTATCAGCGCTTCCTCCTTCTGCTCCTGCTTTCCATCACCCTCACCGTCATCATCGTCCCCAAGGGCGCCTTCATCCCCGATCACTATTTCCCCGGGGACGTCGCGTCGCGCGACATCAAGGCGCCCAAGGACATCCTGATCCCCGATCTCGACCTGACCGAGAAGAAGCGCATCGAGGCCGAGGACGCCGTCCTTCCGTTCTACGATTTCGACGCCCGGGCCGGGCAGGAGATCTCGGAGCGGCTGATTCAGGCGATCCGCCTCCTGCACAGGGAGACCGCCAGGGGGGCCGCCCCCGACACGCTCCACAAGGAAGTGGAGACGGCCCTGGGGCTGAACCTCTCGGACGCCGATCTGAAGGCGCTGGCCGCGCTGCCCTCCGATCCTCAGTGGCTCCTTTCTCTGCGCACCACGTTGCAGACGGCGTTCGAGCACCGGGTCGTCGGCAACCGTCAGCTCTTTCAGGCCGACAAGGAGAAGGGGATCATCGTCCGCAACCTGGAGACCCGCGCCGAAGAGCCGGGGGAGGGGCTCGAGGACGTGCTCGGTCCGAGCGCCGGCCTCGAGCGCGTCATCGCGCAGCTTCGCACCATCGAGGAGATCACCCCGCAGGGGCGCCAGGTCCTTCAGGGGGTCGTCCAGAATCTCTTCCGCCCCAATCTCACCTTCAACAAGGAGGAGACGGAAAACCGCAAAAAGCAGGCGCGGGAGCTCGTCAAGCCGGTCCTGTTCCAGGTGAAGAAAGGGGAGATGATCGTTCGGGTCGGCGAGCGCGTCACCGAAGAGCAGATCGTCAAGCTTCGCGCGCTGCGCGACTCGGGGACCGAGTACGACATGGCGCGCCTCGGGCTCGGGCTGATGGTCTGCGCCCTGGTGCTGATCTACTCCACCCACCGCTTCGCCCAGACGAGCGTTCGCAAGTACCGCCCCCAGAACAAGGATCTTCTCTTTCTGGGGACCGTCTTTATTGGGCTTTTCGCCCTGACCAAGCTGCTGATGTTCATCTCCGGCGCGCTGGAGAGCGCGTTTCCGTATATCGACTCGGCAAGCTACTACTACCTCTTCCCGTTTGCGGTCGGGGCGATGCTGGTGCGCATCGTTCTGAACTCCGAGACCGCTCTGGTCTTCGTCGTCCTGTCGTCGCTGCTTTTCGGGATCATGTTCGGCGACAGCCTCTTCATCGCCTTCTATGCCCTTGTCGGCAGCTTCGTCGGCGCGCACTGGGTGCGCCACTGCAAAGAGCGCACGTCGCTGTACCAGGCCGGGATGAGGCTGTCGCTGGTGAATGCGATCATCGTCATCGCCATCCACCTGATCTCGGGACGTGCCTTTGACGCGCAGCTTCTTTACCAGGTCGGCTTCGGCCTCGCCGGTGGTTTCCTCTGCGCCCTGATCGTGACGGGGACGATTCCGCTGGTGGAATACATCTTCAAATACACCACCGACATCAAGCTTCTCGAGCTGGCCAACCTCAACACGCCCGTCCTTCGGGAGCTGATGATCCAGGCCCCCGGCACCTATCACCACTCCATCATTGTCGGCAATCTCGTCGAGGCGGGCGCCGAGGCGATACACGCCAACCCCCTGCTGGCCCGGGTCGCCGCCTACTACCACGACATCGGCAAGATTCGAAAGCCCCTGTATTTCATCGAAAACCTCGGGATGCAGGAGAACAGGCACGACAAGCTCGCCCCCTCGATGAGCGCCCTGATCCTCATGGCGCACGTCAAGGATGGCGCCGAGCTCGCCCGCGAGAGCGGATTGGGCGAGCCGCTGGTCAACATCATCCGTCAGCACCACGGCACCTCGCTGATCAAGTTCTTCTACGACAAGGCCAAGGGGAAGGAAGGGGCGGGGATGCCCCAGATCGACGAGCGCGACTACCGCTACCCGGGCCCCAAGCCCCAGACGCGCGAGGCGGCCCTGATCATGCTCGCCGACGCGGTGGAGGCCGCGAGCCGTACCCTCACCGACCCCACGCCCGCCCGCATCCAGGGGATGGTGCAGAAGATCATCAACAACATCTTCATCGACGGCCAACTCGACGAGTGCGAGCTGACGCTGAAGGATCTGCACAATATCGCCAAGAGCTTCAACAAGATCCTGGGGGGGATCTTTCACCACCGGATCGATTACCCCGAGCCGGCCTACAAGGAGCGCGACAGGGAGCCTGTCCGAAGGAACAACGTTGAAGATCTGTATCGAGAACCGCCAAAAGAAGCAAAAAATCCGGAAACTGCACCTGAGAAAAGTGGCTCGGAAGATCTTAGACGTCTCGGGATGTCCTGAGGCGGAGCTGTCGGTACTGATCGTCGACGATTCGCAGATCCGGGTCATCAATCGCGACTACCTCCAGCGCGACAAGTCGACCAATGTGATTTCGTTCTCGATGCAGGAGGGGGACGGCGCCGGGGTGAATCCGCTCATGCTGGGCGATGTGGTGATTTCGGCCGAGACCGCGGCCAGGGACGCCGCCGAGGCGCAGATCGCTTTCGAGAGCGAACTGCATTTTTTGCTCCTCCATGGTATCCTTCATCTGCTCGGATATGACCATGAACGAGGGAGCGAGGCGCAGGCACGGCAGATGGAAGAGCGCGAGAGGGAAATCTTTCAGATGCTCGAACGTGAATTTCCCGCCGCATGAGCGAGGGGGGGCTAAAACCCGGCAGTTGGCTGGAGAGCGTCAACTGCGCCATCGAGGGGATCCTCTGGGCGGCCAAGACCCAGCGGCACCTGCGTTGGCATTTTCTGTCGGCCCTCGGCGTCCTCGCCGCCGCCGCGTTCTACAGACTCACCCCCCTTGAGTTCATTCTCCTTTGCCTGGCCATCGCCCTGGTCCTTCTGACCGAACTGATCAACACCGCCATTGAAGTCGTCGTCGACATGCTCTGCCCCGAGTTCAGCGTGGCGGCCCAAAGGGCCAAGGACGTGGCGGCCGGCGCCGTTCTGGTCACCAGCGTCGGTGCGGCCGTCATCGGCTATCTCGTCTTCTCCCCTTATGTTTTCGGCGATGTCGAGGCGGTTCTGCAAGGAATCGGAAGCCCCGTCGACGAGCTCGCCGTCATCTCGGGGCTGACGGTCATCATCCTTGTGGTTCTTCTCAAGGCGCGCTCCAGGACGGGAAAGCCCCTTCACGGCGGGATGCCGAGTGGTCACTCCGCCATCGCCTTCTCCATCGCCACCTCCATTCTCATCTCGGGGGTCGGCGCGGTGCTGGGGCTGCTCGCCCTCGCCATGGCCGCCATGGTCAGCCAGAGCCGGCTTTTGCTCAAGATCCACAATTTCAAGGAGGTCGTCGCCGGCGCGCTGCTCGGAACGGCGGTGACCCTCTTTTTTCATCTTGTTTTTTCGTAAGGCGCACGGGCGCCAAGGATTGCTCTTTTTTATCGAATTGTTCCATAATCAAGGGGTTGAATCCCTGAGAACCGATCAAGGAGGAAGGACTTTTGGAAGGCGACAGTACCGGTGGCAGGCCCAGCGGCAGAACGAACGGCAACAGTAACGGCACCGCAAACGGAAAATCTCCCTCGTGGCTCGAGGTGCTGCAGCGCATCTTCTTCGGCCGCAGGCGGGTTTTGACCGAGCAGGAGCTTCAGGCGATAATAGAGGAGTCGGAAGCCGAAGGGATCATCGGCGAAGAAGAGGGGGAGATGCTGCACTCCATCTTCGAATTCGGCGAAACGATCGTGCGCGAGGTCATGGTCCCCCGAACCGACATGGTCTGCGGAAGCTCTTCTGCGTCGGTGAAGGACATCCTGGACGCCATCATCGCCTCGGGGCACTCGCGCATTCCCATCTACGAGGGGAACAACAGCGATCAGATCGTCGGCGTCGTCTATGCCAAAGACCTGCTGCGCTTCTGGGGGAGCCCGGCGGAGCAGATCGAGATCTCGCAGGTCATGCGCACTCCGTACTTCGTCCCCGAAACGAAGAACATCGAAGAGCTGCTGCAGGAGTTTCGCACCAAACGCGTCCACATGGCCATCGCCATCGACGAATACGGCGGCACCTCGGGCCTCATCACCATCGAGGATCTGATCGAGGAGATCGTCGGAGACATCCAGGACGAATACGACCTGGAGGAAGACTGGCTCATCAAGGATGAAAACGGCTCCGTCCTCGTCGACGGGCGCCTGAATATCGAAGAGCTCGAGGAACACTTCGACACCACCATCCCCCGGGAGCGGTTCGACACCGTCGGAGGGTATCTGTTCAATCTGTTCGGCTACGTCCCGAGAGCCGGCGAAGAGGTCCGGGACGGCGAGCTGGAGATGACGGTGGTCGACAGTGACGCCCGCAAGATTCGCAAGGTGCGGGTAAAACGAATCGAATTGCCTCAACAGGAAGAGATCTGATGCAACAGCTGCGGCGCCTGCGCCCCGACGGGCCACTGATCGCCGCCATCGCTTCCGGGCTTCTGCTGGCCCTGGCCTATCCGCGGCCCTCCCTGTCAGCACTCGCCTGGGTCGCGCTGGTTCCCATGCTCCTGACGATGCGGGATCGCCCCTTCCGCAGCGGCTACGTGGCGGGGGTCGCCTTTTTCGCCCCCGTTCTGTACTGGCTCAACATCGTCATGACGACCTTCGGGGGATTGAACCTCTTTTTTTCCGTCGTCGCCTACCTGCTGCTCGTCGCCTATCTGGCACTATTTTTCGCCGCGGCCGCCTGGGCCGCCTGCCGTCTGCGAAACACCCTCGCCCTCTCGGTCGTGCTGACCTTTCCGGTGCTGTGGGTGGCCCTCGAGCTGGTGCGCAACTATCTGTTCACCGGCTTCCCCTGGGCGCTGCTGGGGTATTCGCAAGGGGGGAACCTGACGCTCATCCAGTCGGCCGACCTCTTCGGCGTCTACGGCGTCAGCTTTCTCGTGGCGCTGGTGAACGCCGCCGCGGCCGCCGCCGTTCACTGGCTGGTGAAGCGCCCGGCGCGCCCCTTCCCGGCAAAGGCCGTCGCCGTGGCGGCGATCTTCTTCATCGCCAACCTCGCCTACGGTCACGTGCGCCTCGGAGGGGATCTCGACAGCCGCGACAGAGCTCTCCAGACCGCCCTCGTTCAGGGGAACATCGATCAGTCGATCAAATGGGATCCGGCCTTCCAGCAGGCCACCATCGAGCGCTATCGCGATCTTTCGCTGCAGGCGCGCGACGGCACCGACCTCATCATCTGGCCCGAAAGCGCCACCCCCTTCTATTTCCAGGATCCGGGACCGCTCTCGCGCGAAGTGCGGGAGGTTTCGCGCACGACCGGGGCGTATCTCCTTCTGGGGAGCCCGGCGTACGAGATCGTCGAACAGGCGCCTCGCTTTCTCAACAGCGCGTTCCTTCTCTCCGGCGCCGGCGAGATTCTCGGACGCAGCGACAAGGTCCATCTCGTCCCCTTCGGCGAATACGTCCCCTTCGGACGCTTTCTCCCCTTTGTCGACAAGCTCGTGGTCGGGGTCGGCGATTTCTCGCCGGGGACGGTCCTTCCTCTGCCGATGAACGGCGCCAAAGCCGGTGTCCTGGTGTGCTTCGAGGGGATCTTCCCTGAGCTCGGCCGCAAGTACGTTCGGAAGGGGAGCGATCTGCTGGTCAACATCACCAACGACGCGTGGTTCGGCCGCTCCTCCGCCCCCTATCAGCACCTGGGGATGACCCGCTTTCGCGCCGTCGAGAACCGCATCTGGGTCGCGCGGGCCGCCAACACCGGCGTCACCGCCTTCATCGCCCCTTCGGGTGAGATCACCGCGCAGACGGGTCTCTTCGAAACGGCGATTCTCGAAGCTCGGGTCGGCCTCGGCACCCACGGCTCGCTCTACACCCGCATCGGCGACATCGTCCCCATCGCCTTCGTCGCGATCTCGCTGACCTTGCTCGCCTGGAGCCGCTATCGCCCCGCGTCGCTGAAGGAAGACGCCCCGTCCGCCCGAGGCGCGTCCAGACTGTGGTAATTCGCCTTGCCCTGCCTTTTCCAACCCGTTATAATCCCCTCTTTTCCCGAAATCCAGGAGTGCTGTCATGTTCCGTGAAGAAATCGAAACCCTCAAACACCTCCAAGGCAAGCTCGTCGAGCTGAGGAGGTATCTTTGACGTCGAGGGCAAAAAAGAGAGGGTAGCCGAGCTCGAGGCCGACATCGCCCGACCCGAGTTCTGGAACGCGGCCGAAAAAGCGCAGGAGATCCTCAAGGAGAGGACGTCGCTGCAAAAGATCGTCGATCAGTGGGAAGAGGCGCACGGCGAGCTCGAAGATCTCCTCGTCCTCGCCGATCTCGGGCAGGAGGGGGGCGACGACGCGACGCTCCTTGAAATCCGCGAGCTTTTGCCCGCCCTCGAGAGCCGGGTCGCCAAGATGGAGTTCGCCCGCATGCTCTCGGGCGAGCACGATCCCAACAACGCCATCGTGAGCATCAACGCCGGTGCGGGGGGGACCGAGTCGCAGGACTGGGCCGAGATGCTGCTTCGCATGTACCTGCGCTATTGCGAGCTCAAGGGATTCCGCACCGAGATCACCGACTACCAGCCCGGTGAGGAAGCCGGCATCAAGGGGGCCACCTTCACCGCGGAGGGCGAGTACGCTTACGGATATCTCAAGGCCGAGATGGGGGTGCATCGTCTGGTGCGCATCTCTCCCTTCGATTCCAACGCCCGGCGCCACACCTCCTTCAGCTCCGTCTTCGTCTTCCCCGAGCTTTCGGACGAGGTCGAGGTGACCATCGACGAGAAGGACCTCAAGGTCGACACCTACCGCGCGAGCGGCGCCGGCGGCCAGCACGTGAACAAGACCGAGTCGGCCATACGCATCACCCACGTCCCCAGCGGCATCATTGTCGCGTGCCAGAGCGAACGCTCCCAGCATAAGAACCGCGCCACGGCGATGAAACAGCTCAAGGCTCGCCTCTACGAGCTCGAAACACGCAAAAAAGAAGAGGAGGCCAACGCCATCGCCGGCGAGAAGAAGGAGATCGGATGGGGGAGCCAGATCCGCTCCTACGTCCTGCACCCTTACCGCATGGTCAAGGACCACCGCACGGGGCACGAGGTGGGCAACACCGACTCGGTCCTCGACGGGCATCTCGAAGGGTTCGTCGAAGCCTATCTGCTCAGCGGAAAATAAGCGCGCAGGCAGAATGATACCATCCGGCGGCCCGATTCGGGCCGACCGGTCGACATACGATGACAGATGAAAGGTATTGAAATTTCATGGAAGATCTGAACGAGCTCCTATTGCAGCGACGGGCGAAGCTCACCGAATTGCGCGAGCGCGGGGTCAATCCCTACGCCAACGATTTCCCCGTGCAGCACACCACCGCCGATGTGGAGGCCGCGCACGGCCACCAGGAGACGATCGAATCCGAGGGTGAGGCCCCCGTCTATGTTCTCGGCGGGCGCGTCATGGCCCGGCGCGACTTCGGCAAGGCCGCCTTCATTCAGCTGCAGGACCGAAAAGGGCGCCTTCAGATCTATGTCAGCCGCGACAGCATCGGAGAGGAGTCGTTCGAGATCTTCCGGAAGGTCGACGTGGGCGACATCGTCGGGGTGAACGGAACGCCTTTTCGCACCAAGACCGGCGAGCTGTCGCTGCGCGCCGAGGGCTTCCGACTGCTGACCAAATCGCTGCAGTTTCTCCCCGAGAAGTGGCACGGCCTCACCGACGTCGAGACGCGCTACCGCCAGCGCTACCTCGACCTGATGGTCAACCCGCAGGTGCAGGAGGTCTTTCGCAAGCGAAGCCGCATCGTCAGCCTGATCCGCCAGTATATGGTCGAGAACGACTATCTCGAGGTCGAAACCCCGATGATGCAGCCCATCGCCGGTGGAGCGACGGCCCGCCCCTTCGTGACCCATCACAACACGCTGAAGATGGATCTGTTTCTGCGCATCGCCCCCGAGCTGTACCTCAAGCGTTTGGTCGTCGGCGGGTTCGACCGCGTCTTCGAGATCAACCGCAATTTCCGCAACGAGGGGATCTCGATTCAGCACAACCCCGAATTCACGATGATGGAGTTCTATCAGGCGTACGCCACCTACCACGACCTGATGGATTTCACCGAGAAGCTCGTCTGCCATCTGGCCACAGAGGTTAACGGGACGCTGAAGATCACCTACGGCGGACGCGAGGTCGACTTGACTCCGCCGTGGGATCGGCTCACGATGAAGGAAGCGATCGTCAAGTACGGCAAGGTCGACATGACCCTTCTGGACGATCGCGAAAAAACCCTGGAGCTCGCCGGGCGCCTCGGCCTCGAGCTCGACCGCGGCATCGGCCACGGTAAGCTCCTCACCGAGATCTTCGAAGCCGTGGCCGAGCCGCACTTGTGGCAGCCGACGTTCATCACCGAATATCCGACCGAGGTCTCCCCGCTGTCGCGCATGAACGACGCCAACCCCGACATCGTCGATCGGTTCGAGCTTTATATCGTCGGTCGCGAGTTGGCCAACGCCTTCTCAGAGCTCAACGACCCCATCGACCAGAAGGAGCGCTTTCTCGGGCAACTCGCCGAGAAGGAAGCCGGAGACGAGGAGGCGCACGCCATGGATGAGGATTACATCCGCGCCCTCGAGTACGGTCTTCCGCCCACGGCCGGAGAGGGGATCGGCATCGACCGGCTGGTGATGCTGCTGACCGACTCGGCGTCCATCCGCGACGTCATCCTTTTCCCCCAGATGCGGCCGGAAAAATAATTTCAGGCACGAGGCGACAGGCAGTAGGCGACAGGAAAGAATCCTGCACCGACTCCTATGGCCATTGCCCCTTGTCTATAGCCCATTGCCTACAACTGGATCTATGTCCTACGAATGGTTCGTCAGCCTGCGCTATCTGCGGGCAAAACGCAAACAGACCTTCATCTCGGTCATCTCTTTCATCTCCATCGCCGGGGTGACCCTCGGGGTTGCCGCCCTGATCGTGGTGCTTGCGATCATGACCGGTTTTCACGACGGGGTACGTCAGCAGATCCTCGGAAACATCCCCCATGTGCTGATCCAGAAATACGGCGAGGACATCACCGACTACCGGCGGGTCATCGAGACGGCCCGTACCGCTTCGCCGCACATCACCGAGGTCAACCCCTTTGTGGCGAGAGAGGCGATGCTGCTGGCGCGCCAGAACGTGGCCGCCGTCAGCGTCCGGGGGATCGAGGAAGGGAACAAGATCTTCCGCCAGGAGTTCTTCACCCGAGAGGGGCGCGACATCGAGGAGCTCCTCTACCGTGCGCCGGGCGATCTGCCCGGAATCGTCATCGGGCTCGACACCGCCACCACCCTCGGAATCACTGTCGGCGAGTCGATCAACGTCATCCCGCCCGACTTCACCATCACCCCCTTCGGCATGATCCCCAAGATGAAGCCGTTCGAGGTCGTCGGGATCTTCCGGCAGCGCGGCGGATTCATGGACACCTACTTCGCCTACGTCTCCATGAGCGAAGGGCAGCGTTTTTTCGGCGCGGAAAATGCCGTCTCCGGGGTGGAGATCGAGGTCTCCTCCTTCGACCGGGCCGAGCCTGTGGCGTCGATTCTGCGCCAGTCCTTCGACTATCCGTACGTGGTGCGTTCGTGGGAGAACCTCTTCGGGCACTTCCTGTCGGCGTTGCGCCTCGAGAAGCTCGGTCTGTTCATCGTGTTGGGGATCATCGTCGTCGTGGCGGCCTTCAACATCGCCACCACCCTCATCATGGTGGTGATGGAGAAGCACAAGGACATCGCCATATTGCGCTCGATGGGCGCCACGTCGCGCAGCATCATGAAGATCTTCGTTCTGGAGGGGCTCATCATCGGCACCATGGGGACCGCCATGGGGACCGCCCTCGGCCTGGCGCTGGCCAAGAACGCCGATCCGCTCATCAAAGGGATCGAATCGCTGCTGGGGATCAACATCTTCGACCAGGCGGTCTACGGCATGGAGAGCTTCCCCTCGGTCGTCAATACGACCGATGTCGTCGCCGTGGTCGCCGTCGCCATGACCATCTCGCTTCTGGCCACCATCTATCCCGCCTGGCGCGCGGCGAAGATGGATCCGGGCGAAGCGCTGAGATACGAGTGATATCGCCGCACCAACCCGGAGTCTGCGGTTTTTTCCGCCTTCCGGTTCCCGAATTCTGTTTTCAAGGACCCCTACGGTGATCGAAGTTCGACAGCTGATCAAAAGTTTCAATGACGGAGCGCGGCGGGTCGACGTCCTGCGCGGCATCGACCTGTCGATCAAAAAAGGGGAGCGCGTCGCCGTCGTCGGCGCCTCCGGTGCGGGCAAAACGACGCTCATGCACATCCTGGGCGCCCTCGACCGTCCCAGCAGCGGAGACGTGCGCTTAGAAGGAAACGACATCTTCTCCCTGAGAGGCGGGGCACTCGACTCCTTTCGAAACCGAACCATCGGCTTCATCTTTCAGTTTCATCAACTGCTGCCCGAATTCAGCGCTCTGGAGAACGTCATGATGCCCGCCCTCATCGCCCGCGCCTCGCGGTCGGAGGCGGCCCAGCGCGCCTCTGCGCTGCTCGGCGAAGTCGGCCTCGCTCATCGGCTCACCCACAAACCCGGCGAGCTCTCAGGCGGCGAGCAGCAGCGAGTTGCCATCGCGCGTGCCTTGATCATGTCCCCCCGGCTCCTTCTCGCCGACGAGCCGACGGGAAATCTCGACAGCGGCACCTCCGACGAGATCTACCGCCTTCTCAACTCCCTACATCAGACCCACGGACTGACCATGGTCGTCGTCACGCACAGCCAAGTGCTGGCCGGTCGTCTGGACCGGATCGTGCATATGGAGGATGGCCGGATCAGCTCTTAATTTTTCGTTTACACCCCCTTGCGTAATTAGCTAGAATGCCGCGTTTCGCGACTCTGACGGAGGAAGTACTCAGCATGCCCTTTAACGTTTTTCTGGTTCTGTTTGTTTTCATCCTGTTCTGTTTTCCTGCCGGGGCACAGGAAATCGTCATCGACGAAGTGCGCGTCGAGGGGGTGCACAGAGTTTCTGCGGATACCGTGCTGAACGTGCTGACGGTGAACCCCGGCGACGATCTCTCCAGGGAGGAGGTCGATCAAAGCCTCAGGGCCGTTTTCGCGTTGGGGAACTTCGACGACGTGGCGGCCGACCTCGAAGAGCATGACGGGCGCCAGGTACTGATCTTCCGGGTGCAGGAGCGCCCTTTGCTTCGTCGGGTCCTGTTCGAGGGGAACAGGGCGCTGTCCGACGACAAGCTGCGCGAGAAGCTCACCTTCCGGACTCCGGAAATCTTCCGCCCCCAACTCCCCATGAGGACCGTCGAGGTCCTGCGCGCCGCCTATCACAAGGACGGCTATTACGGAGTTGAGATCGAGCCTGCTCTCGAAATCGACGACAAGAACGAGGCCACCCTCACCTTCAATATCACCGAGGGGCGCAAGATCTTCATCCGCAGTATCCGCTTCGAGGGGAACACGGTCTTCACCGACCGCCAGCTTCGAAAAGCGATCGAGACGCGGCAGCGGTGGTTTCTGTCGTGGCTGACCCGGCGCGGCACCTTTCAGGAGGAGATCCTCCAGAACGATCTCGAGATCATCGCCGACCAGTACTACAACCGCGGCTACATCCAAGTGAGAGTGCTGCAGCCCGAGATCATCTTCAGCGACGACATGCGCTCCCTGGAGATCGTTATCGAGATCGACGAGGGGAGACAGTTCAACGTCGGCCGGATCGATTTTCGCGGAGATCTCGTAGAGGACATCGAGGAGCTTGAATCCCGTGTGCGCTTCCAGAGCGGCGAGGTGTTCAGCCGCCAGAGACTTCGCCAGTCGGTTCTGGCGCTCAACGACTTCTACGCCGACATGGGGTTCGCCTATGTCAACGTGGCGCCGTTGACTCGCGTGGAGGAGGAGCGGCGCGAAGTCGACGTCGTCTTCGACATCGAGCAGGGGGTCGAAGTCTTCATCGATCGCATCCGCATCCGCGGCAACACCAAGACGCGCGACAAAGTCGTTCGCCGCGAGCTGCGACTGGTCGAGGGCGATCTCTACCGGGCCACGGCCCTGAAGGAGAGCCGGCGCAGGGTTTTCAACCTCGGCTTCTTCGAGGAGGTCAACATCGCCTCGGCCATGGGCGCGGACGAATCGCTGATGGACCTGGAGATCGAGGTCAAGGAGCGCCCCACCGGCATGTTCACCGTCGGCGTCGGCTACAGCTCCATCGACGGGGTCGTCGGGCAGGGGTCCATCAGCCAGTCCAACTTCCTCGGCCGGGGGCTGCGCCTCGAGTTGGCCGGCTCCTTCGGCAGCCGCAGCCAGACTTACCAGATCGGCGTGACCGAACCCTATTTCCTCGACAGGGACCTGACCGTCGGCTTCGATCTGTACAAAACCGAGCGGGAGTGGACTGACTTCACGCGCAAGGCCCTCGGGGGGAACGTCAAGGTCGGTTTCCCCGTCACCGACAACACCCGCAGCTTCTGGGTCTACCGTTACGAAGAGAAGGAGATCACCAACGTCAGCCCCACGGCATCCGCGTTCATCCGGCGCCAGGAAGGCGAATCGACCCTCTCCTCGATCACGAGCACCCTTTCACGAAACACCACCGACTACCGTCTCGATCCGAGCCGAGGGTCGGCCTCGACCCTCTCGGTCGAGTTCGCCGGCCTCGGCGGCACCGAGCGGTTCGTCAAGTACAACGCCGATCACCGCCACTTCTGGCCGGTGTGGCGCGGGACTGTCTTTTCGCTGCGCGGCCACCTCGGCTATGTCCACGGGCACGGCGGGCGCGAAGTCCCCATCGACGAGCGCTTCTTTCTCGGCGGCCTCAGCACCATCCGCGGCTTCCAGGCCCGGCAGGTCGGTCCGCGCATCCGGCGCGTCGAGGAGGTGAACGGACGGGTCTTCGAAACCTTCGAATACATCGGCGGCCTCAAGACCGCCTATTTCAACGCCGAATACCTCTTTCCGCTTCTGCAGGAGATGGGGCTCAAAGGAGTTTTGTTCTTCGACACGGGCAACGCCTGGGGTTCGGGGGAGAATTTTTTCAACGACATGCGCTATAGTACGGGGGCAGGTATCCGATGGTTCAGTCCCCTGGGGCCGCTTCGTCTGGAGTGGGGGCGCAACCTCGATCCGCGAGAGGGGGAGCCGAACTCCCGCTTCGACTTCTCGATCGGTACGGTCTTCTAGTGCTGGGCAGCATGGCGGTCGCAGGTGTTTAGTTCTCGACAACAACACGGTTTCCCGTTCTGATCGCACGGTGTGAGGGCGGGATTTTCAAACACTGGAAAGGGGTAAAGAAATGAAGCGTATCCTGGGTGCTTTTCTCGTCGTGCTGCTGCTTGCCGCCGCCGTTCCCGCTCTGGCCGAGGCCAAGATCGGGTTCGTCGATCTGCAGCGGGCTCTGAATCAGTCCGATGCGGGGCAGGCCGCCAAGCAGCAGATCGGAAAGACCGTGGAGGAATATGAGGGGAGGGTGGCGCAGCGCCAGCGCGAGCTGCAGAGGATGAAGGAGGAGCTCGAGAAACAGTCCGTCGTTCTCGCCGACGAGGCGCGCACCGCGCGCGAGAGGGATTATCAGCAGAAGGTGCGCGACTACCAGCGCTTCACCCAGGACATTCAGGAAGAGCTTCAGCGCCAGGACGCCCAGTTCACTCAGCGCATCCTGCGCGAGCTCATCCAGGTCATCGACGAGGTCGGGAAAAAAGAAGGGTACACCCTCGTCCTTGAGAAAACCGAGAGCTCGATCCTCTACGCGAGCGATCAGATCGACATGACCGACCAGGTCATCAAGGCCTACAACGAGCGCTTCAAGACCCAGGCGCGCTAGGGAGCGGGTTGTGACTACGCTGAAGGAACTGGCCGACGCGGTCGGCGGGGAGGTCGTCGGCGACGAGGGGGTGCAGATCCGCAACGTGGCGCCGATCGAGGTCGCCGGCGACGGCGACATCACCTTTATCGCCAATCCCAAGTACCTGTCGTGGTTGGGCCGGACCCGGGCCTCGGCGGTGATCGTCGCGGGCGGGGTAGAAAGTACGGACAAACCTCTTCTGCTCGTCTCCAACCCGTATCTCGCCTTCGCCAAGGTCCTCACCCTTTTGCGGGGGGGGCGCCCCGAACCGAGGGGGATTCTCACCGGAGCCGTCGTCGATCCGTCGGCGAGCGTCGCCGAAACGGCCACCATTCACCCCGGCTGCGTCGTGGCCGAGGGGTGCCGCGTCGGGGCCGGAACGATCCTCTATCCGGGAGTCGTTCTGTACGCCAACGTGACGATCGGAGACGACTGCACCCTGCATGCGGGGTCGATCGTCCGCGAGGGGTGTCGGTTGGGCAACCGCGTCACGCTCCAGCCCAACGCCGTCATCGGTTCCGACGGATTCGGCTTCGCGCCCGACGGCGAGCGATATTTCAAAATTCCGCAAGTAGGGATCGTCGAGATCGAGGACGACGTCGAGATCGGCTCGGCGACCTGTGTCGACCGGGCGACGCTCGGGGTGACGCGGATCCGGCGCGGCGCCAAGATCGATAATCTGGTTCAGATCGCCCACAACGTCGAGATCGGCGAAGATACCGTCATCGTCTCTCAGGTCGGCATCTCGGGGAGCACCCGCGTCGGGCGGCACTGCACCTTCGGCGGGCAGGTCGGGGTCGCCGGGCATCTCAAAATCGGCGACAACGTCACCATCGGCGCCCGGGGAGGGGTTCCCGGGGATGTGAAGTCGAACCAGATCCTCTCCGGCGCTCCGGTCATGCCTCACAAGGAATGGCTCAAGGCCTCGATGAGCTTCGCCAAGCTTCCGGAGATGCGCAAGGAGCTCGGCCGTTTGAAGCGGCAGTTGGAAGCGCTTGAAATGCACATCAACAAGGGGTAGGTCACGATGGAATTCGATACGCTGGAGATCATGAAGCTGCTACCTCACCGCTATCCGTTTTTGCTGGTCGATCGGATCGTGGAGGTGGAGGAGGGCAAACGAATCGTCGGAATCAAGAACGTCACCATCAACGAACCCTTTTTCCAGGGGCATTTTCCCGGTCATCCCGTCATGCCCGGCGTCCTCATCATCGAGGCGATGGCGCAGGTCGGGGGGGTCTTCGCCATCGTCAGCGACAAGATCGGCGATGACATGGTGACCTACTTCGCCGGCATCGACAACGCACGGTTTCGAAAGCCCGTCGGTCCCGGCGACACCCTTCGCTTCGAGTTGGAGCTGATGGCCCGCAAACGCGGCCTTTACTGCTTCTCTGGCAAGGCGTATGTCGGGGATACCCTGGTCGCCGAAGCCGATCTGAAGGCCACTTTTGCTCCCAAGAAGGTTTCCTGAGGCAGAATGATTCATTCGACAGCGATTGTTCACCCCGGGGCCCGCATCGCCCCGGGGGTCGAGATTGGGCCGTACGCCGTTATCGGCGAGCATGTCTGCATCGAAGCCGGCACGTGGATCGGACCCCACGCCGTGGTCGAAGGGTGGACCGAGATCGGGCCGGACAACAAGATCTTTCAATTCGCCTCGGTCGGCGCCGTTCCGCAGGATCTCAAGTACGCCGGGGAGAAGACCTTCCTGCGTATCGGTGCCCGAAACACCATCCGCGAGTTCGTCACCCTTCATCTCGGCACCGAGAGCGGCGGAGGCGAGACCGTCATCGGCGACGACAACCTCTTCATGGCCTACGCCCATGTGGCGCACGACTGCCGCGTCGGCAACCGGGTCATCCTCGCCAATGGCGCCACGTTGGCAGGGCATGTGAGCGTCGACGATTTCGCCATTCTCGGCGGCCTGTCCGCCATTCACCAGTTCTCGCGCGTCGGCGCCCACGCCATGATCAGCGGCGGCGCCATGGTCACTCAGGACATCCCCCCCTACACCATCGCCCAGGGCGACCGGGCGAAGACGGTCGGAATCAACGTGGTGGGGTTGAAGCGCCGCGGCTTTTCCGACGAAGCCATCGGCGAGATCAAGCAGGCCTACAAGCTCGTTTTCCGCTCGGGGATGCGCCTCGAAGAGGCGCTCGGCGCCATCGCTTCGGACCTCGTCATGGATCAGACGTTGAGGGCCTTCGTCGATTTCATTCGCGGCAGCGAGAGGGGGATCGCGCGTTGAGCGGCAGAGAAAAAGGAGTACGGTTGGTATGAGCAGGTTGAAAGCGGCCGTCATCGGCGTCGGATATCTCGGACGGTTTCACGCGCAGAAATACGCCGCCCTGGAGGGGGTCGAGCTGATCGGCGTCGTCGACGCCGACGTTGAGCGGGCGCGCGAGGTCGCTGCCGAAGTCGGCGTGAAGGCTTATGACGACCACAGGCAAATTCTCGACAAGATCGACCTCGTCTCCATCGCCGTCCCCACGCAGTTCCATTATCGCGTCGCCAAAGACTGTCTCGATGCGGGCTGCCACATCCTTCTGGAAAAACCGATCACTCAGACGGTCGAAGAAGCCGACGAACTGATCGCCATCGCCGCCGCGAAGAATCTCGTCTTTCAGGTCGGGCATCTGGAGCGCTTCAACCCCGCCGTGATCGCCCTGCGGGGGGTGCTGAAGAATCCCGTCTTCATCGAGTCGCACCGCCTCGCCCCTTTCAAGCCCCGTGGGACGGACGTCAACGTCGTACTCGATTTGATGATCCACGACATCGACATTCTGCTCAGCATGGTCCCCTCGACCATCAAGACGATCAACTCCGTCGGCGTCCCTGTCCTTTCGCCGGAGGTCGATATCGCCAACGCGCGTCTGCAGTTCGAAAACGGCTGCGTCGCCAACGTCACCGCCAGCCGTGTCAGCCGCGAGGCGATGCGCAAGATCCGCATCTTCCAACCGGACGCCTACATCTCCATCGACTATCAGGCGCGCAGGATTCAGATCCTTCGCAAGGGCTCGCAGGGGATTCCCATCCCCGGACTCCCCGAGATCGGCATGGAGGAGCGCAGCTTCGGCGAAGTCGACGCGCTGCTGGAGGAGATCCGCTCCTTCGTCGAGGCGGTGCGCGGCGGAACCTCGCCTGTGGTGAGCGGCGAAGACGGCAAGCGCGCCCTTGAGCTCGCCTTGCAGATCAACCGCAAGCTCTGGCACGAAGTCACCCCCTGACATTGACATGCAACGGGGCGAGGCCTTGCCTCGCCTTCCTTTTTCTGGAGCAACGGCATGAACATCCCGATGGTGGATCTTAAAATCCAGTTCGAAACGCTGCGCGAAGAGATCGAGCGCGGATTTCGTCAAGTTCTCGATACGACGCACTTCATCCTCGGCCCCCAAGGACGGGCGCTGGAGGCGGACGTCGCGGCCTACTGCGGGGTCAAGCACGCCATTGGCGTCGCCTCGGGCACCGACGCCCTGCACCTGGCGCTTCGCGCCGCCGGCATCGGCCCGGGCGACGAGGTCATCACCCCCGCCTTCACCTTCATCGCCACCGCCGAGGCGATCTCCTACACGGGGGCCGAACCGGTCTTCGTCGACATCGATCCCGAGACCTTCAATATCGATCCCGCCCTCATCGAGGCGGCCATCACCCCGCGCACCCGCGCGATCCTCCCCGTCCATCTCTTCGGACAACCAGCGGATCTGGAGCCGATCGCCGCGCTGTGCCGCAAGCACGGTCTCAAGCTCATCGAGGACTGCGCTCAGTCCTTCGGCGCCGATTACGGCGGCAAAATGACCGGGACCTTCGGCGAGGCGGGATGTTTTTCCTTTTTCCCCAGCAAGAACCTCGGGTGCTACGGCGACGGCGGCATGATCGTCACCGACGACGACGACCTCGCCCGCACCATCCGCGTTCTGGCCAATCACGGCAGCCGCGAGCGCTACCATCATTCGGTCATCGGCTACAACAGCCGCCTCGACGAGCTGCAGGCGGTGGTGCTGCGGGCCAAACTGCCGCATATCGATGCCTACAACGAGGGGCGGCGCCGCAATGCCACGCTGTACACCGAGCGACTGAAGGGCTGCGATGTCCGGCCCCCGGTTCAGGATGGCAAGGGGATGCACGTCTTTCACCAGTACACCTTGCTGTCGGAGCGGCGCGACGCGCTGCACAAGGCTCTCGGGGAGGCCGGGATCGCCAGCGCCGTCTACTACCCGATCCCCCTGCACCGCCAGGAGGTGTACCGCGAGCGTTTCGCGCACGTTTCTCTCCCCGTCACCGAGCGGGTCGCCACCCAGGTCCTTTCGCTGCCGATGTATCCGGAGCTTACCGAGGCGCAGATCGACCGCGTCTGCGAAGCGATTCGCAAAGCGTGAGATCACTGAGCCGGGAGAAAGCAGGAATCTGAAACCCGAAATCCCATTTGCAGTCCCCAGGATCGTTGCACCATGTCTTCGCCACACTCCGCACCCCTCGCTCCTCACCGACCCGGTCGTCGGGCCCTGATCGTCACCGGTGAGGCGTCGGGGGACCTGCACGGGGGGAACCTGATCCGCGCCGCCAAAGAGATCGACCCCGATCTTTCCTTCTTCGGCGTCGGCGGCGTGCGCATGGAGGAAGCCGGATGCAAGATCCTCCTGAACGGCGAAGAGCTCGCTGTTGTCGGTCTTGTGGAGGTCGTCGGCCACTTCCCCGCCATCTATCGGGCTTTTCAGAAGCTGAAGAAGATTCTCCACGGCCCCGATCGTCCCGACCTGCTGATCCTTGTCGATTTTCCCGAATTCAATCTGCGGCTCGCGGCCCAGGCCAAAAAGGCCGGGATCCCCGTCCTGTACTATGTCAGCCCTCAGATCTGGGCGTGGCGCCAGGGACGCGTGAAGAAGATCGCCCGCCTCGTCGATCACATGGCGGTCATTTTCCCCTTCGAGGCCGACTTCTACCGCGGGCACCGCATCGACGTCACCTATGTCGGCAACCCCCTTCTCGACGATGCCGAGGTGCGCACCGAACGGGAACCGTTCCTCGGAGCTTTAGACATCGATCCGGCGCGTCCGGTGGTCGGTCTCTTCCCCGGGAGCCGACGCAACGAGCTGCGCTACATCCTCGATACGATTCTTGAGGCCGCGGTACTCATCCGCCGACGCCGTCCCGAGGTTCACTTCCTCCTGCCGGTCGCCTCGTCCCTCGACCCGGCTCTTTTCGAAGAGAAGATCGCGGCGCGAGATCTCCCGGTCACCCTGACGCGCGAAGGGATCTACGACGTCGCCAACGCCTGCCGAGCCGCCATCACCGTATCGGGGACGGTGACGCTGCAGACGGCGCTGGTCGGCACCCCGATGGCCGTCGTTTACAAGATGGCGCCGCTGACCTACGCCATCGGCAAGCGCCTCGTGAAGGTCCCCTTCATCAGCCTGGCCAACATCGTCGCGGGGCGCGGCGTGGTGTGCGAATTCATCCAGGACGCGGCGAGCCCTGAGGCCCTGGCCCAGGAGATCCTCAAAATACTCGACGACCATGGCTATGCCGAGCAGATGCGCAGCGCACTGCTGGAGGTGAGGAAGCGCATGGGCGAGAAGGGGTGCTCGGAACGCGTCGCCCGCATCGCATCAAAAATGAGTCTTGCAGCAGTCGAGAGCAAAGGTTGACGGTGGAGACGAGCGGCATCGGCATCTACAGGCGTCTTCTGACGTACGCCAAGCCCTATAAATGGCGCATCGCCCTGTCGATGGTCGCCTCGCTGGGCGTTGCAGCATCGGATGCGGCGATGGCTCGCCTGGTGCAGCCGTTCATCGACAATCTCATCGTGGCGGGAGAGTGGGGTTTCGCTCATCTGGTCCCTGCGATGATCATCGGAGTCGCCGCGTTCAAGGGGGTGTCGCGCTATATCCAGGAATACTTCATCAAGACATCCGGTCAGCTCATCATCCAGGACATCCGCAACCAGCTCTTCAGTCACACGATGGGGCTGTCGATGCGCTTCTTCGGCCGTACTCCCTCGGGAACGCTCATGTCTCGGGTTCTCAACGACGTGGGGATCATGCAGGCCTCCGTCGCCGAGGTCATGGTCATCCTCCTTCGCGAAGGGGTGACGATCATCGCCCTGACCGCCGTCGCCTTCTATATGGACTGGAAGCTCGCGGCTCTGGCCTTCATTGTTCTGCCCCTCTCCATCGGTCCGGCGGCGGCCATCGGCCGCAAGATCAAGAACTACTCGAAGCAGGGGCAGATGGCGATGGGCGAGGTCACGACGGTGCTGGAACAGACCCTCTCCGGCATCAAGGTCATCAAGGCCTTCGGCTCCGAAGAGCGGGAAAGAGAGCGTTTCGTCACCGAGAACCGCCGCTTCTATAACTTTCTGCGTAAAGCATTCAAGTACGACGCGGCCTCTTCACCCATGATCGAGATCATCTCTTCGTTCGGCGTGGCGGTGGTCGTATGGTACGGGCTGATGCGCGTCGGCGCCGGCACCATGACACAGGGGGAGCTCTTTTCCGTCATCGCCGCGATCCTCTTGATGTACGCCCCCGCCAAGCGCCTCGTCAAGGTGAACAACGTGATTCAGCAGGCGATCGCCGCGGGGGAGCGCGTCTTCGAGGTGATGGAGCAAAAGCCCGAGATCAACGATCCTCCAGAGGCCGCCCGGCTCCCGAGGGTAAAGGGGGAGATCCGCTTCGATCGGCTCACTTTCGGGTACGATGACGAGCCGATCCTCCGGGGCTTCGACCTGCACGTCACGCCGGGGGAGATCGTCGCCCTGGTCGGCCCCAGCGGCGCCGGAAAGACGACGGTGGCGGGGCTTCTCACCCGCTTCTATGATCCGCAGCACGGGGCGATCCTCATCGACGGCGTCGACATCCGCCGGGTGACGCAGGAGAGCCTCAAGGCCAACATCGCCCTGGTCGATCAGGAGTCGTTTCTCTTCAACGACACCATCGCCAACAACATCCGTTTCGGCCGCCCCGGGGCGAGCGACGATGAGGTCGAGGAGGCCGCACGCCTCGCCTTCGCCGACGGCTTCATCCGGGAGCTCCCCGAAGGGTACGCGACGCGCATCGGCGACCGTGGCATTCGCCTCTCGGGGGGGCAACGCCAGCGCCTCTGCATCGCCAGGGCCATTTTGCGCAATGCGCCGATCCTGATCCTCGACGAGGCGACCAGCGCTCTGGACACCGAGAGCGAGGCGGTCGTGCAGAAGGCCCTCATCAACCTGATGAAGGGGCGCACCACCCTCGTCATCGCCCATCGCCTCTCCACCGTCATGCACGCCGACAAGATCGTCGTGCTGGAAAAAGGGGAGGTGAGGGAGGTCGGGACGCACGCCGAGCTGATCGAGAGGGGCGAGCTGTACAACAAGCTCTACACCATGCAATTTCAGGCATAGCCATGGCGCGCAGCTTGGGGCAGAGGATCCTCCTGGGCACGGCGCCGTTCGTCGCCGCCCTCGTTATCCGTCTCATCTGGACGACCCTCCGGGTGGAGTTCCGCGGAGAGGAGGCGGTGCGCACGATGTGGCGAGAGGGGAAGAACGCCGTCTTCACCTTCTGGCACGACCAGCTCTTCTGCATGATCAAGGGGTATCGCGGCGGTCCCGGCATCCGTATCCTCATCAGCGCCTCCAAGGACGGCGAGCTCATCGCGCGCACTATGCAGCAGTTCGGGCAGGGGGCGGTGCGCGGCTCCTCGAGCCGGGGCGGGCGCGCGGCGCTGCGCGAGATGCTCGCGCTGACCAAGGAGCCCCTCGACATCGCCGTGACTCCCGACGGCCCCAAGGGGCCGCGGCACGAGATCAAGCCCGGCGTCGTGCAGCTCGCCCGCCTCTCGGGGCGGCCGGTGATCCCCGTCGCTCTGGTCTACAGCCGCGGATTCCGGTTTGCCTCGTGGGACCGCTTTCTGCTACCTTATCCCTTTGCCCGGGCGGTCATCTCCTTCGGCGAGCCGCTGCGGTTCGCCGAAGGGGAGGCGTTCGAGGCCTTTCAGCACAGATTGCAGCGGGGGATGGAGCAGAACGAAGCGAGCGCCATTGCGCGGCTGGAGGAGCACGGTGTATCTGCTGTATGACCTGATCCTGCTGACCTCGTCTCTGGTGCTCGTCCCGTATTACTTTCTGCGCGGGCTCAAGCACGGCAAGAGACGAAGGGGCGTGCGAGAGCGCCTCGGTTTCTACCAGCCGGGTCGCCTTGATGCGCTGCGGGGCAAAGAGATCATCTGGGTCCACGCGGTGTCGGTCGGCGAGACGAAGGCGGCGATCCCTCTTCTGAAAGCCCTTCGACGCGAGCACCCCGAGGCGGCCATCGTCCTGTCCAACACCACGGAGACGGGGCGCGCCGTAGCCGAGAGGATCGACGAGGTCGATCTGCCGATCTTCTTCCCCTTCGATCTTTCATGGGGGGTGAGACGGGTCCTTCGGCGGATTCGACCGAGGCTGGTGGTGATCGTCGAGACGGAGATCTGGCCGAATTTCATGCGCATCGCCCACTCGATGGCGATACCGGTGGTTCTGACCAACGGCCGCATCTCAGACCGCTCCTTTCCGCGCTACATGAAGGGGCGCTTCGTCATCGCGCCGATCCTCGACATGTTCTCCGCCTTCTGCATGCAGAGCACCCAGGACGCCGATCGCATTCGGGCGATGGGCGCTCCCGCCGGGAAGATCATGGTGACGGGGAATGTAAAATTCGACCTGCAGGCCGAGCCGCCGGTGCCCGCGCAGGTGCAGGCCCTTCGCTCGCTTTATCGGCTCGACGCCGAAACACAGGTCTGGGTCGCAGGGAGCACCCACCCCGGCGAGGAGGAGCCGATCGCCGAGGCGTTTCGTTCCCTTTGCGAAGCAGGACGAAGACTCGTTCTGATCCTCGTGCCCCGTCACCCCGAGCGCTGCAGGTCGCTGGTGCAGATCCTTTCGGGGCGCGGATTCTCCGTTCAGCTGCGCAGCGCAGTGCAAGGGCGCTCGGAGCCGCTGTGCTCCGGCGAGATCCTCCTCGGCGACACGCTGGGCGAGATGCTCAACTTCTACGCCGTCGCCGATCTCGTCTTCGTTGGGGGGAGCCTCGTTGCGACCGGCGGGCACAACGTGCTGGAGGCTTCGGCCGTCCAGAAGCCGGTCCTTTTCGGTCCTCACATGCACAACTTCAAAGAGATCGCCGCGCTGCTTCTGGATGCCGGGGGGGCGATCCAGATCCAGGGCGCCGACGACCTGGCGCCGACGGTGGAACGCCTTCTGGACGACCCCGCTCGACGCAACGCGATGGGGGAGGGGGGGTATGCCCTTCTGGCGGCCAATGCCGGCGCCACACGGCGCACCCTCGAAGTCGCCCGGCGGGTCATGGGGGGATAGATGGAGCGCCTCGCGCAGTTGCATCGCCGGCTGAGCGCAGATGCGCCGGCGGGTCTTTCTGAGCGCGCAGCCGGACGAGCTCTTGTCCCGATGGGGTGGCTCTACGGCGCTATCCTCGGTATCCGCGCATCGCTCTATCGCAAGGGGGTCTTCTCTTCGCACCGCGCCGGCGTCCCCGTCATCTCCGTCGGAAACATCGCATCCGGAGGGACCGGGAAGACCCCGACGGTCGATTATCTGGTGAAGCTGCTCCTCGCCGAGGGGAGACGGGTGGCGGTGGTGAGCCGGGGGTACGGCGTCCGCGTCGAAGGGGTGCGGATCGTCTGCGCCGGGCAGGGTCCGCTGCTGCCGCCTTCCGAGTGCGGCGACGAGCCTTATCTGCTCGCAAGGCGCAATCCGGGCGCCATCGTCGTCGTCGCGCCGAGGCGAAGGGACGGCGTCAGGGCGGCCGAGGAGGAACTGGGCGCCGATGTCGTCATCTTAGACGACGGCTTTCAGCACCTGGCCGTGCGGCGCGACCTCGATATCGTTCTGCTCGACGCGTGCCGTCCCCTGGGCAACGGCCGCCCCCTTCCGGCAGGCATTTTGCGCGAGTCCCCGTCGGCGCTGGCGCGAGCGGATCTTTTCCTGCTCACCCGCTGCCCCGATCCCCTTGGGGCCGATCCGCCGCTCCCGGGGGAGATTCTGCACAGCCGGCACGCTCTGGCCCCACGGGCCGTTTCGCTCACGGGGCAGGAGGTCGCCCCCGCGTCGTTGCGCGGCAGGCGCGGTGTGGCTTTCGCCGGGATCGCCGATCCTCCTTCCTTTTTCAATGCGCTGGAGCAGGCCGGGTTCGAGCTCGCGGATCGGATCGCCTTCGCCGACCACGCCTCATACGGCGAGGCTCAGATCGCTCTGCTGCGGCGCGCCGCGAATGGGGCAGACTACCTCGTCACCACCGAAAAAGACGGGGTGAAGCTGCACTCGGCCGAATTCGCGGTCCCCTGCTATCTGATGCCGATGGATCTGCAGATCGTCGAAGCGGGAGCTCTTGAACAGAGAGTTCTCGGCATCGTTCGCCAAGGAGAGAAGAGATGACCGTTCCGAAGGAACTCCTCGAAATACTTGCCTGCCCCCAGTGCAAAGGGGAGGTTCGCCTGCGCCTCGAGCCTGAAGCCATCGTGTGCGAGCGCTGCCGACTGGCCTACCCGGTGCGCGACGAGATTCCCGTCATGCTCATTGACGAGGCACAAGAGATCTGATGGAGCAGGGGGGTGCAGATCGAGAAAAGAGCTCGACCGAGCGTCGGGTCCTGATCCTCAGCGACGGCAAACCAGGCCATCTCAACCAGTCGGTCGCCTTCGCGCGTCATCTCGGCTACTCCTACGAGATCCGCCCCGTCGCCTTTCGTCATCGCTTCTGCAAAGCGCTCTCCTACCTCTACGACCGGCAACGCATTTATTCCGACGCTCTGTTTCGCATCGAGGGAGATCTCCCCGAGTGCTGCGCCGTCGTCTCCGCCGGTTCGGCGACTTACTATGCCAACCGCGTGACGGCGAAGAAAATGAACACCCGCTCCGTCGCCATCATGCTCCCGAAAGGGTACCGGTACGATTTCGACCTGATCGTCGCGCAGGAGCACGATAATCCCCCGCGACGGAGCAATATTCTAACGCTGCCGGTCAATCTGAACTTCGTCGTTCCAACATGGTTGGTGAAGGCAGACCCCGGAAACCGCTACGTTTCCCTCGTGATCGGCGGGAGCAACAAGGTCTTCAGGATGGACGCCGAGTCGTTGGAACGAACCGTCGAGGAGATCTTCAGACGGTTTGCGCAGCACCGGATTCTGGTCGCCACCTCGCGCCGGACTCCTCCGGCGGTCGAAGCGATGCTCGATCGACATCCGTTTGCCGCCAGATTCCTCTACTCCCGCGATCCGGCCAATCCCATTCCCGACTTTCTTGCCTTGTGCGACTACGTCTTCATCACCGCCGACTCCACCTCCATGATCAGCGAAGCGGTCTGTTTCGGAAACTCCTGCATCGAGGTGATTCCACTTGAGGGCGCCGGCACGGACAACAAGTTTCTGCGCATGACGCGACGCCTCTCGGACCTGGGTTGCCTTCACATCTATGACGGAGAGGTTGCCGCGTGCAGCACGAAGATCGACCTCTCCGAACGGCTCAGGGAGGTACGACTGTGCGCATAGTCCAGCTTCTTCCCGAATTGAACGAAGGAGGGGTCGAGCGCGGCACAGTCGAGTTGAGCCGCGAATTTACCCTGCGCGGTCACGAAAGCCACGTCATCAGCCACGGAGGACGTCTCGTCGAGACGATCGAGCAGGACGGCGGCCACCACCATCTCCTCGATGTCGCAGGGAAAAACCCCCTCAGCGCTCCGGTGCGCGTCGCTCGCCTGCGCTCCCTTCTCCTGAACCTTCGCCCCGACGTCGTCCACGCCCGCAGCCGCGTCCCAGCCTGGCTCGCCTGGCTCGCGCTTCGCGGCACGCAGATCCCCTTTGTCACTACAGTCCACGGGTTCAACAGCGTCAACGCCTACAGCCGCATCATGACCCGCGGAGACCGCGTTATCTGCGTCAGCGGCGCCATCCGGGACTATATTCGACGGCATTACGGCGTTCCAGAGGAGAAGATGGTGGTTATCCCGCGCGGCGTCGATCTCGAGCATTTCGACCCGGCGCGGGTGGACCGAGAATTCATGGCTGAATTCAGCCGCACTTTCAGTCTGGAGGGGCGCTTCGTCGTCACCAGCGTAGGGCGCATCACCCAGCTAAAGGATTACGAGACTTTCATCCGGGCCATTGCGCTCGTAAGAGAAGTTCTCCCGGAGGTTCTCGGACTCATCGTCGGAGGGGTTCGTGAGGACAAGGCCGCTTATTTCGCATCCCTAAAAAAATTGGTCGAAGAGCTCGGCCTAGAGGAGCATGTCCGCTTCGCCGGAAGTCATCGAAAGGTCGCCGAGATTTACGCCCTCAGCGATGTGGTCGTCTCCAGTTCCAAAAAGCCTGAGAGTTTCGGTCGGAGTGCCGCCGAGGCGCTGGCGATGGATGTGCCTGTCGTCGCGACGGGGCATGGTGGGATACTGGATATTGTCAGGGAGGGGAAGACGGGATACCTATTCACGCCTGCCGACAGCGTCGGGTTGGCGGCAGCTCTTTGCAACGCGCGGAACACCCGCTTCGAAGGGTTGCGACGATTCGTGGTCGAGCATTTCCATCTTGCTGGGATGGTTGAGAGCACTCTCTTGGTCTATTGTGATTCAATGCCAAAAGGAAGGGAATCGACATGGGGGCTATAGCTTCAATCCACGGATCAGATGAATTCACAGGTGGCGGGGGTACTGTTCCCAAATTTTCCATCATAACTGTTTGCCTGAATGAAGAAGGAACCATTCGCCGAACCTGCGAAAGTATCTGTTCACAAAGTTTCGATGCTTTTGAATGGATTGTGATCGACGGCAATTCAACGGACAACACTCTTAAAGTGTTAGCAGAATATGAATCTAGGATCTCCTGCCTGATTTCCGAACCAGATGCAGGTATATACGACGCCATGAACAAGGGCATTTTGAAGGCTAAGGGGGAATATCTCCTCTTTCTGAATGCTGGAGATTATCTCATAGATAGTGGAGTTTTGAAGGATGTCTCTCTCTTGCCGAACATGGATATTCTGTATGGAGACCTGCTTTGTGTGGATGAGAATGGCAATAAATTTATAAAAAAATTTTCCGACAATCTTTCGAGAAATTTTCTCCTGCGGAACATGATGCCGCACCAAGCCTCGTTTTTTCGACGCGAGCTGTTTGCTAGGCTAGGTAATTACGACGTATCATTTAGAATTGCTGGCGATTACGATCTTTTTGTGAGATATCTATATGTCGAGAAGGTCTCATCCGTGCACCTTCCTAGGGTTCTGGCAGTTTTTGGGACAAATGGGATCAGCAGTAGCCCTTTTCAGAGAGTTAGACGAAAAATCGAAAATCATCAAATAAGGAAGAGATATTTTCCATGGTGGTGCTACGGCCTTGATGGATTAAAAATGGAGATAAGGTTTCATATTTATAGGAACGCAACAAAAGAGTGAGCGAGGGCTAATGTCTTTTTTGAATAACATAAAAAATATGACAGTTGATGCACTATTTTCTAATAGAAAAATATTAACTAAAAGTACAAAAAAAGAGATCCTTCAAGCTTTGATCCATAAGTTGTCTCCAGTAACTACTGAGCAAGGGTTGATTCGACTGGGCCCATTAGGCGATGGAGGATATTTGGTTCCAAATGATCTTAAAGGTATTGAAGCTTGTTTTTCTCCGGGAGTCAGCAATGTCTCCGGATTCGAAAAAGACTGTGCCGAATTGGGGATGAAGGTATTTATGGCTGACAAATCCGTAAACCATCCATCTGAGAGGCATGGTTTATTTGATTTTCAAAAAAAATATATTGGCGCTGTCAGTGATGAAGACTTTATGACTCTTGATGAATGGGTAAGCGGTGTCAATGTCTCTAAAAATGGAGAACTTTTGTTGCAAATTGATATTGAAGGGTATGAGTATGAGACTTTTTTAAATTGCTCTGAAAAATTGATGAGCAGGTTTAGAATTATTGTCGCGGAATTTCATTGTCTCGACCAACTTTGGTGCAGGTCATTTTTTAGTATTGCATCAAGAGTTTTTGATAAAATTCTTCAGTCCCATACATGTGTTCATATACACCCTAATAACTATTTTCCCGCTTTTAAAAGATCTGGAATTGAATTGCCGGTGTTGGCAGAGTTTACATTTCTAAGAAATGATCGAGTTTTAAATCCATCTCCTTCATCGGTTTTTCCGCACCCTCTAGATTTTGAAAATACTAGTAATCCTCCTCTCTCTCTGCCAAGGTGCTGGCAAAAAGGCGACAAGAGTGGTTAGGAAAGTGGAGATTTAGTATTGTCATTGTATGATTCCTTTTTATGCTTAAGGTGTTTATGATATAGCTTTCTCCAAGCCTTTCGCAAAAGTTTGTACATATGTATATGCGGACGATGGCACATGTCATAGAGATTTTGTTCCATCTTTAATGCCCAGCGGCTCTGGTTGCGGCGAACGGCTGCCTCTGGGGCTTGGTCGAATATTGCGCGAAGAAAGGCGGCAAAGGTTTCATTTCGCAGGCATTCCGGTTCAATCCCATCGGCAAACCACGGTTCAGACATCATTTGTCGATAGAGCTCTTTATCTTGGTCTATGCGTTTGACTTCTGCCACGGCTTCTTCAAGGCTGGAAAAATCATGGCAGTTAATGAAGGCCCTAGGGTTGAAAAGTTTGCCGATATCTGGATCGCCCCAATATATTGGAATCGCGTTTGCGGCTGCCGCTTCAGCAAATTTTTCAGTCAAATATCCCCTAGAGGAGCTGTTTTCGAAGGCAATAACGAATTTGTGCCGCGACTGAAAGATCAATTTGTCTCGAACGGGACCGCCAACATTGTTGCGCCAGCGACCTCCGGAATTAACTTTCTTGTAGGCCGACAACAGCTCGAAAATACGGATACGCTCTTTGGCGCTGTTTGAAGTGTTCGACATGACGTATGCACAAAAATCGGTTTTTTGCGCCAGGACAGTATCGACTGGGGGGCGAGGGGATGTTAATGCACTATACGGTTCATTGTAGAACTTGATCAAGGGCAGCCAGATGTAGCGATCTCCAAA
The DNA here is from genome assembly GCA_050485365.1 of Desulfuromonadales bacterium. Lineage (GTDB taxonomy): Bacteria > Desulfobacterota > Desulfuromonadia > Desulfuromonadales > JACZKF01 > JARFUG01. The sequence goes on along the minus strand of JBJHBH010000012.1, from coordinate 9,154 downwards.
GTCCATTTTTTCAAATGCAAGGGCATAGTCACTAATGGCGAAATTGGGTGTGACGTTCTCTCCGGTGACGAAAAGCCGGACCCCAGGATACTTCAATACGTCATTGCCTCCCACAGAGTGGAAAACGAAATCTGCATCGCGCTCTCGAGTCAGTTCGAAATCATAGTGATCCTCAACAAAACTTAAGTAATTCCATACGAACTCGGGATCAGTATCCGGAGTGGCAATTGTTATTTTGGGCTTCTGCATGTAAATTCTCGTATGCCGGAAAAGGTTGCTAGGATGTTTCAATTTTTTGAGATTTCCGTTCGTAACTATGTTCTTTAATCCGGTTTTTTGTCAATATGTTTTTTCTCAACTATCTTTATCTATTTATCATTAGAAATCTACCTATATAGGTAGCGCATGTCTAGTATTCACGCATTGTCGACATTTTCTGTGCAGTTATCGGGTTTGGTGCAATGAATTTTCCAAAAATATCTGTTGTTACGCCGTCTTACAATCAATGCAATTTTATAGAAGAAACTATAAAATCAGTTCTTGATCAAGATTATCAAAATTTAGAATATATCATAATTGATGGTGAAAGTTCGGATTCATCAGCCAGGATAATTAGTCAATACGAAAATAGATTGCATTTCTGGGTCACTGAGAAAGATGATGGGCATGCGCATGCCCTGAATAAAGGGTTCTCACATGCCACAGGCGAAATTATGGCCTGGATTAACAGTGACGACAAGTACACTCCATGGACATTTAAAGCTGTGGCGGAAATATTTACGCTTTTTCCGCATGTGGATTGGATTGTGGGATTCAACTCTTGGTGGAATGGTAATGGCGCGATGATCCATGCCTCGAGAGGTTCTAAGAACATTTACGATTATCTAATTGGCAATTATCGTTGGATTCAGCAGGAATCTGTCTTCTGGCGAAGAAGTCTTTGGGAGAAGTCTGGAGGTTACATCGACCAAGACTATCAATTTATGGTAGACGGTGAATTGTGGTCCCGCTTTTTTCTTCATGCCGAACTGTATTCAGTTGATTGTATACTTGGAGGTTATCGTACCCATTTGGATAATCGTGCTGCCCATAATTTGGAAGCTTGCAAGGCCGAAATGGAAAGGGCCATATCTGTTCTGCGTAATCAATGCTCAAGTGTCATTCTTAATAGAAGCCGTATTTTAAAAGTGCTGAAAATGGCAAATAAAAATCTGATATTTAACCCTGATATATTTTCGAGGCTGATAAGTTCTATGTTTAAGGATATTCGTTATCGGAACATTCACTGGCGAGAAGAAACATGGGTTGAGCGCACAATGCCTTTCAACCTTTGAAAAATTATCCGACTTTACCTGGAAAAATCTCTTCTGAGATTTGCTTATAAGGTTATTCATGAATTTTCGACGACTTTTTACCCGGTACGACAAAGTGAGCAGGGTGTTGCTGATCTATGGTGCTAAAGAGGGACCGGAGAGAGTGGGAGGGGGGGGTATCCACAAAGCTGTTATCGCTCAAATCATGAGTCTTCAAAAGGCCGGCATTGAGGTAGTTCTTTGGACTGCATCTCATCCTTGTGCGGAGCAGGCAGGGAAAATGGGCACCGAAGTTGATTATCGGCCAGCTTGGCATAGTGGAGTTGCTCCATTGTTATCGCTACGATGTTTGTTCGTGGTATTGAAATTGCATTGGCAAGGAGGCTTAAAAGCTTGTATTCATCATAGTGGGCGTAGTTGGTTGTGGGGATATTGTCTTTTCCCAATGATACCACAAATCCAAGTATTGCATCGTGAGTTGACCCGGCCATACCGATTCTTTTTCCGTTGGCTTGCCCTTAGTCCCAAGTATGCCTCTCAATTGCAATCAAGTGCTAGTTTGATGGGGTTGAGAAGAATTTCATGGGCTCCACATTGCTGGATTCAAGAGCCACCTGCTTATGTTCCAAGGGTAAGTAGCGATAATCCACCTAAATTCACAATTGGTTTTGTCGGCCGATTTTGGGAGGGAAAAGGTGCCGAGCCCTTTTTATGCGCAATTAAAAACCTAAAGGACAAAGGGTATTCTTTTAATGTTCTATTCGCAGGCGATGGGCTCGAATATTATACTGAAAAGATCAAAGAATTTGGAATTGATAAATTTGTTAAAGATTTAGGTTGGATCGAAAATATTCAAACATTTTTTCAGAAAATTGATGTTCTTTGTTTGCCTTCCTTTAAAGAATCATTTGGACTGACTATTCTGGAGGCGATGTCATCTGGAAAGGCTGTTGTAGCGACAGATTGCAATGGACCATTAAGTCTCATCGAAGATGGTGTAACAGGTTATCTCGTCCCTATTGGTGATGTCGATTCATTGACAGAGGCCTTGGGGAATGCCATGAATAATCCAGATTTAGATAAGATGGGCAAGGCCGGATATGAAAGAGCGCTCACTTGTTATTCGCCAGATGTGGTCGGTAAACAATTGCTCAATGCTTTGCAAAATCTCGGAGTAAAAATCTAGAGAGATTAGTTGTGAAATCATTCAAAATACTGCATGTCGCGAATCGGGCCGAAAAATATCTAGGAAACAGATATTATTCATATGCATATAAAATGAATAACGGATTTGTACGCAACGGACATTGCGTCTATTGGTTCAGTGACAGGGATATCGCAAAAGCTAGTTCCATTTTTCCATCAAAGAAAATGGGGGGTAGGGCTTGTAATAAAAAACTTATTGAGGTTTGTAAAAATCTTAGGCCTGATATTGTAGTCCTTGCTCATGCAGATGTAATAAGCAATTCAACTTTGGCAGAAATTCGCTCTAGGTTCGGATCATTAATAATTCAATATAACTTCGACCCTTTTCACGAGCACAATTGCTCCATTTTACGTAATAGGAATGGATTCATCGATTGGAATTTCATAACTACTGGTGGATCATTCCTGGAAGGTCTCTCTGAGAAGGGGACCAAGTATGCCTTTATGCCGAACCCTGTCGATCGGAGTATAGATTGTCTGCAAAATTATCGTCATTCTTGTTTGCCAATAGGAGCAGTATTTGTTGGTCAAACCTCTAATTTTGTGGATAACGCAGATCTGCGAACTATGGTCCCAAAATTAGCCAAAGATCTTCAGGATACTACAAAGGTCGCTTTATATAATGGGATCTGGGGACAGTCCTATTTTGACATTCTCCAACAGGTCAAAATCGGATTAAACCTGAGTATTTTTGTTGGACCTGAAAAATCCTATAACGGCAACGGTAGTTCCCATTATCTATACAGCTCCGACCGCATCGGTCAATATCTCGGTAATGGATTGATGACGGTCGTCGAAAAAAAATTCTGTCTATCCGAACTCTATGGGCCTGACTCGCTCGTCGAAGTTGAGGACTTTGCCGAATTGAAAGATGTGATTAGACATTATTCATGCAATGATGACGCTCGAATGAAAAAGGCGCATTCCTCTTACTCGATAGCTCATGATGAGTTCAATGAGAGGCTTGTTGCACAATATATTGTTGAAGTCGCAACATGCTCTCAGTTGTCACATCGATATCGCTGGCCTACCGATGTATGGTAAGAAATTTATTAAACTCTGCGAGGTTCCATGTCTCTAGGCAAAAAAAAAATAGCGAATGTCATTTGCATTAAATGGGGAAACGCATATTCCGCAAGAGATGTCAATGTCCTTTTCAATATGGTAAGTAGAAATATTGTTAACCATGTTCTTAAATTTTATTGCTTCACCGATGACGCCGTAGGGCTTAATGAAAGGATAATCGTTAGGGATCTTCCGAGGATGAACATGAGGAAGGAAGATTGTCGATATGCCTATCAAAAAGAAGCAGGACTTTGTGATGACGATCTTGGCGGGTTAAAGGGACAGCGGGTCCTTTTCTTCGACCTGGATGTGGTTGTAACCGGAAATATCGACTGTTTTTTTGAATTCGCACAAGATGACGATTTTGTAATCATAAACGACTGGAACACGAAGGGCAACCACGTCGGTCAAGCGAGTTGCTACTCCTGGCGGGTCGGCACCCTTGGGTTTATTAAAGAGTATTTTGAAATAAACCATAAAACCATCATTGACAAATATGGGACTGCTTCCCAAGAATATTTGTCATCTAAAGTTATTGAAAAAAAGGGTTCGTTAAAATTTTGGCCGGAAGAGTGGTGTCGCAGTTATAAGGTGCATGCATTGCCGATCTGGTTCATGCGACCTTTCGTGGAGCCCCGCCTGCCCAAGGGTGCGAAAGTCCTTGCGTTTCATGGGAGACCCAAGATCGAGGATGCCATAAAAGGGGTTTGGTCTCCTCATGGCGTTCCTTTATTTAAGCGATTGTACAAAACCATAAAGCCTGCGCCTTGGATATCCAAGTACTGGTACTGAACGCCCAGCCTCAGGAGTTATCCTTTGTCTCACCTGATTCGAGTCAAATTTGTTTCCACCTCTGAGAACAGAAGCCTTTGGGAGCGCCAGTTCCCAAGGAGCCTGCCGGTATGGGGTCAGTGCTCTTTTCATTTCAATCATGATGAAAAGGAATATGACTGGCTTGTCGTTTACAACGATTTTCCACGAGATCCATCCTTTTTCGAAGAGCTAAGGTGCCCGCCAGAGCACTCCTTGCTGATTACGACAGAGCCTTCTTCGATAACTGCTTATGGCACCCATTTTGTTTCACAATTCGGTCATGTTTTGACCAGTCAGCCCGAATGGGCTCTCTCACACAAGAACAGGATTTTTTCTCAACCCGCATTGCATTGGTTTTACGGATGGGGAAATAAGGAGAATATGCCTTTTGATTATATTAGCTCAAATCCCCCTCTTGATAAATCCCGCGCCATATCGACTGTGTGTTCAAGTAAACGTCAAAGGCACACCCTGCATAATAAGCGCTACAAATTCACACAACAGTTGAAACTTCGCATTCCCGATCTCGATATATTCGGCCATGGCGTTCGGCCCATGGACGATAAAGCCGAGGCGTTGGATCCCTACAAATATCATATTGCTATTGAAAATTTCATCGGCGATCATCACTGGACAGAGAAGTTATCCGATTCTTTTCTTGGTGTCACATTGCCTTTTTATTGCGGCGCTCCCAATGCTTTTGATTATTTCCCAGAGGAAAGCTTTATTCCGATTGATCTGAACGATCCCGAAGGCGTGAGCGAAATCATTCGCAAGACAATTCGCGACAATGAATTTGACAAGAGATTGCCGCATATTCTTGAGGCTCGCCGCCGTGTTCTTGAGGAATACAATCTTTTCGCGGTTCTCTCTAGGGAAATTGAACCTAGGCATGGCAATGGTTCCAAATTTACTCCTTCCAAAAATATCCTTTTTTCCCGACGTATGCTGCGTAAAGGGCATCCAGTCATTTCGCTCACGCATTTTTATGAAAAATGCAGATCGAGGATCTTGCACGCTGTTAAAGGCCTATAGTCCTGTAGTCTTGATTTTATCTATACTGAGGTCATTCCTGTCTGGAGGACGCGCTGAAGAACTGCATACCACGCCAGGGAAGAATCAAGGTTGCGTATATCGGTACGTACGGCGACCTTCACTGGTCACGTCAGTTCCCATTAAATTTGCCGGTCTGGGAGAGCTGTGAGTTCATTCTCGATCCGCATGCTGAAGATTACGACTGGCTCGTTGTCTATAATGACCTCCCGCCAGACATCAGTGAGATGCTGCTTCCTTGTCCGCAAGACAATACCATCCTGGTCACCACCGAACCCTCCACCATCAAAGCCTACGGCAACGCCTTCTCTGCCCAGTTTGGCCACGTTCTGACAAGTCAGCCAGCATGGGCGCTACCGCACAGAAACCGGATCTTTTCCCAGCCCGCCCTGCAGTGGTTCTACGGCATGGGACCACGACGGCTGGTCTGCTATGATGAGTTGGTCGCCAATCCCCCACTTGAAAAGACCAGGGAAATCGCCACCGTCTGCTCCACCAAGCAACAAAAGCACACCCTGCATCACAGGCGGTACCATTTCACCCAGAAAATCAAGGAAAAGATCCCCGAACTCGACATTTTCGGACACGGCGTTCGGCCGATGGACGATAAGGCGGAGGCTCTCGATCCTTATAAATACCACATCGCCATTGAGAACTACATCGGACTGCACCACTGGACAGAGAAGCTTTCGGACGCGTTCCTCGGGGCGACCCTCCCTTTTTACTGCGGCTGTCCGAATGCCGCAGAGTATTTTCCCGAGGAGAGTTTCATTCCCATCGATATTCACGACGTCGACGCGTCGACCGAGATCATTCTCAAGGCCATTCGCGATCAGGAATATGAAAAAAGGCTCCCTTACATTCTGGAAGCCCGTTGGCGCGTCCTTGAGGACTACAATATTTTTGCCGTCCTCTCGAAGATCATAGAAGAACGTACGGCCACTTCCGCCGGGGCCATGTCAGGCGGTTCAATTCTGTCGCGGAGAGAGCTGCGAAAACGCAGCCCTCTCGTTTCGGTGCAGCATTTTTACGAAAAATGCCGCCTGAGAATCCTCCATGCCTTCGGCTTCAGATCGTAGACATCTCTCCTTTCGCAATATCGCCCCCCAGCCTCGTGCCCCTTTTTGAACCAATCTTATTGTTTGAAAAATAAAATTAACATCATATAATTCTCGGACGCTTGCCCATCTTCCATTTCGTCGACACTGTTGATCCCCCGGGGGGTAGGCGAGATTGTTTGAAGCGAGCTGATTTCATTCGGAAATTTTTGGATAAAGCCGACTCATTGCTATTTCCGCATGAGGGTGTGTGAAGATTTTTCTTGTCGCAAAACCGTGGCGTGGGGGGCTGGCTGATTATCTCTTTCGGACTTTGAGGGAGCTTGTACCCGGGAAAGTGGAGTGGATCTCGACGCGTCCGAGGACGAGTTCGGAGCTGCTCGAGTACTATCGCGACAAAAAACGATGGCAGATATCCATCCTGGAACGCTTGCGCACCGAATCGTATCAAGCTGCCATATTCGTAAATCATCCCCCTCTTTTCGAGAGCCTCCATTTTCATCAAGGCAATGTGATCTGGATGACCGACGGCCCCAATCCCAGTCCTGGAGATTTTCAGCCGTATGGGCGGGTTTTCGTCTCCGATTCGGGATACTCCGATGAGGTGCAAAGGGTAATCGAGCCGGACCGTTTCGGAGGAGTTCTCGGTTTTGCGCACTGCCCTGCAGTTCACCGAAGTGAGGAATTGCGCAGACCCGACCGCGGCCTCTGTTTCATCGGGAACCACGATCGCAAACGGGACGAACATCTTCGCTCCCTTTTGGATACAGTCGACCTGCGGCCGACCATCGTCGGAAACTACTTCCTTCGTCACCGCCTTTTTTGGTCGTCACCCCTTTCATTTCGGCCGGCTGTCCCCAATGAGGCGATGGGGAGGATCTATGCACGGCATAAGCTTTCTCTAAACATCCATGCGCAGATCGTCCGACAGGGGACGAACATGAGGTCGTTCGAATGCGCCGCATTCGGGATTCCGCAACTTGTCGAATATCGTGAGGGGCTGGAGAATTATTTTGAGCCCGGGCGGGAAATCGAGGTTTATCGCACGCTTGATGAGCTGCATGAAAAAGCCCGCAGGCTCCTGATTGACAGGGTAGGCGCGGAGAAAATGGCGGCAAGAGCCCAAAGACGGGCTCTTGCCGAGCATAGGTATTTTGACAGGATCAAGATTCTGCTGGAAGGAATCGTTTCCTGGAGGGGATGAGAACAATGCTGCTTTCGAATAAGCTCAAAATAGAAGAAGTCAAACGTATCCTGATCATCAAGTGGAGCGCCTTGGGCGATGTGGTCATCGCCACGGCCATTTTTGAGGATTTGCGCAGGGCCTTCCCCAATGCGCGCATCGACCTGAACATTCTTCCCCCGTGGGATCGACTATTTCATCAGGACAGCCGAATTGACGATCTTCTCGTGATTGATGTCCGGAAAGAAGACAAAGGATTTAAAGGAATTCTGAAATGGCTCCGTACGGTGCGCGCCGGAGGATACGACCTGATCATTGATCTTCAGACCAACGATCGCACGCGCATACTCCTGAGCGCGCTTCGGCTGAGCCGGCCTCGCGGTCCCATCCTGATGGGGAACAGGGCGCGTTTCCCCTACCACCTCTGCCCTCCATGGCGCAACAAGCCGATTGCCGTGTCGGCGCTCGATCAGTTGAGGCAGGTACTGCAGGCGGGTGGCATTCCGAGCTCTACCCCTCGACCGGTGCTGAAAGTCCCCGCTGAAAACCTGGAACGGGCCGCCCTGCTTCTCGCCCAGGAGGGGCTGGAGAGGGACCGTTTTGCTGTTATGATCCCGGGGAGCCAGGCGCCAGGACATCTGAAGCGCTGGGGGACCGGGAATTACATTGCGTTGGCTCGTACGCTGCGCGATGCCGGTCTGGAAAAGATCGTCCTTGTGGGCGGCACGGACGAACTGAAGGACTGCTCAGAAATTGCCGAGGCCTGTGGAAATTGGGTCGTAAATCTCTGCGGACGAACGGAAATTTCTGACCTGATCCCGATTTTCGATCAGGCCCGTCTCATTGTCGGAAACGATACCGGCCTCGCCCATCTTGCATCCTGCACAGAGCGACCCATCCTTGTCATATGCGGTCCCACGGACCCCAGGAGGGTAAAGCCCGCCGGAGAAAACGTGCAGGCGATCCAGGCCGACCTCCCCTGCATCAATTGCTACAAAAAAGAATGCGATCACCATTCCTGCATGAAGGCGATCACTCCAGAGATGGTCTTCGAAAAGCTCAGGCCGGCCCTCATGGATCGTCTCGAGACCTGCTAATCCGATCAGATAGCGTACTCATTACTTTGCATCGACCAAGCACATGGGAAAGTCTACATGCTGAAATGGCACAATGCCTCCTCTCTGAAGCGTTTTGGCGACTGGATTCCAATCGTCTTGATCTGGTCATGCCTGATGCTCCTGCCGGCAAGCAGGATGTCGGAGGCACCGATGATCGTCATGGCGATTCTTGGCATCTATTTTAGCTTCCACTACGGAAAGCCTTTTTTCTGGAGCGGCATGGGCCGCACCTTCACGGTGATCTTTCTCCTCTTTTGGCTTCCGGTCCTTTTTTCCATCCCGGGGGCGTTCAATCCTGGTAAGGCATCGATTGTCGCGCTCGCGTTGCGTCGCCTATATTTCGCA
>JBJHBH010000011.1:0-59598 GCA_050485365.1 Desulfuromonadales bacterium | reverse complement strand
TGCGCCGAAGCTCGCGCGCCTTCTCCCGCTCGCGGCGGATCTGCTCTTCACCGACGTCGAAAAATTCCATTCAGACTCCTGGTAGGCGATGGGCGATGGGCACTAGACTCGATGCTTTTATTGCCTATTGCCACTTACCTCTTGTCTCTTGCCTCAAGCCGCTTATTCTACAGCACCCACCTCCGCGGGACAACCGTCGTCTGTCTTGCACTCTTATTTGAAATATGCGATGTATGGTGCCGCATCGCCGCCCCACGGGGGGCGGATTTCTGTGTCTGCAACGGGATTACCATGAAAATCCTCATCATCGGCGCCGGCCAGGTCGGCTATTTTCTGTGCGAGCGCTTCTCGATGGAGGGGCACGAGGTCACCCTCGTCGACCGCGACCCCGAGCGGCTCACCCCGGCGCAGGAGCGCCTGAACGTGATGGGGATTCTCGGCAACGGCGCCAGCGCCGAGGCGCTGGAGCAGGCCGGCATCAAGGAGACCGACATCTTCATCGCGGTGGCCGACCTCGACGAGGTCAACATTCTCGCCTGTCTGCTCGCCCGCGAATACGGGGTGAAGACGCGGGTAGCCCGCGTCAAGAGCATCGAATACACGGGACGCGGGGCGATCCTCTCCAAGGAGAAGCTCGGCATCCATCTTCTGATCAACCCCGAAGACGCCGTCGCCGAGGAGATGGTCAAGATCGCCTGCCGCTCGGGGGCCTTCGACGTCGCCGAGTTCGTCGAGGGGAAGATCCAGTTCCTCGGCTACCGCATCCGGCACGACAGCCCTCTGTGCGACCTCACCCTGCGCGAGCTCGGCGAGTTGCGCGGGATGTACCGCTTCGTCGTGACCGCCATCACCCGCGGCGCCGAGACGATCATCCCCAGGGGAGACGACGTCATCCAGGCCGGCGACAGCATCTTCATCTTCGCCCATCAGAACGATCTCCCCGCCATCCAGTACCTGCTGCAGATGGAGGAGGAGAAGCGCAGCAAGCGCCCCCGCGCCTTCATTCTCGGAGGCGGGCGCATCGGGCTGCGCATCGCCCGCGAGATGGAGAATCTCCACTTCAGCGTGCGCCTCATCGAGCACGACGAGAAGCGCTGCATCGAGCTCTCCTCCAAGCTCAACAAGACGATGGTCATCCACTCGGAGGGGAACGACGTGCGTACCCTCATCGACGAGGGGGTGGAAGGGGCCGACGTCTTCATCGCCGTCACCGACAACGACGAGACGAACATTTTGTGTTCGCTCCTGGCGCGTCAGCACGGCGCCCGACGCACCTTGTCGCTGGTGAACAGCCCCGAGTTTCTCACCCTCGCCCCGACCTTGGGGGTCGACGCCTGCATCTCGCCGCGCCTGGCCGCCGCCGGGGCGATCCTCAAGTACGTACGCCGCGGCGGGGTCATCTCGCTGGCGACCATCGAGGGGAGCAACGCCGAGGTGCTGGAGCTCGAGATCAAGTCCGGCAACCCCATCATCGGAAAGGCCCTCAAGGAGATCGCCTTCCCCGAGGGGGCCATCGTCGGCGCGGTGGTGCACCAGCAAAGCTACGAGATCCCCACCGGCGAGAGCCGCCTGCTGGCGGGGGATCGCGTCGTGATCTTCGCCCTGCCCGAGGCGCTGCACCAGGTCGAGAGGTTCTTCGAGTAGCATGAACGCCGTCCTCGTCCTTCGCATCCTCGGCATCCTCCTGCTCTTTCTCGCCGCGGCGCTGCTGGCGCCGATCCCCTTCGCCCTCTACTACAACGACGGCGCCTGGTGGAGCTTCGCGCTCTCGGCGCTCATCTGCGCCGCCGTCGGCGGGGGGCTCTTCAAGAAGTTCGAGAGCAAAAAGGAGTTCGGGGTGCGCGAGGGGTTCGCCATCGTCACCTTCGGCTGGGGGGCCTTCGCCCTCTTCGGCGCCCTGCCGTATCTGCTGAGCGGCGCCATCCCTTCGGTCGTCGACGCCCTCTTCGAAACGATGAGCGGCTTCACCACCACGGGGGCGACGATCCTCGTCGACATCGAGGCGCTCCCCCCCAGCGTCCTCTTCTGGCGCGCCCTCACCCAGTGGCTCGGCGGCATGGGGTTCATCGTTTTGTCGCTGGCCATCCTCCCGATGCTGGGGGTCGGCGGCATGCAGCTCTTCAAGGCCGAGATGCCCGGGCCGACGGCCGACCGTCTCAAGCCGCGCATTCAGGACACGGCCAAGCTGCTGTGGGGGGTCTACGTCCTGTTCACCACTATCCAAGTCTTCCTGCTGCTGCTGGGGGGGATGAACTTCTTCGACGCCCTCTGCCACGCCTTCACCACCCTCGCCTCCGGAGGGTTCTCGACCAAGAACGCCTCCATCGCCGCCTTCGACAGCGCCTTCATCGACTGGGTGACGATCTTCGGGATGTTTCTGGCCGCGGTCAACTTCGCCCTCCTCTACCACGCCCTGCGAGGGCGGGGACGACTCGTCTGGCGCAACGAGGAGTTCAGGGTCTTTCTGTGGATCGCCCTCGCCATGATCGTGCTGATGGTGTGGATCAACCACGGAGCTGTCTACACCTCATTCGTCGAGAACGTACGCTACAGCACCTTCCAGGTCGTCTCGATCCTCACGACCACCGGCTACGGAACGGCCGACTACGCCCTGTGGCCCGCCGCCGCTCAATTCCTCCTCATTGTCGCCATGCTCCTGGGCGGATGCGCCGGCTCGACGGCCGGGGGGATGAAGGTGGCGCGCCTGCTCCTTCTGTTCAAGCACGCCCACGTCCAAATCTACCGCCTCATCCACCCCCGGGCGGTGCGCCTCGTCAAGCTCGGCGACGCACCGGTCGACCGCGAGGTCATGCAGGGGATCCTCGGCTTTTTCGCCCTGTGGGCCGGGCTCTTCCTCTTCGCCACCATCCTCATGGCCGCCTCGGGGCTCGACATGGTCTCGGCCGCCGGCTCCGTCGTAGCCACCCTGGCCGTCATCGGCCCCGGCTTCGGCACCGTCGGCCCGGTGGAGAACTACGCCCACATCGTCCCCTTCGGCAAAAGCGTCCTGATCTTCTGCATGCTCCTGGGGCGCCTCGAGCTCTTCACCGTCCTCGTTCTTTTCTTCCCCTCGTTCTGGCGCAAATAGGGAAGAATCGTTGAAATCCCCTCCTTCCGGAGGTAATCTGTTGAAAACCCTTTTTCATGGAACCCCATGAACCTCGACAGAGAAACGCTCGACAGGATCGTCTCCACCGCCAAAACCTATGGGGCTACGCGCCTGATTCTTTTCGGCAGCGCCGCCCGATCCCCCGAGAATGCCCGAGATATTGACCTGGCTTGCGCAGGTGTTTCCGGCTGGAAACTTTACGAATTGGCGGCACGGCTTGAGGATGAGCTCAACACGCCGCTCGACATCGTTCCACTGAATCCACCGACCCGATTCACGCGCCGGATCGAAGAACGAGGTAAAGTGCTGCTTTGAACCTCACTGAACTTCAGGAAGAGATCGAAATCGAACTGGAGCTGATCCTCGCTATCCTGGAGGAGTTGAAGGCGCTTCATAACGATGTCTCCGGGAGGCAACCGACAATCCGTGAAATTACTGCCGCAGCGGCCTTTCTGGCACAGTTCTACAGCGGAATCGAAAACATACTGAAACGCATTTCACTTTTTCATTCTCTTCCGTTACCGAAAGGGGACAACTGGCACTCCGAACTTTTTCGATGCTTCTGCTCCCCATCGACCCCTCCCCTTCCCGTACTGTTCGACGCCGACCTTGAAAAAGCCATGGCCCCTTACCGGAAATTCAGGCATCTGGCTTTCCATAGCTACGGCGTCCAATTGAGCTGGGCCAGAATGGAGGAAGGAGTTGTTGGGGTAGAGGGGGTATTCTGCAGATTTCGTGAAAACCTTTACGCCCATCTCACCACCCTTCCATGCGCCGGAAGCTGAGAACACTCGTCGGCCTTCTCCTCGCGGGGCTTCTTCTCGGCGCTCTCGTCGGATGCGACATGGACCGGACCTTCGTCTTTTTCCCCGAACGGCGACTCGTCGCCACCCCCGCTGACTTCGGTCTCCCCTACGAAGAGGTCTCCTTCCGCGCCGAGGACGGCGTACCCCTTCACGGCTGGTTCGTGCCGGGGGATGAGGGCGCCCCCGCCCTACTCTTCTTCCACGGCAACGCCGGCAACATCTCGCACCGCATCCACAACCTGCGCCTCTTTCGCGAGCGCCTAGGCGTCTCGGTCTTCATCTTCGATTATCGGGGGTACGGCAAAAGCGAGGGGACACCGTCGGAAAAGGGGACGTACGCCGATGCGCGCGGCGCCCTGGCGTGGATGAAGGAGCGGGGGTGGGAGAGAGAGCGGATTCTCTACTTCGGGCGCTCCCTCGGCGCCGGAGTGGCGACGCAGCTGGCGCTGGAGGCGCCTCCGGCGGGGCTGGTGCTGGAGACCCCCTTCCCCTCCATCGCCGCCATGGGGCGCCGGCACTATCCGGGCCTTTTCGCCGTTCTCGGCTGGAGCGTGCAATCGCGCTACGACACCCTGGAGAAGATCGGACAGATCCACGCTCCCCTCCTTGTCTTCCAGGGTTCGGCCGACACCATCGTCCCGCCCGAGATGGCCCGGCAAGTCTACGAGGCGGCAAACGAACCGAAACAGCTCCACCTCATCCCTGGCGCCGGGCACAACGACACCCTCGATCACGGCGTCGAGGACTACTGGAAGGTCTGGCGGGAGTTCGTCGCCGATCTCTTCACAGATGCCAGGACGCCACCTTGACACCATAACGTCACGACGCTAGGATGTTCTGTAAAGGAGGACATCCTTATGCCCGAACCCGCCAAGCGCGCCACCATCTATTTTGACCCCGCCCTGCACCGAGCGCTCCGCCTGAAGGCTGCCTCTTCCAACCAATCGGTTTCCGACCTGGTCAACGAAGCCGTGCGTCAGTCGCTGCGTGAGGACCAGGAGGACCTGACCGCCTTCGCCGAACGGGTGGCAGAGCCGACCATGAGCTATGAAGCGTTCCTGAATGACCTGAAGGCTCATGGCAAGCTATAGGCTGGTCATCAAGCGCTCGGTCGCCAAGGACCTGCGCGCTTTTCCCAACGCCGACGTCTCCGTCATCCTCAAGCGCATCCAGGCCTTGGCCGACGACCCCCGTCCGCCGGGATGCGAAAAGCTCTCCGATCAGGAGCGCTACCGAGTGCGCCAGGGCGTCTACCGCATCCTCTACGAAATCCAGGATCAGGAACTGGTAGTCACGGTGTCAAGGTCGGTCACCGCCGGGCTGTCTATCGGAACTAGGGAGGAAGCAATCTCCTTATTGAAGCCCCTCACCCCTCCAGCAGATAGGCGATCTCCTCGCGGCTGATGGCCGCCCCTTCCCCCATCTCCTCACCGCCAAGCAGCGCCTGATAGAGCCTGAGCTTCTTCTCCTTCAGAACCATCATCTTCTCCTCGACCGTGTGCCGCATGAGCAGGCGCACCACCGTGACTTTGCGGCTCTGGCCGATGCGGTGGGCGCGGTCGGAGGCCTGATTCTCCACCGCCGGGTTCCACCACGGATCGAGGTGAAAGACGTAGGTGGCGCGGGTGAGGTTCAGGCCGCGCCCCCCCGCCTTGAGGCTCAGCAAGAAGACGGCCGGCTCTTCGGAGCGCTGAAACTGGTTGACCAGAGCCTTGCGCGCCCCCACGGGGGTCGAGCCGTCGAGGCGATAGAGGGAGAAGCCGCGCCGGGCAAGCTCGGGCTCCACCAGATCGAGAAAGGAGGTGAACTGGGAGAAGACGAGGGCGCTGTGCCCCTCGTCGCGCAGCTCGTCGAGGTGCTCGATGAGGGCGGCGACCTTCGGGTCTCCATCCTTGGCTGCCCCCCCTTCGAGGCGCGCCGAGAGGCAGATGCGGCGCAGCTTCATCAGCGCCGCCAGAGCGGTGATGCGCGCCTGTGCCGCCGTCTGGTGAAGGTACGCCTCGCCGACGGCGCGCCGCGCCGCCTCGGCGGTACGGGTGTACAGCGCCCTCTGCTCGGCGCTCAGCTCCAGGTAGAGGTCGCTTTCGGTGCGCGGCGGCAGCTCGTCGGCGATCATCGCCTTGGATCGCCGAAG
This sequence comes from Desulfuromonadales bacterium, assembly GCA_050485365.1. Classification (GTDB taxonomy): domain Bacteria; phylum Desulfobacterota; class Desulfuromonadia; order Desulfuromonadales; family JACZKF01; genus JARFUG01. Next base: position 53,549 of record JBJHBH010000011.1, on the reverse strand, counting down.
CACGAAGGGGCGCGTGCGCCGCACGATGCGCTCGATGCGCTGCGCCTCGCTCTCCCCTTTTTCGCCGCGACTGAAATCCGCATGGTCGCCGAGGAGCCCCGGAACGGCGAGATCGAGGACCGACCAGTAGTCGTCGAGGCGGTTCTCAACGGGAGTTCCGGTGAGGGCGACCTTGAAGAGCCCCTGCAGGCGCCGCACCGCCCCGGTGACGGCCGCTCTGGGGTTCTTCACCGCCTGCGCCTCGTCGAAGATGACGACGTGGAAAGGGATCTGCGTCAGCCGGGCCGCGTCGCGGCGCACCAGATCGTACGAGGTGAGAACGACGTCGATCCCGGAAAAATCGGCCGAGCGGTCCTTCCCCCGGTAGATGTGGACGACAAGTTCGGGGCAGAAGCGCTCGATCTCGGCCTCCCAGTTGAACAGCAGGCTCGGGGGGACGACCACCAGGTGCGGGCGCGCCTCCGTGGTGTGCGCGGGGAGATTGCCGGCCTTCAGGGCGGCGAGGAGGCTGATGGCCTGCACCGTCTTGCCGAGCCCCATGTCGTCGGCGAGGCAGGCGCCGAACTTGTGGCGGTACAAAAAGGAGAGCCAGTCGTAGCCGCGGTGCTGGTAGGGTCGCAGCGTGCAGTGCAGGTTCGCCGGCAGGGGGCGCTCGGGGAGGGACTCGAAGGAGAGGAGGCTCTGCAGGATCTCTTCATCCTCGCGCGGCAGGCGCACCGTCACCCCCCGGCGCCGCAGCGACAGGACGTCGAAGATGTGCAGGCGCGCGATGCGCACCACCTGCCGGGCCTTGCGCCGCCGTCCCGGTGTTCCGGAGGGGACCATGCGCGCCATCTCGGCCAGGATACCGAGGGCCTCGGCGTCGAGCAGGCGCAGCGCGCCGTCCATGGGCAGCATCCCGCTCGACAGGGCGGCAAGCCACTCCTCCTGGGTAAGAACGACGCCGTCGCAGCGGATCTCGGGGCGGATCTCGAACCAGTCGATCCCCGAAGGAGCCGCCTCCACCTCGAATTCGAGAGCGGCCGGTCGCACCGGACGCCCGTCGATGAGAAGCTCGGCCTCCGCCCCCCGCACAGCCTCGGCGAGCTCGGCGAACTTCTCCATGAGGAGCTTCGGCCCCACCCGGACGACCCCGGGACGCTCGGCGCCTCGAAACCCCTTTTCGCCGAAGAGGTCGTAGAGGATCTTCATCAGGCGCATCTCCCCTTGCGTGTCGCGGAGAAAGAGGCGCCACTCCCCCTCGTTCAGGGCGAGGACCGAGATCGGCTCCTCCAGCCCCTCCAGAAGATCGTCGATGAGCCCCTTCGCCTCGCGGCGCAGGGCTCTCTTGACGAAATCGGTTCCGGCCAGCGCCGCGCGAAAAGCCCCCTGCCGCTTGCTGCGCGCCTCCTGCAGGGCACAGTCGAAAAAGGCGTTCATCAGCGCCGGGCGCCGCTTGAAGGTGCGAAGGGGGGGGGAGAGCCTCCGGTAGATCCTCTCAGCGAAGAGGGCGAAGTTCTGCGGGTCGATGCCGTACCCCTGCCCGCCGGCGCATCCCTCAGCCTTGAGGATGCACTCCTTCTCCCCCATCTCCACCCGCAGCCGCAGGCGAAGGGGGGGGCCGGGCTGCGGCTCGACCTGCGCTTCGTCACGGGCGAGATGCACCGTTTCGAGAAAGTCGCCAAGGGCCTCTTCGGTGAGATCGTAGCGCATCAGACTGAAGAGCTCGGGGTCGATGACGAATTCGGCGGCGGCCGGGTCGACCCGCACTTGGGTGAGCTCCTCGACCATATTCTTGAGGGTTTCGAAATAATTCCATCCGCCGAGATCTTCGGCCTCGCAGATCGTCCCCCCCTGCAGATCGATGAGAAAGGGGCCGAACGGCAGATCGTGGGGGGTGGCGGCGCGCCCGTCGAGGAGCTTGCGCACGGTGACGCCCCCCTGGGCGGCGTCGAGCAGGACTCCAGCGAAGGGCCGCTCGTCGCTCCAGCGAAGAGGGATGCGCCGTTTGCCGTGACGAAAGCGGACGGGCACCCCCTCCCCCTTGCGGCGCAGGATCTCGACGAGCGCCATGTTCCGAGCCCACTCGGGGGCGTAGGTGAGGCGCGCCAAGGCGGAGGGGACGACGGCATACGGGGAGACCGGCTCTTCGCGGTCCGTGACACGAACGCGCTCGAAGCCCTCCTCCAGATCGAGCTCGACGGCGAAACGCTCGGCGGGTTTTTCATCCCCGGATTCTCCGTCGAGACGTTTTTTGAGGCGGCTGAGGATGAGCTCGGGGATGCGGACCGAGGAGAAGCCTGCGGGATCGGCCAGCTTCTTCAGCAAAGCGAAGGCGGCGACGTGATGATGGCACCTGGGGGTCCCGCAGTCGCACTCCAGGGTGAGCCCCTCCGACTCGACCTCCACGCGGGTGCGGGCCTCGTCGCCGAAGTGGACGATGAGCGCCAAGGGGCTCTCCCACGCAAAATCCGGACAGGCCCCCGACTGCGCGCGCTGAAACCCTCGGGCGATGGACTCCTTGGGGTAGGCGTAGACGGGGCTGAAAGGCTGGCGACGGACTCGATCGAGAAAAGGGGCGTGCCGGGGAGCGGACATCGAAAAGCCTTTTGAAGACGAAGGGGCGAGGCGGCTCACTGCGGCGCGCCGAACACTCTATTATGCCCCCAAGCATCATCGGCTTCAACGATTTTTCGGGATGCGCTTCGGGAAATGCGGATTTGTGCCTGAAAGGCAAAGGCCCTTTTTCACCCCGTGAGCATCGCCAGATGCCGCCACAGGTTCCATCCCCCCATGAGAACGACGGTGACGCCGGCGGCGCGCACCATCCACAGCCGCCCGCGTTTGCCCATCCACTGGGCGAGCCCTCCCACGAGGAGCAGCCCCGGAACCGTGCCGAGGCCGAAGGCGGCCATCACCGCCGCCCCGGTAAGAGGAGCCGCGCTCTGGGCGGCGCTGAGAACGACGGCATAGAGGAGGCCGCAGGGGAGGAAACCCATGAGGAGCCCCAGCAGCAGCGGCGAGAAGAGCGGCGGAAAACGGCGAAAACGGGCGGTGAGCCTTCCCAGCAGGCGCGTCCCTGAAGGGGATTCCAGACGCATCAGGTCGAAGCGGGGCCACACCCCCGCGCTCCCCAGCCCCAGGACGATGACGAAGAGGTCGGAGAGCAGAAGGAGGCCGAAGGCGGCGGGGCGAAAAGCGGCGGTCAACACCAGAGCCGAACCGAGCCACCCCACCACCAGGCCGATCATGGCGTAAGTGCTCACCCGCCCGAGGTGGTACAAGGCGGGGAAAGCACCCCCCGAGCGGCGCCCCTCAGGGGAGAGGGAGAGGGCCGAGACGAGCCCCCCGCACATGCCGAGGCAATGCCCGGTGCCGAGCAGGCCGGTCATGAAGGCGAGGGGGACGAGGGGATCGTTCATGGCCGTTCGCCGGGCTCGTCGAGATCGTCGTCCTCGAGCATGCGGTGCTTGGGGCCTTCGATGTCGTCGAACTCCCCCTTCTTCACGGCCCAGACGAAGACGAGCCAGACGGCGGTGCCGATGAAGAGGGAGAGGATGATGAGGATGAGGGTCGATTTGAGCATATATCGGGTTCCGGGTATCAGGTGTCAGGTCTCAGGAGAGGCTCCGGCGCCGGAGGTGTGTAAGATTTTCCCGACACCTGGTAACCGATGCCTGACAGCCGATCCTTTCCGGCCAACCGCAGCGAGTTGGCGATGACGCACACGGAACTGAGCGCCATGGCGGCCGCGGCGTGGATGGGGGCGAGCCCTCCGGCGGCGGCCAGGGGGAGCGCCATGACGTTGTAGAGAAAGGCCCAGAAGAGGTTCTGGCGAATCGTGCCGAGGGTGCGCCGGGCGAGGCGCACCGCCTCGACGAGACGATCCAGGTCCGGGCGGGTCAGGACGAGGTCGGAGGTCTCCAGGGCGATGTCCGTGCTTCCGGCCAGGGACGATCCGACGTCGGCCTCGGCGAGGGCCGGGGCGTCGTTGATCCCGTCGCCAACCATGAGGACCCGGTGCCCGGCGGCGCGCTGCTGCACCACCCAGGCGGCCTTGGCGGCGGGGTCGAGCCGGGCGTGGATCTCGTCGAGGGGAAGAGCCTCGAGGCGAGCGGCGGCGGCAGGGGTATCGCCAGTCAGAAGGGCGGTGCGAAGCCCCATCTCCTTGAGCGCTGCGAGGGAGGCGGCGGCCCCGGGGCGCAAGGCGTCCTCCAGCAAGAGCATCCCGAGATAGCGGTTGTGGCGCGCGACGTGGACTTCGGTCGCCCCCTCTCCCTGGAACGCCTCGGGGACATCGATCCCCCCTTGCGTCAAAAAGGCGCGGCTGCCGACGCGAAGCGTTCCGGTCCCGGTGTCGCACGCGACGCCGAAGCCGGCCCAGGCGCGCGATTCGTGGGGAGCCTCGACGGCGATCCCCCTGCCCTGCGCCTCGGCGACGATCGCCTTGGCCAGCGGGTGAAGCGAACCTGCCTCGGCGCGGGCCGCCTCGAACAGAAGCTCCTCGGCGCTCACCCCTGCCGCGCGGCGAATCGCCGTGACGCGCGGTTTCCCCTCGGTGAGGGTGCCGGTCTTGTCGAAGGCGACGACGGTGAGGCGGCCCGCGCTCTCCAGGACGTCGCCGCCGCGAAAGAGGATCCCTCGAGCGGCCGCCGTCCCCGTCCCGACCATGATCGCGGTGGGCGTGGCGAGCCCCAGGGCGCAGGGACAGGCGACCACCAGCACCGCCACCGCCGCCAGCAGGGGAGAGACGGCCGGATCGGGGTAGAGGCGCCACCAGGTCCACGTCCCGGCGGCCAGAAGGGCTACGGCCGGAACGAAATACCGGCAAACCCGGTCGGCGAGGCGCTGCATCGGGGCGCTTCGCATCTGGGCCTCCTCCACCATGCGCGCCACCCGCGCCACGAACGAATCGGCGGCCGCGGCCGTCACCCGCACGGTGAGGGCGGCCACCAAGCTGACCGTTCCGGCGCTGACCGGCTCGCCGGGGCCGCGCCTAACGGGGCGGGCCTCGCCGGTGACGGCCGCCTCGTCGATCTCCCCCGTCCCCTCGACGATCTCGCCGTCGACGGCGAAGCGTTCGCCGGGGCGCACCCGGATGAGGTCGCCGACCCGAAGGCGGGCGCTCGCCACCTCCTCGGCGACGCCGCCGTCGCCGAGACGCAACGCGCTCTCGGGGGCGAGGCGCAGCAGGCGGTCGATGCCGGCCGAGGCGCGCCGTCGTGCCCCCCCCTCGAAGACGCGCCCCAGAAGGACGAGGGTGACGATCATCGCCGCCGTGTCGAAATAGACCTCTCCCCGGCTGAAAAGAGCCTCGATGCTCACGAAATAGGCCGCCAGAATGCCGATGGCCAGAAGGAGGTCCATGTCCGGGGCGGCGTTTCGCAGGGCGCGCCACCCTCCGCGCAGGAAGGGGGCGCCGCAGTAAAAGACGACGGGGGTCGCCACCAGGGCGGCGAAGCCGTGAAGAATGTCCTTGGTGAGGGGGTCCATGCCGCTGAAGTACCCGGCGTACAGGGCGAAGGAGTACCCCATGAGCTGCATGGAGAGAAAGACGGAGGTTCCGAAGCGAACCAGCAGCGAGCGCCGCTCGCGCTCGGCCAGCCGCGCCCCCTCGTCGGCGCTGTAGGGGCGCGGCAGATAACCGATGCGAGCCACCTCGGCGAAGATCTGCGCTGCGTCGATTCGGTGCGGATCGAAGGAGACGCGGGCGCGGTGGGTGCCGTAGTTCAGGCGCACCGCCGAGACGCCGTCGAGGCGGCCGAGGAGCTTCTCGATGACCCAGACGCACGAGGCGCAGCGCACCCCCTCCACCAGAAAGACCATGCGGGCCTCGCCCCCTTCGCGGGTGACGAAGCGCTCCAGGTAGGCGGCGCTGTAGTTCTGCTCGAAGGCGCCGGCGGGGAGCCCCGCGCTGTGCCAGTCGCGGCGTTCGTAGAAGCTCGAAAGCCCGGCTTCGTGCAGAATGAGGTAGGCGCCGCGGCAGCCGTGGCAGCAAAAGAGTCTGCGCGTCCCCTCGACGACGGCCTCGATGGGGCGTCCCGGCGGCAAGGGGAGCGCGCAGTGGACGCAGAGCGCCTGCGCGGGGCCCGGTGAGGACAGAGCGCTCACGACGCCGTCAATTCTTCTTGTACGGGTCGGCGGCCGAGCGCTTGTGGGCGGCGTCGACGGCGCTCAGCGGAGCGCTGACCTCGCTGGCGGCGCGGCGCACCGACCAGGTGGAGAAGACGAGAAAGATGCCGATGAGAAGGACGATCATCAGCGGCCACGGGTTGAGAGCTCTGGCTCGGGTCGTCATGTCACCTTCCGTTTCGAAGTGCGGGGATGAGCCGGGCGTCGGCCTGGGCTAGGAGGCGCCCCCGCTCGTCGCGCAGCTGCAGTTTCAAAGGGCCGGCCGGGTGCCCCGGCGGCGAGAGGACGCTGAAGTCGAGGCGGCGGCGCTCCCGGGGCGCAAGGTGAATCTGCCGTGCGGGGAGCACCGCGAGCGCCTCCCCCCGTACGTCAACGGCTTCGAGGACGAGCGTCATCTCCCCGGCGCTTCGGTTGACGAGGAGCGCGGTGTAGAGATTCACCGAGCCGCCCTCGGCCAGGGCGCGAACCGGTTCCGCTCCGGGGCGCCCGACACTCAGGGCCACCTCCTGGCGCCCCGCGGCGGCGACGGCGAAGGCGGCGCTCAGGATGAGCACCAACGCGCTCAGCACGAGCAGCCTGGGGCGAAGGAGCACCCTGGCGCCTTCGCCCTTCGTGCCGAAGGCGTAGCGGATGAGCCCCTCCTCCCCCTTGGAGCCCATGACCCGGCGGCAGGCGTCGACGCAGCGGCCGCAGTTGATGCACTCGATCTGCACCCCCCGCCGGATGTCGATGCCGGTGGGGCAGGCTCTCACGCACGATCCGCAGCCGATGCAGCGTTCCTTTGCGTCGGAGTCGACGCGAAGCGTCAGCGTCCCCTCGTCGCCCAAGGCGCTCTGGAAGCGGCCGTAGGGGCAGATCTCGCGGCACGCCAGGCGCCGAACAAAGGCCAGATCGAGATAGAGGAGCGCGGCGGCGAGCCCCAACGCCCACCACGCCGCCGCGGGGAGCCCCGCCCCCGTAAGGCCGGAGAAGAACGCATAGGGCGAAACGAAGTACCACAGCAGGGTCGCGGCGAGCGCGAGGGCCAAAGCGGCGCAGAAAAGGTGCAGCGCCAGACGACGCAGCAGGCTCCCCTGACCCCCTTGCACATCGGCGCCGATGCGGCGCGCGAACCATTCGACCGCGTCCGAAAGGAGCGTCTGGGGGCAGGCCCATCCGCACCACACTCTGCCGAAGGCGAGGGCCGCCGCCAAAAACGCCAGGACGGAGGCGAGCGCCAAAATCAGAACGAAATAAAGCTCCTCGACCCCGAAGGCCCCCCCTGCGATATGCAGCGTGAGGGTCGCAAGATCAAGCCGAAGCAGACTCTCGCCGCCGACCCGCACGAAGGGGACGATCAGGAAGACGCCTGCGGCGGCCCCCTGGAACAGGCGCCGACGGGGGCCGATGAGTCTTGACGCTTTCATCAGGTTCAGACCGCAGGCCGGCAAAATGGAGTCGTACTCAAGTTCAGCAGCCGTGAAGAGGGTCTCGCGCCCCCCGCTTCGAGGGACGCCATGAACCCATCCCCGGGGGCTTGACCGGCGCCGTCCGGGCGCCGGACACCCTCTACGCGGGCGCCCCGAGACCCTTCGGCGAACAGTTGCAAAACCTCTTGCCTCTTTCCTCTTGCCTCTCGCCTCTTGTCTATCGCCCCATCGCCTTGACGTAATCGGTCAGAGCCTGAAGCTGCGCCGCCGAGAGCTGGGCGCCGAAGGGGGGCATCCCCCGGGGTCGGCCGTCGGCGATGCTGACGCGCACCGCCTCGACATCCCTGCCGTAGATGTACTCCTCGGTGTCGAGGGCGGGGCCGATCCCCCCCTCTCCGCTTGCGCCGTGGCAGACGGCGCAGTGGCGGGCGTAGAGCTGCGCCGCTTCGGCCCGGGCCTCTTCGGGGTCGACGGCGGCGGCCGCGGCGGCCCCCGGCCCCGCCGAACCGGGAGCGTACTGCTCCTGGTGCAGCGCCATCTTCTGGGCGAACTCCCCTTCGGAGCTCCAGCCGCTAAGCAGGTAATAGGCGCTGAAGAGGACGCCCCAGATGACGAGTCCGTAAAAGAGAACCGCGAAATAGCGGGGGATGGGGTTGGAGCGGATATCGATCACCCCGTCGAAATTACGCACGTCGTGCTCGTGCTTGTCTTCATGACTATCGAGCATGGACATAGCAGCAACTCTCCTTGGCAAGGGTCAATAGAGCACTGGATATGAAAGCGCCGCCTGCGCCGCTCTTCAATCGTCCTCTTCGAGCATGCGGTGCTTGGGCTCTTCGAGGCGCTTTTTGCGTTTGCGGCTGCAGGTGTAGATGACGATCCCGGCGAAGATCGCGAAGAGCCCGATCGTCACCGCCAGGTAGAGCAGGCCCGTGGTGTCCATCACTCCTCCTCGGCCTGCAGGAAGGTGACGATCTTCCAGATGCGCTCGGCGCCCAGAGAGGAGAAGCCGGGCATCCCGCCGCCGGGGATCCCCTCGTAGATCACGGTGAAGAGATCGGCGTCGTCCCATCCGGGCATCAGCGCCGGGCCGATCCCCCCTTCGAGCTGCGCGCCGTGGCAGGCGGCGCAGTTGCGGGCGTACAGAACCCCTCCTTCGGTCGCGGCGCCCTCGTCCCCGGCAAAGGGGTTGCTCAGATCGTCGTCGACCAGCGCCTGGGCGGCGCTCTCGCGCCAGGGGATGTCGCTGCCGAGCTTCTGCATGTAGGCGACGATGGCGTCCATCTCTGATTTGCTCGACAGCTCGGCGATCTCCTCTTCGGTGTAGGGGAAGCCGAGGACGTTCATCTTGCGGCGCACGCGGTCGGGGTCGATCATCCGGTCGTTGAGAAAGGGGTAGGCCGGCATGTTGGAGAGCGGCTCGATCGCCTTGGGGTCGGCCATGTGCAGATAGTGCCAGGCGTCGGGGTACTTGCCGCCGACGCGGGCTAGGTCGGGGCCGGTGCGCCGCGACCCCCACAGGTGCGGGCGATCGTAGACGAACTCCCCCGCCTTGGAGTAGTCGCCGTAGCGCAGCACCTCGGCGACCAGGGGACGGACGGTCTGGGTGTGGCAGTTGTTGCACCCCTCGCGGATGTAGACGTCGCGCCCCTCGAGCTCCAGGGCGCTGTAGGGGGTGACCCCCTCGATGCGGTCCGCTTCGGTGTTGATCCACGCGAAGGGAAGGACCATGGTGACGATTGTGCCGACCAGAATGGCGGCGGTGGCCAGAAAGAGAAAGAAAACCGGCTTTTTCTCCCAGGACGGTGCGGACATTTTACGCCTCCTCTCTCAGGCTGCGCCGACGGCGCCGGGGGCCGCGGACGTGTCCTTGGCCTTGCGGGCGGTCAGGACGAGGTTGGCGACGAAGAGCAGCACCCCGGCGATGTAGATCACACCGCTGAAGGCGCGCACCCAGTAATAGGGGTAGACCGCGACGAGAGTCTCCATGAAGGTGTAGGTCAGGCTGCCGTCGGGGCCGATGGCGTGCCACATGCCGGCCTGCTGCACCCCGGCGATCCACATGCTCACCGAGTACATGAGCTGCCCCACGAGCACCAGCCAGAAGTGGGCGTTGGCCATGGGGATGCTGTAGAGCTCGGCGCCGTACATGCGCGGCGCCAGGTAGTAAATGGCGGCGAAGAGGATGAGGGAGACCCACCCCAGCGTCCCCATGTGCACGTGCCCCGGCACCCAGTCGGTGTAGTGGATGAAGGCCGAGAAGGTGCGCACCGCCTGCAGCGGCCCCTGCAGCGTCTGCAGACCGTAGAAGGTGATCCCCAGGATCAGGAACTTGACAAGGTAGTTCTCCCGCATCTGGTGCCACTGCCCGTTCATCGACAGATAGCCGTTGATGACCGACCCCCACGACGGGGCGATGAGCATGATGGAGAAGGCCATGGCGAGGGTCTGGATCCAGTCGGGGATCGGCGTCCAGAGCAGGTGATGCGCCCCGGTCCACAGGTACATGAAGATCAGGCTCCAGAAGGCGACGATGGAGAGGCGGTGGCTGTAGATGGGGACCCCCGTCGACTTGGGCAGAAAGTAGTAGAAGACCGCCAGCGGCGGCGCCGTCAAAACCATCGCCACCGCGTTGTGGCCGTACCACCACTGCACGTTGGCGTCGTTGGCTCCCGCGTAGGCCGAGTACGATTTGAAGAGCGAGACCGGAACGGCCGCCGAGTTGACGAGATAGAGGATGGCGACCCCGACCACCGAGGCGAGCATGAACCACAGCGAGACGTACATCTGCTCTTCGTTGCGCTTCACGATGGTCATGATGATGTTGATGGAGAAGACAACCCACAGCACGACCACCATGAGGTCGATGGGCCACTCCAGCTCATGATATTCCTTGGACTGGGTGAACCCGAGGAGCAACGTCACCGCCGCCGCGACGATGGTGAGATTGAAGAGCCACAGCTGAAAGCGCGCGAGCTTCTCGCTCCACAGAGGGCGGCGACAGAGCCGCTGCACCATGTAGAGAAAGAGCGCGAAGAAGGTGCCGATGGCCCAGCCGAAGATCCCGGCGTTGGTGTGCAGGGGACGCAGGCGTCCGTAGGTGAAGTAGGGCGAGACGTTGAGCTCGGGGAGGATCAGCTGGAAAGAGATCAGGATCCCCACCACGATCGAGACGACCCCCCAGAGCAGGCTCCAGTGGATAAAACTTCGCACGATGGCGACATTGTACTGCGGTTTTTCCATGACACCTCCTGAGCACGACATGGAGCACTGACGTCCGGGCCCGATTCACCCTGAATCTTCCGGACTTAGAGGACAAAATCAAAAGAGGACAAAATCGGTCATATTTGTAGATCGCGCCGAAGCGATTGTCAATCGAAAAAATTTGCCGCTGCCGATCGTGACGGATCGGCAGCGGCTTGAAAACGCTCGGTCGATTCGAACGTGCTTATGGATCGCGTTATCTGCAGCTCTCCCTCCACAGGCAGTCGAGCTCGCCGCACTCGGCGATGCGCCCCGTATCGTAGCAGGGGAGGCTCCCCTCCCGGCTCTGCATCATCCGGATCAGCTCCGCCTTCTTCATCCGCCCCGGCTTCACGCCCCGCTCACGGGCAATCTCCTTGACTCTGTCGAAATTCATCGCTCGTCTCTCCTTGATCATTTGGATTTTTCGGCACCTCAACGAGCCAATTTTACAGAAGATCCCATATCGGGCAAGCCTTTTGAAACAGCCGTTTCGAAAACGGGCGCACCGGGCTCAAATAGGCGTGCATTTTTCTCCCCTTTTGCTTATCATGGCGTCAATCCTATGAACCGGCTGGCTTTTTTCATCAAGGAGAAATCCGATGTTCGAAACCGAAAACGTCAAGGATATCGATTTTGATCAGGCCGTGAGGGCGGCAGGCGCATCCAGTTTCTGGAGCGAATTTCACGACGACCCGCACCCACTTCCATGGCCCCTCATCGCCGCCGCCACGGCGGCGGCCATCGCCGGGGTCGGACTCTGGATGTGGTCGCGCCGGCACGAGCTGGGCTGACCCGTCGCCAATTTACCTTCGTTCGACGAAAAGAGGCCGGTTCGCTGCGTGCGAGCCGGCCTCTTTTTTGGGGGTCGAACAGAGGTGGAACGTACCGGAGGGGAGCGCCTATCTCAAGGCGTATCCGGCAGGGTGCCAGCGCCCCCATTCATCGGCCACCATGATCACCGTCTCGATGGCGGCCTTTTTGTTCTCGAAAACGGCGTCGAAGACCACGATCAGATACGTTCCGTCGGGAAGCCCCGGCAGCGAGCCGCGAGAGGCGGTGAGCTTGAGCCGCCGCTCGATCAGCCAGCCGAAGAGCTCCCGATCGACCGCGAGGGTTCGGACCCACTCCTCGCGGGGGGTCCTGAACTGAAGGAGGTAGTCCCCCTCGTCCCAGCTCTCGCCGAAGCGCCCGAAATCGATCTGCGAGACAAAGTCCTCGGCCGCCTCGACGGCGCGGTCATCGCCCCAGGCGAGGCCCGGAGCGGCAAAGAGAAAAAGAAGGATAAAAAACGATGCGATACGTCGCGTCATGTGCCCCCCTCCCGTGTAAGTGAACCGTCCTGCACGATCCGTCGGCCGAACAGTTCCTATTCAAGACCTTCTAAACTGAAAAGTCAAACATTTTGCGAATCTATTCACCTTACGGGGTTGCGGCTCACATGACAAGGGTGTCTGGCGCCACAATCAAGTGGCCATGGACGGTGAAAAGCGTCCGTTGGCATGGGAGTGGGGACCCATGCCGAACAGTTACCACTTTTGCAAATTAAACGTCGTGCTTAGCGAGGGCGCAACGGGATGTTGAGCCCGGGGTTGAGAGATGAGCTGATCTTCTGGAAGAGGCCGAGATAGAGCCCCGGGTATTCGTCGCGCACCAGGATCCCCTTGCTCGGCTCGCGCAGGGCGCGCTCAAGCCCGTCGAGGGTGAGAAACTTGATCCGCACCTCGTCGGTGCGGTTGACGGAGGCCTCGAGAAAATCGGGATACTGCAGGGGGAGAAAGGCATCTCCGGCCTCGCCCGCGTACTCCCAGGCGATCTCTCCCGAGGGGAGCACCACCGCCGCGGTGACCTGGATCGAATTGTAGGGGGCTTCGAGATAGGTCACGAAGGGGGCGCGGTCGCGCCGCCGCTCGACCCGCTCGACCCCGTTCAGAATCACCACGAGCAGCCCGTCGACCATGTGCTCGGAGGCGAGGCGGCCAGCGGCCGATCCGTCGAACTGGTAGCGGCGGTAGAGGGCATCCCCCTCCCCGCGCAGGGCGCCCCCCCGGACCAACGAAGAGAAGAGCGCCCGCGAACTCCCCTCGATCTCGCGGATGTCGAAATACCCCCGTCTGTCGCGCAGGATCGAGACGAGCCTCTCGTCCTTGCCCGCGTTCTCCCGGTGCAGCAGGGCGATGACCTCCTGGCGCTGCGGATGGTTGATGGTCGAGCCCTCGTCGACCATCAGAGGGAGCACCCCCAGAGTCCTCACCCGCTCGCGGTACTCGTCCTTGGGGAGCTTGTACGTTCCGCCGGCGCATCCGATGAGGATGAGGGGCAGCAATAGCAGCGCGATCCGTTTCATCTTTCGACCTCCATCTGAAGCTGGGTTGCACCAAAAACTCGCATCGCCCCCTCAGTTTTGGCCGAGAGAGCCGGGATACGTTCCACCTCGAAATGGCGACACCCCCAGGCGAGGGCTTCCCGGGGCGGAGCCGCCTTGAGCTGCGCAGGGACGCTCTGCCCCAGAAAGCACAGGGCGTGCCACAGCGCCGATGGCGGGAGCGGCTCCGAAATCCCGTGCCGCTTGCTGATCTTCTCCCCGGTCGCATCGAGGGCCAACGGAAGGTGGATATAGCGCGGCACCGGGAGATCGAGGCATGAGTGGAGATAGATCTGACGCGCCGTCGAGCCGAGGAGGTCTTCGCCGCGCACGACCTGGTTGACGCCGCTGTCGGCATCGTCGACGACCACCGCGAGTTGGTAAGCGAAAAGACCGTCCGCACGGCGCAAAACGAAATCGCCGACGGCGGTGGCGAGACACTGCTGCACCGGTCCGAAGACGCCGTCGCAAAATGAGATCCCCCCTTTGGGGACGCGCAGGCGAAGAGCCCTCGGGGGGCGCCCCGGCGCCAGACCGTGCCGGCAGGTGCCGGGATAGACCGGCCCCTCTTCGCCGGGGTGCGGGGCGCCGGCGAGGATCTCGCGGCGCGAGCAGCCGCACTCGAAGACGAGCCCCTTGCGGCGCAGCGCCTGCAGCGCCTCTTCATAGCGCCCGGTGCGGCGGCTCTGATGAAGGACCTCCCCGTCCCAGCGGAACCCGAAGCGCTCCAAAGTACGCATGATCTCGTCGGCGGCCCCCGGCACGACCCGCGGCCGGTCCAGATCTTCGATCCGCAGCCGCCAGAGCCCGTCGGAGCGCCGGGCGAGGCAGTAGCTCCCCACGGCGGCCACCAGCGATCCGAAGTGAAGCGGGCCGGTCGGACTGGGCGCAAAGCGCCCGACGGTGAGAGTCGATGCAGGCGTGGACGTCAAGGCGGGAAAGACTCCTTCTGGGACTTTCGAATGATGCCGATGCGGCGCCCCACTGTCAAGAGCCCTTCGCATCTGCGCACCGGATTTCCCCGCACAATGGGGGAGATAGAGCCGTCGCCCTTTGCCGACGTATACACCTTTTTGATTGACATTCGTATTCATCTTATTGTAACTCTTCAAAGTAAGATTTTTCCAAAGGAGAGCCCCCTTGATCATCACCCGCGCCACCGAATATTCGATCCGTGCCCTGCTCTATCTCTCGAAGCAGCCCAGAGGGGAGATCGTCTTCAAAAAAGACATCTGCCAGAGCCAGGACATCACCCCGGCCTTTCTCACCAAGATCCTTCAGCCTCTCATCAAGGCCGGGATCGTCGGCTCTCAGCGCGGCGTCGGAGGGGGGTTCTACCTGTTGAAAGACCCCGAGGAGATCACCCTGCTCGACGTCGTCAGGGCCGAAGAAGGCCCCCTCTTTCTCAATCACTGCCTCGAGCGCCCCGGGATCTGCCGCAAGGACTGTTACTGCGCCGTGCACGCCGCCTGGAAGGAGGTGCGCGAGCAGATGATGGGGATTCTCGAGAGCTACACCTTCGCCCGTCTCGCCCGCCAGGAGGACGAAAACCTGCGAAAGATCATCCAGGCCTGACCCTCTCCCGATCCCTTCGATTGCGCTCCTTTCAAGGCCGCCCCGCCCCGGGCGGCCTTTTCTATTTTCACCTCCTGCCTGTCGGACCGATCCGGCACGCTCAATTAAACAGCAGAAAGCTAAAGAATATTTCAAATTTATTCTTGACACGATTGGGATATTTTACTAGCATCCAATCATCGACTTGAACGTCAAGTTTTTGATGCCCAGGAAAAATTGCCGTCATGCTGATCGACCCGGAGAAAATCGAAGAGCTTCTGCGCCGCCCCCTGCGCTTCGGAGGAGATGCGGAGCTGCGCCGCCACGAAGGCGTCTTCTGGGTCGGCTCGGCGCTCCCCGTGCGCGTGACTCTTGAGACGATCTACGAGAGCGACAGCATCGAACCGGCGGGGCTCTTTATTCTCTCCTTCGCCACCGAAGAACACTTCCGCAGGGGCGAGGAGTTGGTGCGTCTTCTGAAGAAGAATTTCCGCGGCTTCATCCTCGGGCGCTTCGTCGCACCTCCCTCCAGCGCCGCCATCGAGGCCGCCTACGGGGCCGGCATCGACCTGATCGATCTGCCGCAGGAGATGGCGCAGCGATCGGAGGCGTCCTGGCGCAAGGCCCTCGACCACGCGCGGGGCGTCTTCCCCCGCTGGTCCGTCCTCTCGTCGGTCTCCCCCGACCAGGAGCCCGAGAGCGCCATGGCGCAGATCGACGCCCTGCTGGCCGAACAGATCGTCCCGTTGGTCACCGTGAGCGAGAAAATCGAGCGCACGCCGCAGCAGATCGCCCGCCTCTTCGAGCATCTCGCCCGCGAGCTCTCGCGCGCCGGGGCGGCGCTGCAGCCGCTGCGTCCCCTGCTCAACCTGGCGACCCCTCTGGCCGCCTGCGCCCCCCGCAAGGGGCTGGGCGCCCTCATCGACAAGGTGGAGGAGGCGCGCCTTCGCACCTCCAGCGATCTGCGCCGCCATCTGCGGGTGCGGCGCACTGAAGAATCGTTCGATTCGGCGGGGCTGTAATGGCCGAGAACTACGTCGAGAAGCCCCTCAAGATCGACCGGCGCCCCCTGTGGCGGGTGCTGGCCGACCGCACCCGGCGCTACCAGATCCTGGCGGTCGTCTTCGCCATCCTCGCCGTCCTCTTCGCCCTGGAGCCCCCCGAGGGGCTGAGCACCGCCGGCTATCGGGCGCTGATCCTCTTCGCCGGCTGCACGTTCCTCTGGATCTCGGGGATCATCCCCCTGGCGGTCACCTCGCTGCTGGCCATGGCCGCCATCCCCCTCATGGGGATCCTGGAGCGGCGCCAGACCTTCGCCCTCTTCGGCAACGAAGCGCTCTTTTTCATCCTCGGCGCCTTCATCCTCGCCGCCGCCATGACGAGTTCGGGGCTCTCGGCCCGGCTGGCGCGCTCGATGCTGGTGCGCTTCGGAAAGACGCCGACGCGCCTCGCGCTGACGGTCTTTCTCCTGTCGGCCTTTTTGTCCTTCGCCATGAGCGAGCACGCCGTGGCGGCGATGATGTTCACGGTGGTGGCGGCCATCGTGAAAAGCCTCGATCTCCCCGCGAGCGGCAGCCGCTACGGCAAGCTCCTCTTCATGTCCATCGGCTGGGGGTGCGTCATCGGCGGCATCGCCACCTTTCTCGGCGGCGCCCGGGCGCCACTCGCCGTGGGGATGCTGCGCGAATCGACGGGGCTCGACTTCACCTTCTGGGAGTGGACGGCGGCGGCGCTCCCCATCGTCTTGCCGCTGATGCTCGTCGGCTTCGTCTTTCTGCACTGGGTCTTCCCCAAGGACATCGCCTCGGTGGAGAAGGGGATCCAGTTTCTGAGCCGCCAGCGTCTGGAGATGGGGCGCATCACCATTCAGGAGAAGATCGTGGCGGCGATCATGGTGCTCACCCTCGCCGGCTGGATCTTTCTCGGCCGAGAGCTCGGGCTGGCCAGCATCGCCATTTTGGCCACCGCCGCCCTCTTCGTCTTCAACGTCGTCACCTGGAAGGCGATCGAGGAGTACGTCAACTGGGGGGTGATCCTCATGTACGGCGGGGCCATCACCCTGGCGAGCGCCCTCGATCGAAGCGGCGCCGCCAAATGGATCGCCGACCAGGGACTCTCGGGGCTCTCCGACTCCCCCTTCCTGGTGATCTCGGTCATGGCGATCCTCTCTCTCGTTCTGACCGAGTGCATCAGCAACGCCGCCGTCATCGCCATCCTGATGCCGATCGGCATGAGTCTGGAGGCCACCATGGGGATCGATCCGCGCCTGATGACGCTGGCCATCGCCCTCCCCTCCGGGCTCGCCTTCTGCCTCCCCATGGGGACGCCGGCCAACGCCATCGTCTTCTCGTCGGGCTTTCTCAAGGTGCGCGAGATGATCGTGCCGGGGCTCATCGTCCAGATTTTCGCCATGGCCCTCTTTTTGGCGACGGCCTACTTCATCTGGCCGCTGATGGGTCTGGGGGTCTGAAAAGCAGGAGCCAGGAGCCAGGAGCCAGGAGCCAGGAGCCAGGAGCCAGGAGCCAGGAGCCAGGAGCCAGGAGCCAGGAGCCAGGAGCCAGGAGCCAGGAGCCAGGAGCCAGGAAAGTTTATCCAATTCGTCGCAACTACGTTTTTTGAGGATTGATCATGATCGAAAAACTCCCAGAACTCCCCGAGAACGCCACCGCCGAGCAGATCCTGCGGGCGGGGCTTGAGACCGCCGGCGGCCCCGTCTCCCTCGCCTGCTCCTTCAGCGTCGAGGACATCGCCATCATCGACCTGGCCAAAGAAGCGGGGATCGAGATCGGCGTCTTCGCCCTCGACACGGGCCGACTCAACGAAGAGACGTACGAGGCGGCCGAGGCGGTGAGCGAGCGCTACGGGGTGAGAATCGACTGGTACTTCCCCGAGCGCGAGCCCGTCGAGCGCCTTGAACGCGAAAAGGGGCTCTTCTCCTTCCGCGAAAGCCTCGAGAACCGCCACGAGTGCTGCCGCATTCGCAAGGTCGAGCCTCTGGGACGGGCGCTGGCGCCCCTTTCGGGGTGGATCACCGGGCTGCGCCGCGAGCAGAGCGTCACCCGGGCCGACCTGACGCCGCTGGAGATCGACGCCGCCCACGGCGGGATCGTCAAGATCAACCCCCTCATTGCCTGGACGGAAGCCGAGGTGTGGGCCTACGCCGACAGGAGGCGCATCCCCGTGAACCGCCTCCAGCGGCAGGGATACCCCTCCATCGGCTGCGCCCCCTGTACCCGGGCGATCCGCGAGGGGGAACACCCCCGGGCGGGGCGCTGGTGGTGGGAAGATCCGGAAAACAAGGAATGCGGACTGCATCGGCGGTAAAACCGACGAAGAACATTCAACGTAGGGGCAATTCATGAATGGCCCCTACAGGGCACCGGAAATCCGAGGGATAATACGAAGATGAAAATGACCCATCTGAAACAGCTCGAAGCCGAGAGCATCCACATCATCCGCGAGGTCGCCGCCGAGTTCGACAATCCGGTGATGCTCTACTCCATCGGGAAGGACTCGGCCGTCATGCTCCACCTGGCGCGCAAGGCCTTCTATCCGGCCAAGCCCCCGTTTCCGCTGATGCACATCGACACGACGTGGAAATTCCGCGAGATGATCGAGTTTCGCGACCGCATGGCGCGCGAGTGCGGCTTCGACCTGCTCGTCCACATCAACGAGGAGGGGGTGCGTCAGGGGATCGGCCCCTTCACCCACGGCAGCGCCCTTCACACCGACATCATGAAGACCGAGGCCCTCAAACAGGCCCTCACCAAATACAAGTTCGACGCCGCCTTCGGCGGAGCCCGGCGCGACGAGGAGAAGTCGCGGGCCAAGGAGCGGATCTTCTCCTTCCGCACCGAGAGCCACCGCTGGGACCCCAAGAGCCAGCGTCCCGAGCTGTGGAACATCTACAACGCCAAGGTCAGAAAAGGCGAGAGCATCCGGGCCTTTCCCCTCTCCAACTGGACCGAGCTCGACATCTGGCAGTACATCTACCTGGAGCAGATCCCCATCGTCCCGCTCTACTACGCCAAAGAGCGCCCCGTGGTCGATCGCGACGGGATGCTCATCATGGTCGACGACGAGCGGATGGAGCTCAAGCCCGGCGAGAAGGTCGAGATGAAGTCGGTGCGCTTTCGCACCCTGGGGTGCTATCCCCTGACCGCCGCCGTCGAGTCGAACGCCGCCACCCTCCCCGAGATCATCCAGGAGATGCTCCTCACCCGCACCAGCGAGCGCCAGGGGCGGCTCATCGACCACGACCAGTCGGGATCGATGGAGAAGAAGAAACAGGAAGGTTATTTCTGACGCACGCGCCAGAAAATTCTAAATTTTAGATTTTGGATTTTGAATTAAATTCAAAATTTATAATTCAAAATCCAAAATTGTACGGAGTACACCATGGCCCACCAATCCGATCTGATCGCCAGCGACATCCTCGCCTATCTCAAAACGCAGGAAGAAAAGGGGATGCTGCGCTTCATCACCTGCGGCAGCGTCGACGACGGCAAGAGCACCCTCATCGGGCGCCTGCTGTGGGACTCGAAGATGATCTTCGAGGACCAGCTCGCCTCGCTGGAGGCCGACAGCCGCCGCGTCGGGACGCAAGGGGAGAACATCGACTACGCCCTGTTGCTCGACGGGCTGCAGGCCGAGCGCGAACAGGGGATCACCATCGACGTCGCCTACCGCTTCTTCTCCACCGACAAGCGCAAGTTCATCGTCGCCGACACCCCCGGCCACGAGCAGTACACGCGCAACATGGTCACCGGCGCCTCCACCGCCCAGGTCGCCATCATCCTCATCGACGCGCGCAAGGGGGTCCTCACCCAGACGAAGCGCCACAGCTACCTCGTCTCTCTGGTCGGCATCCGCCACGTCGTTCTGGCCATCAACAAGATGGACCTGGTCGACTACAGCGCCGAGCGCTTCGACGAGATCCGGCGCGACTACGAGGCCTTCGCCGCGGGGCTGGGCTTCGATCAGGTCGCCGCCATCCCCATCTCGGCGCTGAACGGCGACAACGTGCTGACGCGCAGCGAGAAGACCCCGTGGCACGAGGGGCCGACGCTGATGGAGTACCTCGAAACGGTGCAGGTCGCCGACGCCGCGGCCCAGAAGCCTTTTCGCATGCGGGTGCAGTGGGTCAACCGCCCCAACCTCGATTTTCGGGGCTTCTGCGGCACCGTCGCCTCGGGGGTCGTCCACCCGGGGGACGAGGTCGTCGTCACCTCCTCGGGGAAGAAGTCCCGCGTCGCGCGCATCGTCACCATGGACGGCGACCTGGAGCGCGCCGCCGCCGGGCAGGCAGTGACGCTGACCCTCGAAGACGAGATCGACATCAGCCGCGGCGACACCCTGGCGACCCCCGAGATCCCCCCCTACCACGCCGACCGCCTGGAGGCGAAGATCGTCTGGCTGCATGACGATCCGCTCCTGCCGGGGCGCAGCTACCTCCTCAAGGCCGGCTCATCCACGGCCCCCGCGCAGGTGGCCGAGCTCAAGTTCAAGGTCAACGTCAACACCCTGCAGCAGGAGGCGGGCAAGTCCCTTCGCCTGAACGAAGTGGGGGTCTGCTCGCTGACCCTCGACAGGGCGATCTCCTTCGACTCGTACCGTGAGAACCGCGGCACCGGCAACTTCATCCTCATCGACCGCCTCACCAACGCCACCGTCGGCGCAGGGATGATCCACCAGCCGCTCCTTCGCTCCGGCGCAAGCCACTGGCAGAGCCTCGACATCGACAAGAAGGCCCGCGCCGAAATCAAGAGCCAGAATCCGCGGGTGCTGTGGTTCACGGGGCTGGCGGGCGCCGGAAAATCGTCGCTGGCCAACCTGGTGGAGAAAAAGCTTCACTCCCTGGGGCGCCACACCTACATCCTCGACGGCGACAACCTTCGGCGGGGGCTCAACCGCGACCTCGAGTTTGGCGACGCCGACCAGGTCGAGCATGTGCGCCGCACCGCCGAGGTCGCCCGTCTCTTCGTCGACGCCGGCATGATCGTCCTGGTGGCGGTCACCTCCCCCTTCCGCCGGGAACGCCGCGCCGCCCGCGAGCTCTTCGAGCCGGCGGAGTTCGTGGAGATCTTCGTCGACACCCCCATCGAGCTGTGCGAAGAGAGGGAGCCCGAGGGGATCTACCGCAAAGCGCGCGACGGCCAGATTCACGACGTCAGCGGCGTCGACCTGGCGTACGAGCCCCCCGAGCAGGCCGAAATCGTCGTCAGCGGCGCGCAGGGATCCGCCGAACAGATCGCCGAGCGCATCGTGCGGGAGATCTGGGGGTAAAGCCAAATTCTGGCCGGTTTTCAGACGTTTTTCCGCCCATTCCGAGCCCAAAGCTGCACAATGCAAAAACTGCGTTAGAATTTAACGATTTGGAGTTTTCAGGATGACCATCGACTGGCAGCGCCTCCGCATCGAGGGGGTCTACAAGCAGAACGAGGACGGCCAGCTCATGCTGCGGGCAAAGGTCCCGGCGGGGGTCCTCTCGGCCGAGCAGGCCGTGAAGGTCGCCGAGATCGCCGATCGTTTCGCGGGCGGCGCGGTGCACCTCACCACCCGGGGCAGTATCGAATTCCACTGGCTTCAGCTGGGGGATCTCCCCGAGGTCGTGCGCCTGCTGGCGGCGGTGGGGCTCACCTCCCGCGGGGCGTGCGGCGGGGCGGTGCGGGGCGTCTCGTGCAGCACCACCTTCAGCGAAGGGTTCGCCTTCGCCCAGGTCCTCGCCCGCAAGATTCACCGGCACTTCGCCGGCAACCCGCACTTCGAGGACCTCCCCAAGAAATTCAAGGTCGGCGTCGATGCCGGGTATTCAGGCTCGCGCCACCTGATCCAGGACGTCGGTCTCGTCTTTTTGGGAACCGCAGACGACGGCCGCGATCTCTACGACTTTTGGCTCGCCGGGGGGCTCGGGCGCGAGCCCCAGCCGGCCTTCCTTTATGCGGAGCGCGTCGGCGAGGCGCAGATCATCCCCCTGATCGAGGCGACGTTGCGCCTCTATCGCCGCCATGCCCCCAAGGGGAAGCGCCTCAAGCACGTCGTGCGCGAGATGGGGGAGACGACCTTCCGGCGCCTGATGGAGGTCGAGCGCGCCCGGGGTCCGGCCGAGCTCGAGCTCGCCGACGGCTTCGAGAAACGCCTCACCCCGCTGCCCCCCGGGCCGCGCACCATCGTCGAGGCCGGCATCTTCGCGGGGGAGCTCTCCGCGGACGCGCTGCGCGCCTTCGCCGGGGTTGCCGAGCGCTTCGCCGCCGGATTCATGGCGCTCACCGCCGATCAGAACGTCGCCTTTCTCCTGTCCGACCCCCGCAGGGAAGAAGAGGCGAGAAGTGCCCTGGCCGCCTGCGGGTTCGCCGGGGAGACTGCGCAGGAGCGGGTGAGCTTCCGCATCTGCCCCGGCGCCCACGAGTGCCGCATGGGGCTCTCCCCTACCCGCGACGTCGCCCGCCAGGCGATCGCCGCCATGGCAGAGCGCGCCGGGAGCCTCAGCTGGGCCATCGCCGGCTGCCCCAACTCCTGCGCTCAGCCGCAGCTCTCGGACGTGGGGATCGTCACCGTCAAGAAAGTGCCCGGAGCGGACGGAGAACGCCGTCCCCTCTTCGATCTCTACCGCAGGAAGGGGGAAGGGTTCGGAGAGAAGATCGCCGAGCAACTCGAACTGGGAGGACTCCTGCGAGCGATTCAGGAGCTGGAATAAAACAGAAAGCTCTCTGCTCACCCCCTCTTGTGGGTCACGGCTCACATGACAAGGGTGTCCGGCGCCATGGACGGCGCCAGTCAAGCGGCCATGGATGGCGAAAAGCGTCTCTTGGCGTGGGAGTCGTGGTCCCATGCTGAACTGTTACCGCAAAGCAACCCAAAGGACTCTCACCAAAGGAGACTACCGACATGGCCCAGATCTACACCGACAACTCCCTCGCCATCGGCCGCACCCCCCTGGTGCGCCTGAACCGCCTCGCCCCTGAAGGGACGACGATCCTCGCCAAGGTCGAGGGGCGCAACCCCGCCTACTCGGTCAAGTGCCGCATCGGCGCCTCCATGATCTGGGACGCCGAGAAGAAGGGGCTCCTCGGCCCCGGCAAGGAGATCGTCGAGCCGACCAGCGGCAACACCGGCATCGCTCTGGCCTTCGTCGCCGCCGCCCGCGGCATCCCCCTGACGCTGACGATGCCCGAAACGATGAGCCTCGAGCGCCGCAAGGTCCTCAAGGCCTTCGGCGCCAACCTCATCCTCACCCCCGGTCCCAAGGGGATGTCCGGCGCCGTCGCCGCGGCAGAGGAGCTCGCCGCCTCCGACCCGAACCGCTACGTTCTGCTGCACCAGTTCAAGAATCCGGCGAACCCCCTGATTCACGAGCAGACGACCGGCCCCGAGATCTGGGAGGACACCGACGGCAAGATCGACATCTTCGTCTCGGGCGTCGGCACCGGCGGCACCATCAGCGGCGTGTCGCGCTACATCAAGAAGACCAAAGGCAAGGCGATCACCTCGGTGGCGGTGGAGCCCGTCGACAGCCCCGTCATCAGCCAGAAGCTCGCCGGAGCCGAGCTCAAGCCCGGCCCCCACAAGATCCAGGGAATCGGCGCCGGCTTCATCCCCGACACCCTCGACCTCTCCATGGTCGATGCGGTCGAGCAGGTCACCAACGACGAAGCGATCGACTTCGCCCGCCGCCTCGCCCTCGAAGAGGGGATCCTCTCCGGCATCTCCTGCGGCGCCGCCGTCGCCGTGGCGGCACGCCTCGCCGCCCGCCCCGAGAACAAGGGCAAGACGATCGTCACCGTCCTCCCCGACTCGGGCGAGCGCTATCTGTCGAGCGTGCTGTTCGAGGGGATCGTGTAAACTCCTTCCGTCAAGTCTATCTTCGAGGCCGGATGCCATGCGTCCGGCCTCTTTCATTTTCCGCTAGACATCGGCAACAAGATCGGCAGAGGCATTCATGATTTCGCCTTGACATAGGCGCAGAATTCTTCCAGACAGATGGAGCCCCTTCTCCCGCAGGATGATTGTGGAAACCTGTGGGGTATTCAGGTGGCATCTGGATGTCCAGAAGTCAAACCCATCAGTTTCTCGGCCCCGAAAACCGACCCTTGCGCGGAGCGTTCCCCATCCGGCTCTTGTAGTTCCAAATCCTCACGAACTGCACGACAGCATCGAGCACCCCGCCCGGTGGCGCGCCCACTCGGGGCGCTTCCTGGCGAACTCCTCCATCTCCGGCTGCTCGTCGTAGGGGCGACGCAGCACCTCCAGGAGCGTCTCGACAAGGGAGAAATCCCCCTCCTCGGCCTTGTCGATGGCGAGCTGGGCGAGGTAGTTGCGCAGGACGTACCTGGGGTTGACGGCGTTCATGCGCCTTTGCCGCTCAGCATCGGGCATGCCGTCGCGCCGCGTCCGTGCAAGATAGCTCTTCAGCCACCTTCCAATCCGCCCCCGCTTCTCGGCGTCGAGCTCTTCGGGGCGGTAATATGACCCCATGAGCGAAGAGATGAGCTCATCGTCCGTCGATGCATTGCCCCCCGCGACCAGGGGCAGCGCGCGATAGAAGAGGGTCATGTCGGTCTGCGCCAGCGTCAGGATCGACTGCAACTCGGTGACGAGCTCGCGGTCGGTCCCCTCCTCGAAGCGCTCGAGCCCAAGCTTCGCCGCCATCATCGCATCCCACCCCTGCCGGTAGGACTGCGCATAAAGATCCAGGGCCTCCTCCAGTGCTTCGGCTTCACCGATGAGAGGATAGATCGCCGAGGCGAGGCGCGCCAGATTCCACAGGGCGATCTGCGGCTGGTTGCCGAAGCGGTAGCGCTTCCCACGCGCGTCGGTGGTGTTCGGCGTCCAGCCAGGATCGTAGTCCTCGATCCATCCGTAGGGGCCGTAGTCGATGGTGAGGCCGAGGACCGACATGTTGTCGGTGTTCATCACCCCGTGCACGAACCCCACCCGCATCCAGTGAACGATCATCTGCGCCGTGCGGCGGCAGACCTCCTCGAACCACGTGAGGTAGACGGCGCCGGTGGGCTCGCCGAGATGGGGAAAGTCGGTGCGCACGGTGTAGTCGAGGAGGCGGCGCAGCAGATCGAGGTCTTCGCGCGCGGCGAAGATCTCGAAGTTTCCGAAGCGGGTGAAGGACGGCGCGACGCGGCAGACGACCGCCCCCGGTTCTGTCTTGGGGTGGCCGTCGTAGAACATGTCGCGCACGACCTCCTCCCCCGTCAAAACGAGACTGAGCGCCCGGGTCGTCGGAACCCCGAGGTGATGCATCGCCTCGCTGCAGAGAAACTCGCGCACCGACGAGCGCAGCACGGCAAAGCCGTCCCCCCGCCGCGAATACGGCGTCGGCCCGGCCCCCTTGAGCTGCAGCGCCAAGCGCTCGCCGCGCCCGTTGACGATCTCGCCGAGGTTGATGGCGCGCCCGTCGCCGAGCTGACCGGCCCAGTTGCCGAACTGATGGCCCCCATAGCACATCGCATACGGGTCGGCTCCCGCTGGGAGACGGTTGCCGGCGAAGACCTGGGCGAAATCCTCGTCGCGAAAGGCATCCTCCGGCAGATCGAGCAGGCGCGCGACCTCGGGCGAATGGGCGACGAGCTTCGGCTCTTTCACCTGAACCGGGCGGACCCTGGAGTAGCAGGCGCCACCCACCTGGCGCGGCCGGTTCGCCGTGTCGGGGTCCCCCGGCAGCTCGCGCACGAAGCGGTTGTCGAAGAGAAAGGCGTCGAGTGAACGCACGGTGCCGACCTTCCGTTGACTCTTCATGTCGATGAGGCCCTCCAGCATCGAAATTGTTGACATAAATTGTCTCATTTTTAGGCGCGCCGAGGCAAGCCCTGCCCACTCGCCTCGACGACGTCGCCGGCTGACGAAGCCCTCACGCAATCTGGATTATCCGCTACAATGAAGCCATGGGGATCATCGTACCGAAAGGGGCCGCCATGGCCCTTCATCTTTCGCCCGAGTATCGCGAGGGTCAACTGGCGGCGATGAGGGACGCGCTGAATCCGCAGCGCCCTTCGGCGCACAATCCCTACGACTTCTACGACGGCTATACGAAGCACTACGCCTGGGACATCGGCTTTCAGGCGGCGAGAAAACAGATCCGCCAACGGCCCCTCGGCGCCGACGAGCTGCGGGCGGCGCTCGGCGAAGGCGAAGAGGCGCTATTGCGTCTGCTTCGCGGCGATGGGCTCACATCAGAAGGAGGGATCGATGGAAGATGATACGCTGGAAACGCGGCACTGCGTCCCCTGCGAAGGGGGGACGCCGCCGCTCGGCGAGGAGGAGGCCGGGCGCCTCCTTTCGCAGTTGGAGGGGTGGGAGATGGACGGGGGCGCCATCGGCAAGCTCTTTCGTTTCAAGAACTACGGCCGCACGATGGCCTTCGTCAACGCCGTCGCCTGGATCGCGGTGCGCGAGAACCACCACCCCGACCTGCACGTCGGCTACAATACCTGCCGGGTGACCTACACCACCCATGCCGTCGGCGGGTTGACCGAGAACGACTTCATCTGTGCGGCGAAAGTCGACGCGCTCCTGGCCTGAGCGCAGATCACTCTGGAAGGGTGAACCCTTTGCCCGCGAACTGGATGTTGGCGGGGTCGTAGGCGCGGGGGGGAGAGACGGCGTGGACGCCGCCGCATTCGGGGCAGTTGCCGACGAAGGTCGCCAGGGTGAACCCCGCGCCGCACCCCTGGCAGAGGGTGTTCAGGCCGCCGCCGGGGATCGGCCGGGTTCTCAATGCGCCGCCGTGCGCCTGAGAGACGAATTCAACGAGCTCGCGCCCTTCGGAGAAAGGGCCGGCCCCGCTTGCGTTGCCGCCGCATGAACAGCTTCCCATCGTCAAGACTCCTTTTGCTGAAAAAGCTGAAAAAAACCTTCTGACAATCTGACTCTGACAATCGGCACACT
The DNA here is from genome assembly GCA_050485365.1 of Desulfuromonadales bacterium. Taxonomy (GTDB): domain Bacteria; phylum Desulfobacterota; class Desulfuromonadia; order Desulfuromonadales; family JACZKF01; genus JARFUG01. Next base: position 26,969 of record JBJHBH010000011.1, on the reverse strand, counting down.
ACACCGATCCTCGCCAGCGAAACATGACGCAGGTCAAAGGCCGGGGAAAAATCCTCTGCGCGCCGCTGCCCCCCTTCAGCGCTCAAAAAGCAGACTCATGTTTCCTCGCGCTCCTTTTCGCTCGACGCAAGTCCCGCCGCGATTCGAAATTGTATATTTCTGAGAAATCCCTTAATCTTTCAGGAGCTCGTGCGTTTGCAAAACCAAAACGGTTTCGGCGAGAGGCGGTCGTTGATGATGGGGGACGAGGGAAAAACCAGAGCAGCGCTGATCAGCGAGCTTGACGAGCTGAGAAGTCGTCTCGCGCAGTATGAATGCCGACCCGAGGCGGACCCGCGCCGCGCCGATGAGGCGAGGATAGAATCAGAGCTGAGAGCGAGCGAGGAGCGGCTGCGCCTCTTCATCGACCACGCTCCGGTTGCGCTGGCGATGTTCGACCGCCGGATGCGCTATATTCGCGCCAGCCGGCGATGGCATCTCGACTACGGCCTCGGCGATCGGGATCTGGGCGGCCGGTGCCATTACGAGATCTTCCCTGAGATCCCCGAACGCTGGAAGCAGGCCCATCGGCGCGGGCTCAGCGGTGAGGTCGTTCGCGCCGCCGAAGATCGCTTCGAGAGATCCGACGGCTCTTTGCAGTGGCTTCGCTGGGAGATCCAGCCCTGGTTCGACCCCTTCGGGGAGGTCGGCGGCATCGTCATCTTCACCGAGGACATCACCGAGCTCAAGCAGGCCGAGCGGTCGCTGCGCGAGAGCGAGGAGCAGCTTCGCATCCTCTTCGAGAATTCGCCCGTCGCCATGGTCGTGATCGACCCGCTCACCTTGCGCTTCTTCAAGGTCAACGAGAAAGCTCTCGCCATCTCCGGCTACAGCAAAGAAGAGATCGCTTCTCTGACCGTTGCCGATCTCGAGGCCGATCACTCCCTCACGGAGCTGCTGATCAAGGGCCGTGAATTTCTCGGAAAAGGATGGCACCAGTTCGATACGAGAATTCGCACGAAAAGCGGCGAGCTGCATGAGCTTCAGATCACCGGGCAGGTGATCCAGATCGGGGGTCACCCTTACCTTCTTCAGATCTTCGAGGACGTCTCCACCCGCAAAGCGATCGAACGCGAGCTGATCCGCACCCGAGACGCGGCAGAAGAGGTGAGCCGTGCCAAGGGGGAATTTCTGGCCACTATGAGCCATGAGATCCGCACGCCGTTGACGATCGTCAGCACGGCGGTGGAGCTCCTCCTCCAGATGCCGAGCGCCCCGCAGCAGAGCGAGCTGCTGGAGATGGCAGGGACATCTGCAGAGCACCTGCAGACGCTGATCGAGGACCTTCTCGACTTCTCCCGCATTGAAGCCGGGCACCTGGAGCTTCGCGCGGTCGAGTTCGATCTGCGGCAGAATCTCGTCAAAGTCCTTGAGCTCTTTCGCCTCAAGGCGCGGCAAAAAGATCTGCGCCTTCACCATGAGATCGACCCCAAGGCTCCGACCCAATTCAGGGGCGATCCGGACCGTTTATGCCAGATCCTCATCAACCTCATCGGCAATGCCGTGAAATTCACAGACCGTGGCGAGATCATTTTGCGGGTGGAGCGCCGAAGCGGCGATCTTCTTTTCTCCATTCAGGACACGGGGATCGGCATCGCGCCAAAAGACCAGAATCGCCTTTTTCAGAGCTTCAGCCAGCTCGACAGCTCGCACACCCGCAAATACGGCGGCACCGGACTCGGGCTCGCCATCAGCCGCTCGCTGGTGGAACTCATGGGCGGCAGCATCTGGGTCGAAAGCGAAAAGGGTCTCGGCAGCGTCTTCTCCTTTACACTCCCCCTTTCCCCAGACTAGACGCCCCCCGCCATTGACATCGGCCATTGCGATGCTTATCTTCTGATCTCATTGAAAATTCGAGTCCCGACAGGAGGTAACAGACCCATGAGCGTGAGCAAGCGTAAATTCAAGGCCGAGGTGAACAAGATCCTCGACCTGATGATTCACTCCCTTTACTCCCACAAGGAGATCTTCCTGCGCGAGTTGATCTCCAACGCCTCGGACGCCGTCGACAAGGCGCGCTACGCCTCGCTGACGGACGCATCCCTCGGCATCGAGGGGGATGCGTGGAAGATCAAGCTGATCGCCGACAAGGAGGCCGGGACGCTGACGGTGCGCGACAACGGCATCGGCATGACCCGCGACGAAGCGGCCGAGTCCCTCGGCACCATCGCCCACTCGGGGACGAAGGAGTTCATGAAGCTGCTGGAGAGCCGCGAGGTGAAGGACAACCCCGAGCTCATCGGCCAGTTCGGCGTCGGCTTCTACTCGGCCTTCATGGTCGCCGACAAGGTGACCGTCGTCACCCGCAAGGCCGGCGCCGCCGCCGATGAGGCGGTCATCTGGCGCTCGGACGCCGACGGCACCTACACCCTCGAGGATGCCGAGAAGGCCGAGCCGGGGACCGACGTCGTCCTGCATCTCAAGGAGGACGCCCGCAACTTTCTGGAGGAGTGGGAGCTGCGCAAGATCGTCAAGCAGTACTCGGACTTCATCGAGTACCCGGTCGTCATGGACGTCACCCGCTCCAAGCCCGACCCCGACGACAAGGAGAAGAGCGTCACCGAGACGGTTGAAGAGACGCTGAACTCGCGCAAGGCGATCTGGCTCAAGGACAAGTCGGAGGTCAGCGCCGAGGAGTACAACGAGTTCTACAAGCACCTCTCCCACGACTTCACCGACCCGGCGCGCACGATCCACTACCGGGCCGAGGGGACGACGGAGTTCTCGGCCCTGCTCTACCTGCCGAAGAAGCGCCCCTTCGACATCTTCTACCAGGACTACAAGATCGGCCCCGCCCTCTACGTGCGCCGGGTGCAGATCATGGACCACTGCGAGGCGATGCTCCCGACCTATCTGCGCTTCGTCAAGGGGGTCGTCGAGTCGTCCGACCTGCCGCTCAACGTCAGCCGCGAGATCCTGCAGGACAACCGCACCGTCGCGGTCATCAAGAAGAACCTCACCAAGCGGATCCTCGACACCCTCGCCGAGATGAAGCGCGACGACGCCGAGGCCTACGGCGCCTTCTACGACGAGTTCGGCCGCATCCTCAAGGAGGGGATTCATCACGACTACGAGCGCCGCGAGACGATCGCCGACCTGCTCCTGTTCGAGTCGACGAAGACCGAGGCCGGCAAGAAGATCACCCTGGCCGAGTACGTCGAGCGGATGCAGCCCGACCAGAAGGAGATCTACTACATCACCGGCCCGAGCCGCGCCAGCGCCGAGTCGTCGCCGTACCTGGAGGTCTTCAAGGAGAAGGGGATCGAGGTCCTCATCATGACCGACGACTTCGACGACATCATCATCACCGGTCTCGGCAAGTACAAGGAGAAGGAGTTCCAGTCGGCGATCAAGGGGGACCTCGATCTCGGCGAGGGGAACAAGGAAGAGCAGAAGAAGGAGTACGGCGATCTTCTGGAGCTGATGAAGGAAGAGCTCAAGGGGCTCGTCGGCGAGGTGCGCATCTCCGGGCGCCTCAAGGACTCGGCCGTCTGCCTGGTGGCCGGCGAGCACGACCTCGACCCGAAGATGGTCAAGATGTTCGAGGCGATGGGACAGAGCGTCCCCAAGGGGGAGCGCGTGCTGGAGGTGAACCCCAGCCACGAGCTGATCGGCCGGATGAAGGAGCTCTTCGCCGCCGACAAGGGGAGCGCCCAGCTCAAGGAGTACGTCGGGCTCCTCTACGACCAGGCCCTGCTGCTGGAGGGGGATCGCCCCCGCGATCCGGTCGCCTTCGCCAGAGCGATGTCGAAGCTCATGGCCGAAGGGGCAGAAGTCAAAGGGTAGTCACAGTGCGCAAAGAGCCGGAGGAAGAATCCTCCGGCTCTTTGCTATGATGGAAGGAGATCCAAGGTGAATAGATACTCTCAAGACTTGGAACCTTGAAATCAGATTTTGATCAGAGCCTTTTCCCCGAAAATCCGCGTTCTATTCCCTCCCTTGATCGAGAGGGGGTCAGCCCTTCGGGGCCAGGAGGTTACAGCGATGGGATCGAAGACGGAATTCGGCCCGATCGACCCCGGCGTCGTCATCGGGCACGTTCACCTCAAGGTCGCCGACCTGGAGCGTTCGCTCTCCTTTTACTGCGGCGTGCTCGGCTTCCAGCTCACCCAACGCCTCGGCAGCGGGGCCGCCTTCGTCTCGGCGGGGGGCTACCATCATCATATCGCCCTGAACACTTGGGAGAGCCGCGGCGGCTCTCCCCCTCCCCCCGGCACGACGGGGCTCTATCACGTCGCCATCCGCTACCCGACCCGCAGCGCTCTCGCCAACGCCCTTCGGCGCCTGGAAGCCGCAGGAATCCCCCTCGACGGCGCCTCCGACCACGGCGTCAGCGAAGCCCTTTATCTCAGCGACCCCGACGGCAACGGCCTGGAGCTGTACCGGGACCGGCCGCGCGAGGAGTGGCCCCGGACCCCACAAGGGGAGCTGGCCATGAAGACCGAACGCCTCGACCTCGACGACCTGCGCCGCGCCGCTTCGGCGTCGTGAGTGGCTCTCAGGCGATGCGCCGGAAGCACGTCTGCACATGCTCCTCGCAGACCGGCCTCCCCCAGCCGTTGACGACGACGGTGGCCAGGATGGAGGCGGGCAGAGCGATGACCAGCGGGTCGACCACCGCCCAGAGGGTTCCCTCGGCCAGCGAGTCGATGCCGAAGAGGGCCTTGCACACAAGGAGCGGCTTCGACTCGTTGATGCGTATGAAAAGGATCCAGAAGAGGCTCACCGCCGTGCCGGTGATCATCCCGGCGTAGGCCCCCGCCAGCGTCATGCGCTTGAAGTAGATCGCCCCGAAATACATCGGCAAAAAGGCCGCGGCGCAGATGCCGAAGAAGATGGCGGTGCCGCGGGCGATGATGGCGCTTCCCCCCTCGAAGATGATCGGCAGCCCCCAGGCCAGAGCGTAGCTGATGGCGATGGCGAAGAGGACGCCGACGCGGTTGATCAGCACCGAATTCCCTTTGCGCCCCAGCGCCTGCTCGTAGATGTCGCGCCCCAGCGAGGTCCCCATGGCGTGGAACTGCGAGCTCAGGGTGCTCATGGCGGCCGAGAGGAGGGTGACCATGAAGAGGGCGGTGAACCACTGCGGCATGGCGTGGCTGATGTACAGCGGGATGATCTGGTCGACGTTGCGTCCGGCGGCGGCGATGGCGATCTTCCCCTCGGTGGCGGGGTTCTCGTAGTAGAAAAAGACGTTGGAGAGCGGCCCGACGATGAAGGCGACGCCGACGGCGACCATGATGAAGACGCCGCCGATGAGGACCGCGCGGTTCAGCTCGCGGTCGCTGTCGACGGTCATGAAGCGCACGATGAGCTGCGGCTGCGCCAGAACGCCGATGCCGACGCCGAGGATGATCGTTGTCACCACCACCAGCCAGTACTCCGAGGCGAAGGCCGGGAAGGAGGTCCACCCCGTGTGCCCGCGGGCGCCGAAGGTCGCGATGGCGATCTCCTTCATTCCCGTGAGGCGCTCGTGCGCCACGGTGACGCCGCCGAGCTTGTAGTAGGTGAAGAAGAGGAGGGTGACCATCCCGGCGAACATGACGCTCCCCTGGAAGGCGTCGGTGTACATCACCGCCTTGAGCCCCCCGAGTACGACGTAGACGGCGATGATCAGGGTCAGAAAGAAAAGGGCGACGTTGTAGTCGACCTGGAGGATCTGAGTGACGAAAGCCCCCCCGCCCATCAGCACCACGCTGGCGTACAGCGGCATGGCGACGAAGATCAGAAGCCCCGCGGCCCCCTGCAGCCCCTTGGACTGGAAGCGGCGGCCGAGAAACTCGGGGAAGGTGTGGGCGTTGAGGTTCAGCCCCATGCGCCGGGTGCGGCGGCCGAAGAAGACGAAGGCGACGAAGATGCCGACGAAGATCGTCAGGAAGGTGAGCCACAGCAGGCTCATGCCGAAGACGGCGGCGGCGCCGCCGAAGCCGACGATGGCCGAGGTGCTGATGAAGGTCGCCCCGTACGACATCGCCATGACGAAGGGGTGCGTCCTTCGGCCGGCGAGCATGTAGTCGGAGGCGCTGTGAGTGTCGCGAAAGGCCTTGTGCGACAGGTAGGCGACGATGCACAGATAGACCGCGACGATGGAGGCAAGAAGGGGGATGCTCACCGGGATCTCTCCTCCTTACAGGGTGTCGGCCGCCGCGCCGTCGTTTTTCCACTCGCGGCGGGGCGCTTCGACTTCGGCCTCGACTTCGGCGCCGTCCCCCCGATTCCAGTTCACAACGCCGTAGACGGCGCAAAGAACGGTGCTGAGAATCGTCAGCACGAATCCGGCCGGCACCGCAATTCCTTCAAGTCCGAACATAGTCATCTCCATGATTAATATTTTCGATCGAACGATCTTCTGCTAGAATTCCGGCCAATCGGGCCGACAAGCTGGTTTTTTACACGAAAATCCGGTTTTCGACCAACGCATTTTTCAGCAGACCGCGTTCGATTTTTCCGAACATCCAAAGGGAGATGCTTTCGCAAGAAAGCAAAATATGGGATGGCTAAGCAAAAAGCGCCAAATGCAAGGCGCGCCATTGTCGAGCAATGAGGCGTACTTAGGTACGTCGAAGCAGCGAGAGCAATGGCATCAACGCAGCAGTTGGTGAATTTTTGCGACGCCATCAAAGGGAAGAGCGTGGAACTCCATCAACTCCGATCGTTCCTGACCATCGCCCGGGAAGCGAACCTGACGCGCGCCGCGCAGAAGCTCAACCTGAGCCAGTCGGCGCTCTCCAGTCAGATCAGACAGCTGGAAGGGGATCTCGAGATCACTCTGTTTCGACGCACGACGCGGGGGATGGAGCTGACCGAGGCGGGGCGAGAGCTTCTGCCCCTTGCCGAAGGGGCGCTGGAGGCGGCCCAGAAGATTCGACGCCGCGCCATGGCGCTTCACCAAGGGGTGAGCGAGTCGGTCGCCATCGGCCTGAACGCCGACCCAACCTTCCTGCGAGTGGGCGCCATCAATCGCCGCCTCTCCTTGCTGCACCGCGATCTCAACGTCATCTTTCAAACGAGTCAGACGATCAGGACCGCACAGATGCTGCGGCAGGGGGAGCTCGATCTCGCCTTCTTCTACGGCGAGGCGAGCGACGCCGACATCGCCCACGCCCTGCTGGCGAGGGTGCGCATCTGCGTCGTCGTTCCGAGTCGCCTCTCGGCAGGCCGGACCGACATGAGTTGGGAGGATGTCGCCGCCCTCCCCTGGATCTGGGCCGGGGCGGAGAGCCCCTTCTACCTCGCCCTGACCGACCAGCTCTCCCAACGGCGGCTGCGCCCCAATCAGGCGGTGGAGACGATGGACGAGCACATCGTGAAGGAGCTCGTCATGGACGGGCAGGGGCTCGCCGTCATGCGCGAGGACGAAGCCCGCCCCTTGGCCGAGAGCGGTCGCGTGGTCATCTGGGACAAGGGGTGGATGACCGTCCCTTTGAGCCTCGCCTGGCTCGAAAAGAACGGGGAGAAGAAGCGCATCCGCGCCGCCCGCGAGGCCATTCGCCACATCTGGCAAAGCGAAGGGAGTGCGGCTCAGGAGGCGACGCCGTACTGGCTCTGAGGGGAAGGAGTTGCTTCCGGGTGATCCCCGTTTAGAATGAGAAGAGATACTGCCGAAAAGGGAGGACGCTGTGACGAACCTCGAAGGGCGCGAAGCCCCCGATTTCGAACTGGAAGGGACCGACGGCAAGACGCACCGCCTCTCGGACTACCGCGGCAACACCGTCGTCCTGTACTTCTACCCCCGAAACTTCACCCCCGGCTGCACCAAGCAGGCGTGCGCCTTTCGCGACCGGTTCCCGACCTTCCAGGGGCTCAACGTCGTTGTGCTGGGGGTAAGCCGCGACAGCATCGGCTCCCACGACCGCTTCATCGCCGACTTCCGCCTCCCCTTCATCCTGCTGTCCGACCCGCAGGCCGACACCATGCGCGCCTACGGCGCCTTCGGCGAAAAGACGGTGCGGGGCAAAAAGAGCGAAGGGGCGATCCGCTCCACCGTCGTCATCGGAACCGACGGCAAAATCCTCAAGCACTGGCCCAAGGTCGCCAAAGCCGAAGACCATCCGCAGGAGGTGGTCGACTACCTGGCTGCGCTGCGGGGGTGAGGGGCAAAAGCTGAATTTGCGGAAGGATGAGGCGGGAGTTATTTCATTCTCACAAGGGCGCTTTTTAGCTAACGAGCTCATAAATCTTCCGCCTGATTGAGGACGCTCTCCCTGATTCTCGGATGCAGGGCCGAGGGGGTGACCACATCCACCTTCTTTCCGAGCAGATCCTGCAGATCCATCAGCAAACCGCCAAGCGCCAGAGCCGAACGATCCTTTTCCAGATCGACCAGGATATCGACATCACTGTCCGGTCCCGCATCCCCGCGTGCCCGCGAGCCGAAAATGCGAACCCGTCTGGCACCACGCAGATTCGCCAACCGCTTGATTTCATCCCGGTGCTCTTCAATCAGCCTGTCCATCAATTCAATCTCCAGGCGAACCAGATCCTCTTGCGCGAAATATAGCAATCGGGCGATGGAATGCCAATCGCAATCAGCGGCCATCCATTATCGCCCCTGATCTTCCCACGAATCCCTCTCAGCGCGCCTCGACCCTCTCCAGCGACATCACCGTCTCGACGCGCCCGCCCCGCAGCCGCTCCATCCGGATGGGGATGTAGTCGAGGGAGGGGACGTGCCAGACGCGCGACACCCGGCTCGATCCGGGGCGGGTGCTCTCGTACAGGATCGCTTCGACCTCGCCGTTGCCGATGCGGACCGTCTCGCTGCCGACGCGCGTATAGCTGTAGTGCTTGATCTCGTCGCCGTCGATCATCGGGATCGTCCCCGGCTCTTCGCCGCGGCGCAGGGCCGTGATGACGGCGATCTGGACCGAGAGGCGGTCCTGCAGACCGGGTTCGGTGGGCAGTTCGACCCGCTCGCCGTCGACGGTGCCGGCGACGGTGCCGCTCTCCCACGAGAATTCGAGCCCTCCGTCGCCGAGGCGGCCGTGATTCATGCGCCAGGCCAGGGGGCGCACCCCCTGGGCGTCGATCTGCATTTCGGTACGCTCCACGACGTCTCTGCCGACGACCAGCCGGGCAAGGACGCCGGGCTCGCCGCGCGTTTCGTAGACGTAGCGCCCCGACCCCTCGACGCGCAGCTCGGCGTGCACATACCCCGCGGCGAAACCGCGATAGATGACGGAGTAGGTCGCCTCGAAGGGGAGCGGCCGAGCCGGCTCGGCGTGAGCCCAGGGGGCGAAGCCGGTCAGAATCAGCAACGCAAGAGCGATCTTCAGCACCATCTTTCCTCCTTTCATCCGCCCCCTTCTGTCACATTATACTCGCCTTTCGGCGTCATGCGCTCCCGAGAATGCTCAAAATCCTTTTCATTTCGACTGCTTCCAGGTGTCGGACAAAATCGCTCCAAGGTCGCGGAAAAAAGTGGAAATCGGGCGCGGAACGGGTATAATGAAGCTGCAACGTTGCAGTGGCAGTCACCCCTGGCAAAGGAGGTCGCCTATCGATGATGCACTTCAAAATCGAATGCTGCAAAATGGCCGGCGATTCACTTCTCCGGCATGACCCGTGATTAGGGGAAAACACAGCTCACAAAAAGGCCCGACTCCTGTCGGGCCTTTCACTTTTTCACCCCTCTGCTTCAACCTCTTCTACCTTTCCTGTCAGAAACCGAGCCTGCGGCGCTCGATGCGCTCCGGCGGGTCGCCGTCGCGGTAAAGGCGCCATTCCTCGTCCCGATCCTCCCTGCAGGCGCCGAAGCGAAACGGAGCCCTCGGGCTCGTCTGGGGATCTCCCGGGCTGAATCGCAGATCGCGGAACCACACGCAGTCGCGATCCGCGGTCTGTTCGACCCGGAAGGCGTGCGGGAGCTTCGCGAAGTTGCGGTAATCCTCCATCTCTTCGCTGTACCACGCCTCCCTGGCCAGCGGCCGCGCGTGCGGGTCGGGGCCGAAGGCGTGAAAAGTGCGCCAGCGCAGATCGTCCGTCGGGCGGTAGCTCGCCATGAGCCGCGCGATCCGTCCCTCGTCGGGCATCTCGGTCGCCTCCTGCGCCCGCAGGTTCGCCGCGGCGATCATGTAGACCTTCTCCGTCTCGACCACGATCTGCCAGTTGAAAGGCGAAAGGGGCTGCGGCAGCGCCGTCACCCGCGCCCCTTCCATCCTTTGCGCGAGGACGAAGCGCTCCCCCTCCTTTATCGCGGCGTTGAGCTGCACCCCCTGAAAGCCGATGTATCCGACGAGAACGAGGAGTGAGACGGCCGCCGGAATCTGCGAGGCGCGCCACAACCACGAGCCGAGAAGCCCCAGCAGCAAAATGCCGGTGAACCACGGGTCGATGATGAAGGTCGTCGGGATCGCCGCCTTGTAGTCGGAGAAGGGGGCGAAGATCATCGTGCCGTAGGCGGTGATGACGTCGCCGGCGATGTGGATGGCGATCCCCATGGCGGCCAGGGGGAAATAGTCGCGGGGGCGCAAGGGGTCGCGGTAAAGCTTCGCGAAGATCCACGCCAGCAGCAGCGCCCACAGCGGCAGGAGGATGACGGAGTGGGTCACCCCCCGGTGCAACCCGAGAAAGGTGATCGGATCGACGAAGGGGCGAAGGGCGAAGTCGATGTCGGGAAAAGCCGCGGCGATGAAACCGACGGCCGTGCGGCGCTGTGCGGTGAGGGGCGTGCCGTCGAGTCCCGTCGTCGCCCGCCCGAGGACGGCGCCGCTGATGGCGTGCGTCAAGGTGTCCATACATGAAAGTATGGAAAATGCGCGCCCCGATTGCAAGTGGGGCGCCGCGCAATTCGGCGACCGCGCACCTTCCGAGCCCACGGGATGCTAGAGTTGGAGGAGAGACCCGATGCGGCGAAGGAGAGTGCGATGCCCGAGCGAAAGCCCGCAAAAGAGTACGTCGCCGAACCGAACGTGCTGGAGCGCAGCGCGGCGGCGTACCTTCAGCGGGTCAACCGCCGCGACGAGACGAAGCTTCGCCCATGCTCGCCCGAGGATCTGGCGTCGATCCGCCGGGTGGAGCGCGGGGCGATCGCGTGCGCCTTCGTGGCGGGGGCGCTCTCTGGGGCGATCCTGGGAGGGACGGAGCTATTTGTGCGTCAGGGATATCTGGAGGGAATGGAGGGGCTCGATTGGCGCGAGCAGCTCCCCTACTGGGCCGCCTTCACGGCGCTCGCCCTGGTCGTGAGCGGCGCCGAGATCCTCTTTCTGTACTGGAACGCGCTGCGGGCGGCGGCGCGCATCAGCCGCGTCGCCGGCCTTCCCCTCGGCGGCAACGACCTGGGCGAGTTCATGGCCCGGGGGCTCGCCCGAGCGGCGCTGGAGTTTCCCAACCCCCGCGACCCCGTCTACAGCATCGATCCGTACGCGCGCACTCCGCGGTGGAAGCTGGCCGTCATCGCGCTGATGTACCGGATGAAGGTGGGGGTCACGAGCTTCGTGGTGCGGGTGCTCCTTCGCCGGATGCTGGGGCGCGCCGCCCTTCGCGGCATCATCCCCCTGATCACCGGCCCCCTGTACGCCATCTGGAACGCCGTCATCACCTGGCGCATCGTGCGCGAGGCGCGGATTCGATCCCTCGGCCCCTTTGCGGTGCAGCAGACGGTGAAACACATCGCCTCGGCCAAAGACGAGCTGCGCACCGAGGATCGCCACCTCGTTCTGGCCGCTGTGGGGGAGATGATCGTGCGCAGCGAAGACGCGCACCCCAACTTCGCCCTCTTCTTGCGACACCTCATGAAGGCTCTGGAGGTGAGCACCGACGACACCGGATGCGACTGGGCACGCAGGAAAGACGATCTCGGCGGGCTCGGCGACGACGCCAAGAGGGCGGTGCTCACGGCGCTGGTGCTCACCAGCGTTTTGGACGCCCGGGTCTCGCGCGCCGAGCGCGATCTGCTCGAAGAGGCGCACGCCGCTTGCGGCCGCCCCTTTCACCGCGAGAGCTTCGATCGAATCAACGACAAGGTGATGAACGCAGATCGCCTCGAAGACGACGACTTCGAGGCGATCTGGAGAGCCTAGTTTTTTCCTCCCCCTGCCTACGGCTTCTTGAACTTCTCGGCCAGAGCCGCGAAGGGGGAGTGCCCGAGAGATGGGCGGCTCGGACCTGCGGAAGGGCCGTCTTCGCCGCGCCCCTCCTGCACGCCGCGGGTGTGCTCGTGGTCATGGCAGTAGATGCACAGCAGCTCCCAGTTGCTGCCGTCGGGGGGATTGTTGTCGTGGTTGTGGTCGATGTGGTGCACGGTCAGCTCGCGCAGCTTCTTCCCCTCGAACTCGCGGGCGCAGCGTCCGCAGACGTGGGGGAAGAGCTTGAGCGCCCGCTCGCGGTATCCCGCCTGACGCTTCTCCTCTTCTTTTCGCATCTCGGCGACGAGGTGGGCGCGTTCTTCGTCGGTTCTGGTCTTGGACATCGTCTCCTCTGGATCAGGTGTTTAGGCTGTAGGCTGACAGGAAAGGCAACGGCTCGTCATCGGGATGAGGCCCTTCGCCCCGCTTCCTCCGGCAGACTCTCCACATATTCCTTCATCCCGCGGTAGGTGTTGCCGAGAAAGATCCGCTCGCGGGCGCGGATGTCGGGCGCGAGGCGCTCGATGTTGCGAAAGACGTCGTCGCGCTCGAGAAGAAGACGGAAAAAGGCTTCCTCGGGGTCGTGGGCCGAGGCCGTTTCGGCGACCGCCTCGACCCACGAAAGGAGCTGGCGGCGGCCGATGCGCAGATGTTCGGCAGCATCCTCCACCAGGCCGTAATGGGCGAAGACCATGGCGCGGGGCTTCAGCGCGATCATGCGGTCGATCGAATCGAGGGCGACCTCGAGAATAAAGCGCGGAGGGGTGGCGGGGCGCATGTAGATCGCCCCTTCGAGCTCGCAGCGCACTCCGGCCGCCTCGCCGGCGAAGAGCAGATCGCCAATCAGAAAACACAGGTGATGCGCCGCATGGCCGGGGGTGAGAAAGGCGCGCACCTTTCCCTGCGCGATCTGCTCGGCGAAGCCGATCCTGTCGCTTGGCACCGGCACGATCTCGCCGTAGGCCTCGGCCGTCGCCCCAAGAACCTTGCGCGAGCCTTGCCAGAGCTTCTCAGGCGACACCATGTGCCGCACCCCGTCGGGGTGGCAGATCACCTGCGCCTCGGGGAACGCCTGGAGCAGCGCGCCGGTCCCCCCCGCATGGTCGATGTGGATGTGGGTCAAAAGGATGTAGTCGATGCGCTCGACCCCCCGGGCGCGAAGCTCGTCGAGGAGCCGGGCGATCGTGGAGAGGGGGCCGGGGTCGACCAGAAGGGTCAACCCCTCCTCCCGGTAGAGCCAGGCGCTGATGAAGCTTCGGAACCCCTCCAGAGACGGCTGGTCGAGGTCGATGCAGACGAGATGATCGCGATTCATGACATCTCCTTCGGAGAACGGTTTCAATCGCTTCATCCTACAATTTTACCGGCGCCTCGGTCCACCTCAAAGGGTGCTGCGGGGACATCCCCCGCGTCGCGTGATATCCTTGAAATTGTGAAACTGTTCAGCATGGGCTCCCACTTCCCATGCGAAGGGACGCTTTTCGCCATCCATGGCCGCTTGACTGGCGCCGTCCATGGCGCCAGACACCCTTGTCATGGGAGCCGCGACCTCACACAAGGTGAATAGATACGAAACTGTCCCCTTTCTCGGCGCAGGAGCAGCGATGCAAGAGAGGAACGCACCGACTCCCCCCCTCGATCGACGCAAGAGCGATTCGCGCCTCATGGCCGTACTCGACACGGTCGTCGATGCCGTCATCACCATCGACGAGAAAGGGAGGGTTCTGTCGTTCAACCGCGCCGCCGAGCGCATCTTCGGCTTTCAGGCGCGCGAGGTCCTCGGGCGCAACGTCAACATCCTCATGCCTGAACCGTACCACAGCGATCACGACCGCTATCTGCGCAATTATCTCACCACGGGCGTCAAGAAGATCATCGGCATCGGACGCGAGGTGACCGGCCGGCGCCGCGACGGCGCGACCTTTCCCATGGAGCTGGCGGTCAGCGAGGCGTGGGTGGGCGAGGAGCGCATCTTCACCGGCATCATCCGCGACATCACCGAGCGGCGCCGGGCCGAGGCGGAACGCGAGGCGCTCATCAAAGAGCTGGAGGAGAAGAACGCCGAGATGGAGCGCTTCACCTACACCGTCTCCCACGATTTGAAGAGCCCTCTGATCACCATTCGCGGCTTTCTGGGGCACCTGGAGAAAGATGCGGCGGCCGGCGACGAGAAGCGGCTCAAGGAAGACATCCGCCACATTCAGGAGGCGGTCTCGCGGATGCAGACCCTCCTCGACGAGTTGCTGACCCTCTCGCGCGTCGGGCGCATCTCCAACCCCCCGAAGCTGATCGACATGGGGGCGCTCGCCGAGGAGGCGGTGCGGCAGGTGGGGGGGCGCATCGCCGAGAAGAAGATTCGCGTCGTCATCGCCCCCGATCTTCCGACGGTTTCGGCCGACGCGCCGCGTATTTTCGAAGTGCTGCAGAACCTGATCGACAACGCCGCCAAGTTCATGGGCGCGCAGCCCGACCCCCTCATCGAGATCGGCGCCCTGCGGCAAAACGGCGAGTGGGTCTTCTTCGTGCGCGACAACGGCGTCGGCATCGACCCGCGCTATCACCAGAAGATCTTCGGCCTCTTCGAGCGTCTCGACGCCGGCAGCGACGGGACGGGGATCGGCCTGGCCCTGGTCAAGCGCATCGTCGAGGTGCACGGCGGGCGCATCCGGGTCGAATCGGAGCCGGGGCGCGGGAGCACCTTTTTCTTCACCCTCCCCGCGGGAGAGAGCGATGGATCAAAAACCTGAAGGGCCGATGATCATCCTGCTGGTCGAGGACAATCCGGCCCACGCCGAGCTCGTCAAGCGCAGCTTCGAAGGGCACCGCATCGAAAACCGCATCGTCCACATCAGCGACGGCGAATCGGCCTTGGCCTACCTCTTTCGCCGGGGGGAGTTCGCCGACCCCGAGACGAGCCCCCGGCCCCACGTCGTTTTGCTCGATCTGCGCCTGCCGCGCGTCGACGGCCTCGAGATCCTCAAAGAGATCCGCACTTCGGAGGAGTTGGAGAAGCTCCCCGTCGTGATCCTCACCACCTCGGAGGCCGAGATCGACGCGGCGCGAGCCTATGAGTACCACGCCAACAGCTTCGTGGTGAAGCCCCTCGACTTCGAGCGCTTCGCCAAACTCATGGACGACCTCGGCTTCTACTGGCTCAAATGGAACTACTATCCCTGGACTTGAAGATTGGCGCGAATTATGTTGACCCTCTGAGAGGCGATACTGATAATGACAATCATGATTGACGATCGC
This sequence comes from Desulfuromonadales bacterium, assembly GCA_050485365.1. Lineage (GTDB taxonomy): Bacteria > Desulfobacterota > Desulfuromonadia > Desulfuromonadales > JACZKF01 > JARFUG01. The sequence goes on along the minus strand of JBJHBH010000011.1, from coordinate 11,613 downwards.
CTCGACATTCTGCTGCTCGAAGACGAGGAGGGGCACATTCAGCTTGTGCTGCGCGCCTTCGAAACGCGTCCCGGGGTGCGTCTGCGCATCGCGCGCACGCTGGCACAGGCCCGCGCGAACCTCGCCGCCGCGACCCCCGATCTGGCGATCGTCGACCTGCTTCTGCCCGACGGGCGCGGCATCGACTTTCTCGAGGAGATCAGGGAGGACGGGCCCCCTTTTCCGGCGATCGTCATGACGAGCCACGGCGACGAGGAGGTAGCCGTCGAGGCGATGAAGGCCGGCGCTCTCGACTATCTCGTCAAGTCGCAGGAGAACCTCGCCCAGCTCCCCCACTTCTGCGCCCGGGCGCTGCGCGAGTGGCACCACATCAACGAGCGCAGGGCCGCCGAGGAAAAGCTGCGCGAGACGAATCGCGAGCTCGAAGCCTTCGTCTACACCATCTCCCACGACCTGCGTTCTCCCCTCACCCCCATCATCGGCTACGCCGAGTTCCTGCGCGACGTCTACGGCGAAGCGCTCGACGCAACGGCCCTCGACGCCCTGGCCGAGATCGAGGGGCAGGGGCATCGGATGATGAAGCTGCTGGAGGATCTTCTCGATCTGTCGCAGGCGGGGTATCTGGAGCGCCCCGAGGCGCCCGTCGATGCTGAAGGGGTTCTTCTGGCGGTGGTCAAGGAGTTGGAGAGCCAATTCCCGGAAAGGATCGCCCTTCGCCTCTCCGGCCCCCTCCCCCGAGCCCGGGTGCCGGAGAGCCAGCTGATCCAAATCTTCCAGAACCTGATCGGAAACGCCCTTCGCTACGGAGGCGGGGAGGTCGAGGTCGGCGGGGAACGCGAGGACTCGCGGGTCTGCTACTATGTCCGGGATCGCGGGCCCGGAATCCCGCCGCAGGAGCGCGACCGCATCTTCGAGGTCTTCTATCGGGGGTCGACGTCGGCATCGAGTCGGGGGACCGGCATCGGTCTGGCGACGGTGCGCAAGATCGCCCGCGCCTTCGGAGGAAAAGCCTGGGTGGAAGAGACGCCGGGAGGGGGGAGCACCTTTCGGGTGATGCTGGTCGACGCCCCTCGCGCCGAGCCCGCCGCCGCTCCCGAGAGCAAGCGGTTTTTTCTGGAGATCTATGGCGAGTACTGCGAGCTGCCGTCAGTCAATACCGCAAAAACGCCCCATCCCCACTGAAGCGCGCAGCGTCGATCGCCGTGCTGGATCCGGCCCCGCAAATGCGGTACACTCCTGTGCCGTTCACCCGCTGACTCCACTTCAGATACGAGAACCGAAATGCCTCCACAAAAAGCCCCCCCTTCCCGCCATCAGCCCCGGGGGGTAAAACTCCTTTACGAGGACAGGGATATCGTCGTCGTCGACAAGCCTTCCGGGCTCCTCACCATGGGGACGGAGCGCGACAAGACGCGGACCGTCTACTATCTCGTGACCGACTATGTGCGCAAGGGGAACCCGAGGTCGAAAAACCGTGTCTTCATCGTCCACCGCCTCGACCGCGACACCTCGGGGGTCCTCCTCTTCGCTAAGGATGAAAAATCGAAGGCGACCCTGCAGGACGGATGGGACAAGACGCAGAAGAGATACCTCGCCGTCGTGCACGGCCGCCTCTCGCGCCGCAAGGAAGGGACGATCAGCTCGTACCTCGCCGAGAACAGCGCCCACAACGTCTACTCGACCACCGATCCGCAAAAGGGGAAGCTCTCCCACACGGCGTACCGCGTTCTGAAGGAGACGAAAGATTTCTCGCTGGTGGAGATCGATCTGCTGACCGGCCGAAAGAACCAGATCCGGGTCCATTTCGCCGAGCTCGGCCATCCCGTGGCGGGAGACCGCAAGTACGGCCGGGGGTGCACTCTGCCGCGGCTGGCGCTGCACGCCCGCTCCATCGCCTTCACCCACCCCTACAACGGCGAAGCGATGGAATTCAAAGCCGATGTCCCGGATCACTTCACCCGGCTGATCGGCCCCATCGAGGGGACCCTCGTCTGAAAACACCTATGGAGAAGGCAATGGAATTGGATCTGGATCTTCTGGAATATCTGGTCGGCAAGGGGACGCGGCACATCGAAGCGGCCGTGGAGGGGAGCGGCTATCTGCCGAAGACGGTCATCGGCCTCGGTATCTTTTTGCTCGACAACGAAGGGGACGTCGATCTTCTGACGGCCAAGCAGAAGGTCACCTTCGAGAGATTTCTGAAACCTCTGCTGTTCGAGGTCCCCTGTCAGGGGATCAGCGGGGCGCAGAGCTGCCGTGGAGACGGACGGATCGAAGCGAACCTTCTGCTGAAGAGCTATCGCGACGACGAATTCCGATGCGGCCGCTGCCGCGAGGAGATCGCGGCAAAAGCCGATTGCTGAGTTACTGTCGCAGGGCTGAGGCGCGCTACTCCTCCCCCTTTTCCAGCGTCAGCCGGTAATACCCCTCCTCCTCCTTGAGCCCGAGGAGCTTGTGCCCTTCGGCCTTGAGCGAGCGCGGCACGTTCTTGACCGGCTCGCCGTCGTCGAGGAGAAACTCGACCGTCTCGCCGGCATCGGCCATTTCCAGGGCCAGCTTGGCCTTGACGAAGTTGGTCGGGCAGCTCACGCCGCGCAGGTCTACGATGGACATGAAATCACCTCCGGATATGGGTAGGGGCAGGCCTTGTGCCTGCCCTTCCTTTTTGCACGTTCAGGGCGCAATGAATTGCGCCCCTACGGTTTCCTGCTCAAGGCGGCCACGGCCGCCCCTACGGAGTGCCGATCTGGGTGTCGATCGCCTGCGGCGGGATCGTCTGCTGCACCACGTAGTCGGGGAATTTCCCCCGCAGCCGCTCCAGCAGCGACTCGGTGCCGACCTTGCGGATGACGTCGCCGACGCGGATGCGCCCCATCCCGTCGGCCTTCTCCTTGTACCAGGCGAGGACTTCGGCGATGAAGGGAGTGACCTGATCCTCCGGCAAGAAGACGGCGAAGAGGGTGCCCACCAGGGGGCGGCGCCCCCACTTGCCGCCGACGCGCACGGTGTATCCTTTTTTCTCCACCGTCCACGCCTCGGTGGGGCAGATCTTCACGCAGTCGCCGCAGTAGGTGCACTTGTGCGGGATGAAGGCGAGCTTTGCGTCCGTCCCGCGCTCGATCGCCCCGTCGGCGCACGCCTTGATGCACAGGCCGCAGTCGATGCACGCGTCGAGGTGAAGCCGTGGCCACACAGCCCCCTGGAACCCGACGTCGTTGGTCGCCGACTTGAGGCAGTCGAAGGGGCAGCCGGCGAAGGCGACCTTGAACTTGTGGTGCCCCGTTTCGGTCCCGAAGAGGGTCTGGTCAACCTCCAGGGCCGATTTTTGCGAATCGACGAGCCCCTGGGGGTTGTACTCGCACCCGCCGCAGGCGGTCGGGACGCGCATCCGGGCGCCGCAGGAGGCGACCTTCTGCGCCCCTTCGCCCAGCGCCGAGACGACGGCGTCGAAGTCCTTGAACTGCACATGAACGAGCTCGATCGACTGGCGCACCGACAGGTGGACGAACTCGCCGCCGTAGGTCTCGGCGACCTCGGCGATCTTCTTCAAACGCGAAACGGGCAGCCGCCCCCCCGGCACCCGCAGGCGCACGGTGAAGAGGTCTTTTCCGCGTTCTTTGATGAAACCGCCCGCCTTGAGGTTCTTCAACTCGACGGCGGTCTTGGGGGTCTCTTTGGACATGGGATCTCCTGGATTCCGATTAAACGATTTCCACCTCTTCCGGCGTCACCACCCCGCCACTGATCTTGAACGATCTGAGGACCGGGTGGGCGGCGTCCGCGACAGAGATGATGACGTGGGAGATCCCCGGCGTGTGCGCCAGGCGGATGTCCTCCTGCGAGGGGCGCGCCGGGGTCTCGGGGTGCGAGTGATAGACCGCGCTCATCTCCAGCCCCGCGGCGCGCAGGTCCTTGGCGACGGCGAACTGCTCGCGCGGCTCCATGGTGAAGTGCTCGTTGCTCGCGTCGGTGTTGGTCATGCGGTAGGCCTTCTCGATCGCGCCGCCGCGCCCGCCGAGGATGCCGCAGACCTCCAGCGGGGCCCCTTCGAGTGCGTGGGCGATCAGATCGTCGTGGATGTGTCTGGGTATTTTGAGCATCTCTGATCCTTTTTTAAATCCCCTTCGATACCCCTTGGCAAGTTATTCAGCCGCAGTGGAAAAGTGCCTCGCGCCCCCCACTCCGAGGGACGCCATGAACCCATCCCTGGGAGCTTGACTGGCGCCATCCGGGCGCCAGACACCCTCTGCATGGGCGTCCCGAGGCCCTTTGGCGAACACCCCCCTTTGGCAAAGGGGGGCAGGGGGGATTTAGGCCTTCTTTTCAGCCTTTGGCCGCCTCCAGATCGCACACCGTCATGGCGTCGACCTCGTCGACGAGCTCGGTGATGGTCGGCGCCTCGCCGCAGATGGGGCATTTGGCGTTGCGGTTGAGCGGCACTTCGCGAAAGCGCATCTTCAAGGCGTCGTAGGTCAGCAGGCGGCCGGAGAGGACCTCCCCCTTGCCGAGGAGGAACTTGATCGCCTCGGTCGCCTGGATCGTGCCGAGCACCCCGGGCAGAACGCCGATAACCCCCGCCTGCGAGCAGGTGGGGATGGCGTCCTTGGGCGGGGGCTTGGGGAAGATGCAGCGGTAACAGGGCGACTCCCCCGGAAGGACGGTGATCGTCTGACCGAAGAAGCTCAGGATCCCGCCGTGGGAGTATGGCTTGCCGGCCATGACGCAGGCGTCGTTGATGAGGAACTTGGCCGCGAAATTGTCGGTGCCGTCGATGACGAAGTCGTAGTCCTTCACCATCTCCAGGATGTTGTCGGCGCTCACCCACGTCTCGTAGGGGATCACCGTGACGTCGGGGTTGATCGCCTCCATCTTCTCCTTGGCCGAGAGGACCTTCGCCTTGCCGACGTCGGGGGTGAAGTGGATCACCTGGCGCTGCAGGTTGGAGAGGTCGACGCAGTCGGCGTCGGCGATGCCGATGGTGCCGACCCCCGCCGCCGCCAGATAGAGGGCGATGGGAGAGCCGAGGCCGCCGGCGCCGATGATGAGGACCTTGCCGTCGAGGAGCTTTTTCTGCCCCTTGCCGCCGACCTCCTTCAGGATGATGTGGCGCGAGTAGCGCTCGATCTGTTCGTCGGAAAACACCCTCAGCGCCCTCCCCCCATGAAGTAGAGGAACTCCACCGCATCGCCGTCGCGAACGAGGGTGGAGCCGAAGTTGTCGCGCTCCAGAATCTCGCCGTTGAGCTCGACGGTGACGTAGTCGGGCTGCTCGACGTTGAGGACCGTGAGGAGCTCGGTCACGTTGAGCTCGGCCTTTGCATCGATGGCGGCGGGCTTGCCGTTGACTGTCAGGTTCATGCTGTTCTCCTTCTTAAATACGGATGTGTACGGGCAGGCCCCTGTGCCTGCCCTGGACGGCCACAGGGGGCCACCCCTACAGGTTTTTTCAAGAATTCACACCTGCGCCAGCGCCTGGGCGAAGTCGGCGACGATGTCGTGCGGCGCCTCGATCCCCACCGAGACGCGCACCAGCTCTTCGGTGACCCCCATGAGGGCCTTCTCTTCAGCGGTGTAGTCGCAGCAGATGGTGCTCGCCGGGTGGATGACGAGGGTCTTGGCGTCGCCGATATTGGCGAGATTGCGCGCCAGCTTCAAGGCATTGATGAAGCGGAAGGCCGCCTGCTTGTCGGAGAGGCCGAAGGTCAGCAGCGCACCGAAGCGCCCGCCGAACTGACGCGAAGCGACCTCCCGAAAGGGTGAATCGGCAAGGCCGGGGTAGTTGACCCACGCGACCTTCGGGTGCTCGCTGAGAAAGCCCGCAAGGCGCAGAGCGCTCGCGCAGTGGCGCTCCATGCGCAGCGCGAGGGTTTCGATCCCCTGGGCGAGCAAAAACGAGTTCATCGGGGCGGCGCAGGCGCCGAAGTCCTTGTGGATGAGCTTGCGCGCCCGGGCGGTGAAGGCGAAGCGCCCGAACTTTTTGACGAATGGGGCGAAATGCGGGTATCTCTCATCCTTCCAGTCGAAGCGACCAAGATCGACGATCGCCCCCCCGATGGCGCTGCCGCTGCCGTTGATGAACTTGCTCGTCGAGTGCACGACGAGGTCGGCCCCCAGATCCTTGCCGCGGGCCATCCAGGGGGTCGTCACCGTGGCATCGAGCACAAGGGGGATCTTCGCACCGCGGGCGATCTCGGCCAGCGCCGCGATGTCGGGAACGTCCATCTTCGGGTTGCCGATCGTCTCGACGAACAGAAGCCGGGTGCGCTCGTTCACCCCGCTTCGCACGGCGTCGAGGTCGGTCGGATCGACGAAGCGCACGCCGATGCCGTAGCTCGACAGGGTGTCGCGAAAGAGAGAGAAAGTCCCGCCGAAGACCGAGGAGGAGGAGAGGATCTCGTCGCCGCTGCGAAGGATCGTCAACACCGCCGTGCTGATGGCGGCCATCCCCGACGCGGTGACGATGGAGGCGATGCCGTCTTCGAGGAGCGTCAGGCGTTTCTCGAAACTCTCGGTGGTGGGATTGCCGATGCGGGTGTAGACCTGCCCCGCGCGGCGCCCCCGGAAGACGTCCTCAATGGCGTCGGCGCTCTCGTAGGCGAAGGCCGACGACTGGACGATGGGGACGGTGGTCGCGCCGGCCGGTCCGGGCTCCAGCCCGCCGTGAATCAGCAGCGTGTCGAAATCCCACTCTTTTTGCATTCTGCTCGCCCCTTCCCCGACAGCGGGTCGCCAATCCCCGGCCGAGAGCTTGATTTCATGCCGCACAATTCCATCACTAAAGGTTCCTAAAAAGCTTTTACTTGAATTCCAACAAACTTGTCAAGAATAAAGTTTTCCGGGAGATCTCAAATACCAAGCAACCAGTGTGGTTTTATCGAGAAAAATTGGCCACGCAGGGGGAAACGGCGTGAAAGCTGTTGACAAGCCGCGGCTTGTTCCTTATCGTTCTACTCCACATCCGGCTCGAAAAAGCCGATCAAGCACTGTCCATATCAAGAGTGGTGGAGGGACTGGCCCTTTGAAGCCACAGCAACCGGCCTCCTTTTCGGAACGACGAAAGGGAGCGTGTCAGGTGCTAATTCCAGCTCTGGCCGACGGCCGGAGAAAGATGGGGACGGCGCTTCGAAGGAACCGATCACTTCGTGTTGCGATCCCCTCGAAGCCCCATTCTCATCGCCCGTGAGAAGGGGCTTTTTCATTTCCGAAAGGGGGCAGCCAATGACCATCGAAAAGACACACACCTTGGAGACGCGCCTGGTGCAGATCGGCGTCGGCCGCGACGAAAGGACCGGCGGCATCAGCTTTCCGATCTACCCGAGCGCCACCTACCGCCACCCCGGCGTCGGGGAGAGCACCGGCTACGACTACACCCGCTCGGGGAACCCGACCCGCGAGCTGCTGGAGGAGGCGCTGGCGCAGCTCGAGGGGGGGGCGCGGGGGCTCGCCTTCTCCTCCGGCATGGCGGCCCTGACCACCCTCTTTCTCCACTTCTCCTCGGGCGACCACATCGTCGTCTCCGAAGACCTCTACGGCGGCACCTACCGTCTGCTCGCCCAGATCTTCGAGAAGCTGGGGCTCAGCGCCTCCTACGTCGACACCACCGACACCGGCGCGGTCGCCGCCGCCGTCACCGCACGCACCCGGGCGCTGCTGGTCGAGACGCCGGGCAACCCGCTGCTCGGCGTGGCCGACCTGGAGGCCCTGGGGCAGCTGTGCCGCGAGCGCGAGATCCTCTTCGTCGTCGACAACACCTTCCTCACCCCCGTTCTGCAGCGCCCCTTCGCGTTCGGCGCCGACGTGGTGGTGCATTCGGCGACCAAATATCTGGGCGGCCACAACGATCTGTGCTCCGGGGCTCTGGTGGCGCGCACGGCCGAGCTCGGCGAGCGCCTCTACTTTCTGCAGAACTCCACCGGCGCCGTCCTCCCCCCACAGGAGTGCTGGCTGCTGGTGCGCTCCCTGAAGACGCTGGCGCTGCGCATGGAGCGCCACTGCGCCAACGCCCTGCAGGTCGCCCGCCGCCTCAAGGCGCACCCGAAGGTCACAGCCGTCTACTTCCCGGGGCTCGAAGACCACCCCGGGCATGAGCTCTCGAAACGTCAGACCGCCGGGTTCGGAGGGATGCTCTCTTTTCGCGTCGCCTCGCCCGAGCTCGCCCGGCAGGCCCTGAAGCGCCTGCGCCTGATCTCCTTCGCCGAGAGCCTCGGCGGGGTCGAGTCCCTCATGACGCTGCCGGCGGTGCAGACCCACGGCGACATCCCCCCGCAAGAGCGCGCGCGCCTGGGGATCTGCGACAGTCTGCTGCGACTGTCGGTGGGAATCGAGAGCGCCGAGGACATCATCGCCGATCTGGAGCAGGCGCTGGACTGAATGGTAGGGGCAACCCCCTGTGGTTGCCCTGCTTTTACGTCAAAGTCGGGCAGGCACAGGGGCCTGCCCCTACAAGGGATAACGAATGATGACCGAAAAGAAGATGCGCCCCGCCACCCTCCTCGTCCACCAGGGGCGCGACCGCGACCCCGCCACCGGCGCCTCGGCGATCCCGATCTACGCCGCCTCCACCTACCACCACACCGAGGGGCGCTCGGGCGAGTACGACTATGCCCGCAGCGGCAACCCGAGCCGCGACCAGGTGGAAGAGGCCATCGCCCTTCTGGAAGGAGGGGTGCGCGGCTTCGCCTACGCCTCGGGGATGGCGGCCATCGGCAGCGCCTTGTCGCTCCTCAAAAGCGGCGATCACATCATCGCCCCCCTCGATCTGTACGGAGGCTCCTGGCGCTACCTCAACGTCGTCGCCCCGCAGCAGGGGATCTCCGTCAGCTTCGTCGACATCACCGACCTTGGCGCCGTCGAGGGGGCGATCCGCCCCGAGACGCGGGGGATCTTCCTCGAGACCCCCTCCAACCCCCTGTTCAACATCACCGACCTGCGCGGGATCGTCGCCATCGCCCGCGGCCGCGAGATCCTCACCTTTCTCGACAACACCTTCATGACGCCGCTGCTGCAGCGCCCCCTCGATCTCGGCATCGACGTCGCCATCCACAGCGGCACCAAATTCCTGGGGGGGCATTCGGATCTTCTGGCCGGCCTCGTCACCACCGCCGACCCCGCGCTGGCCAGGCGCCTGAAGCAGTTCCAGAACGCCTTCGGCGCGGTCCTCTCCCCCTTCGACTCGTTCTTGCTCGCCCGCGGCATCAAGACCCTCAAGGTGCGCCTGGAGGCGGGGCAGCAAAACGCCCTAACACTGGCCGAGCGCCTCTCGGAGCACCCGGCGGTGGCCCGCGTCCACTATCCTGGGCTCGCCTCGTTCCCGGGGCGCGCGCTGCACTTCTCGCAGGCGACGGGGGCCGGCGCCGTCCTGTCGGTGGAGCTCAAGGAGAAAGACCAGGTCAAAAAGCTGCTGCGCACGGTAAAGCTGCCGATCATCGCCCCGAGCCTCGGCGGGGTGGAGACGATCCTCACCCACTGCTGGAGCATGTCGCACGCCGCCATCCCCGCCGAGGAGAAGGTGCGCCTCGGCATCGGCGAAACGCTGGTGCGCCTGTCGGCCGGAATCGAGGATGTGGAAGACCTGTGGGACGATCTGACGGCGGGGCTGACGTGACGAGCCGCGGGATAGCCGATTGACAAACGGACACCTTTCCTTTAGAGTGCCCCCTACAATCGATCGCATCGTCTTTATCAAGAGTGGTGGAGGGATAAGGCCCTGTGAAACCACAGCAACCGGTCGGCCTCTCGCCCAAAGCGAGGGCGGACGTCAGGTGCTAATTCCTACCCCGCCGAGGCGGGGAGAGATGGGGACGGAGCCGGCGGAGGCGCACCGCGCCCTTTGAGAGCAACCGCAGGCCCCTTCTCATCGTTCAGTGAGAAGGGGCTTTTTTCATCCATGGAGGATGTGCGTTGAGCGGCAGCGTCGGCATCGTCAAAACCGAACACGTCACCTTCGACACCGAGCTGCAGCTCGAGAGCGGACGGCTCCTGGGTCCCATCACCCTGGCCTACGAGAGCTACGGAGAGCTCAACGCCGAGCGCTCCAACGCCATCCTCGTGTGCCACGCCTGGACCGGCGACGCCCACGCCGCAGGACGCCACACCACCCAGGACCGCAAGCCCGGGTGGTGGGACGACATGATCGGCCCGGGCAAGGTCCTCGACACCGAGCGCTACTTCGTCCTCGTCTCCAACGTCATCGGCTCTTGCCACGGCTCCACCGGCCCCACCAGCGTCAACCCCCGCACCGGCAAACCGTACAACCTCACCTTTCCGGTGGTGATGGTGCGCGACATGGTGCGCGCGCAGAAGCTCCTCGTCGATCACCTCAAAATCCCCTCGCTCCTCACCGTCATCGGCGGGAGCATGGGGGCGATGCAGTCTCTGGAGTGGGCGATCCTCTACCCCGAAATGGTGCGCTCCATCGTTCCCATCGCCGGCACTGGGCGCACCTCCCCCATGGCCATCGCCCTGAACAGCCTGGCGCGCCAGGCGATCTTCAACGACCCGATGTGGAAGAAGGGGAACTACAAGCCCGAGCACCCCCCCGCCGACGGGCTGGCGCTGGCGCGCGCGGTGGGGCACATCTCCTTTCTTTCCGACCCCTCGATGCACCTCAAGTTCGGGCGGCGCTTCTCGGTGCGCGACGGCCTCTTCGACTTCTTCGGCCAGTACGAGGTCGAGCGCTATCTCGCCTACAACGGCCAGAACTTCGTCGATCGTTTCGACACCAACAGCTTCCTCTATCTCGCCAAGGCCCTCGACCTGTACGACGTCGCCTGGAACTTCGACGGTCTCGACGACGCCCTCTCCAACCTCGCCTGCCCCTCGCTGTGGTTCGCCTTTACCTCCGACTGGCTCTACCCCCCCTCCCAGCCCGAGGAGGTCGTCCGGGCGCTCGAGCGCCTCGGTAAGCCGGTTACCTACCACCTCATCGACTCCGACTACGGGCACGACTCGTTCCTCGTCGAACCGGAGAAGTTCACCCATTTCGTGGTGGAGTTTTTGGATCGAATCGCAGCCGGCGGCTGACGGAAGGGCTTCAGGACTTTTTCTTCTCGGAAAAGAGGTCGAGCTGATCGAAGCGGTGCTCGGCGATCTTGAAGGGGCGGGGGACGAAACGGGGGCAGTCGACCAATACGATGCCGGCGTCTTGTCGACACCGGCGCACGCAGCGACCGCACAGGGGGTTGACGTTTTTGACGACGATCTTCTTCACGCGCGCCCCTCCAACACCGCGGCGATCGCCTCTTTACACCTCCCGAACCCTTGCTCCGGCGCATCGATATCGATTTCGATGCGTCGCTCGGGGCGGGTGTGCTCGTAGAGGGGATCGTAGCGCCTAAAAGGGGACGGATTTATTTTTTCCGTCTATTTTTTCCCGTCCGAATACGATTGGAACTTCAGGATTTCTTCCCGGAAAAGAGGTCGAGCTGATCGAAGCGGTGCTCGGCGATCTTGAAGGGGCGGGGGACGAAGCGGGGGCAGTCGACCAAAACGATGCCGGCGTCTTGTCGACACCGGCGCACGCAGCGACCGCACAGGGGGTTGACGTTTTTGACGACGATCTTCTTCACGCGCGCCCCTCCAACACCGCGGCGATCGCCTCTTTACACCTCCCGAA
>JBJHBH010000010.1:48412-64193 GCA_050485365.1 Desulfuromonadales bacterium | reverse complement strand
GAACATCGGCGCCGGCGACATGGCAAGCTTCGACGACCGCGAGCGCTGGAGGGAGGCGGCCGAGAAGGGAATGGCGGCATCCTTCATCGAGGCGATGCCCGAGCGCTACGAGACGCAGCTCGGCAAATGGTTCAAGGGGGGCCGGGAGCTCTCCGGGGGGCAGTGGCAGAAAATCGCCCTGTCGCGCGCCTTCATGCGCACCGGGGCCGACATCCTGGTTCTCGACGAGCCGACGGCGACCATGGACGCCAAGGCCGAGGCGATGCTCTTCGAGCACTTCCGCGAGCTGTGCCGAGGCAAGATGACGATCCTCATCTCACACCGCTTCTCCACCGTGCGCATGGCCGACCAGATCGCCGTCATCCACAGCGGCACCATCACCGAGCTCGGTACCCACAAGGAGCTGATGGCCCGTAAAGGACAGTACGCCGAGCTCTTCACCCTGCAGGCCAAGGGGTATTCTTAGAGGCAGGTTGATAGGCTGAAGGTTTTCAGGCTGTAGGAAAACATCGATGACGCAAGCAGTTCTTGTTTTTTTCAGCTTTCACCTTTAGCCTAAACACCTCAACACCTAAACACCTGATTTCAAGGGAACACCTTATGCCGATCGAATGGTACCCCGGCCACATGACCAAGGCCCGGCGCGAAATCGCCGCCGTCATTCAGGGCTTCGACGTCATCATCGAGGTGCTCGACGCGCGCCTGCCGGCCTCCAGCGCCAATCCGATGCTGCAGCAGTTGATGCGCAACAAGCCGTGCATCAAGATCCTGAACAAGGACGATCTCGCCGACCCGGCGGTGACGCGGGAGTGGGTCCGCCACTTCGAGAAGGAATCGCAGATCCGCGCGTTGCCGCTCGACGCCACCAAACGCCAGGTCGCGGGGCAGATCACCAAACTCTGCCGGCAGCTCGCGCCGCACCGGGGCAAGCCGGGCAAGTCGCTGCGCGCCATGGTCATCGGCATCCCCAACGTCGGCAAGTCGACCCTGATCAATACCCTGGCCGGCAAACGCATCGCCAAGGTCGGCGACAAACCGGCCATCACCAAGAGCCAGCAGCAGATCAACCTCCACAACGGCATCTTCGTCTCCGACACCCCGGGGCTTTTGTGGCCCGACATGCGCAACCAGCGTGCGGCCTATCGCCTCGCCGCCAGCGGCGCCATCGGCGACAACGCCATCGACCCCGCGGATGTCGCCCTCTTCGCCGCCGACTACATGACGGAGCGCTATCCGCAGGCCCTTCTGGAGCGCTACAAGTTCGAAGAGATCCCTGCGACCCCCGCCGGGATCCTCGCGGAGATCGGCAGGCGACGCGGCTGTCTCGTCAGCGGGGGGGAAGTCGATCCGCACCGGGCGGCGGAGCTTTTTCTGCGCGAGCTTCGTGGGGGGCTTCTCGGCCGCATCAGCCTTGAGAAGCCGGGCGACGACAGTGCTCAGGCGACGGTGGAGGAGGAAGATGAGGCGGGGGTTTAGCTGCCGCAGGTGCGGCCACTGCTGCCTGAATCTGGTCGACGCCTACCGCGGCTGCGTCAGCGACGACGATCTGGAGCGGTGGCGCATAGCGGGGCGCACCGATGTCCTGGCCTGGATCAGCACCCTCGATCTCGGCCGCGGCAACCTCCTTCACCTGGCGTGGATCGACCCGGAGACGGGGGAGGAGGTCGACAGGTGCCCCTGGCTTTTGGACGCCGGGACCGATGGGGGGTATGGGTGCGGCATCAACGACGTGAAGCCGCAATTTTGCCGGGACTATCCCGCACACGAAAAGCACGGGCGCGACTCGGGGTGCCGCGGCTTCGACCGGCCCCATCCAAAAATCGCCCGCTGACCGACGGGGACGCCGCGCCGGCCGGACTTTCTCACCCCTGTGGCCCCCGCAGCGGATCGAAGAGATACTCCAGCCCGTTGAGCTTGATTTCGTAGACGGCCTGCAGCATGCGGCCGAGCTTCCCTTCGGGAAATCCCTGCCCGGCGAACCAGACGAGATAGCGCTCGGGCAGATCGATGAGGAGATGCCCCTCGTACTTGCCGAAGGGCATGCGTGCGGCGGCGAACTCCATCAGGGGAGCATGATCGAGGGGCTCCATCGCGTCAGACCACCGCGATCTCGTGGTCGTCGAACGTCACGCTCTGCCCTTTGCGGATCTTGCACCGTTTGCGCAGCTCCACCTTGCCGTCGACCCTCGCCCTCCCCTGCGCGATCAGCGCCTTGGCCTCCCCGCCGCTCGAACAGAGCCCCGTCGCCTTGAGCAGGGCGCTGAGCTCGATGAACTCGGCCCCTCTGAGCTCAAACTCTTCCATTCCCGTCAACGCTCACTTCCGTGCAACTGTTCATGGGCTCGACCTCCCATGCCAAGGGACGCTTTTCGCCGTTCGTGGCCGCTTGACTGGCGCCGTCCCTGGCGCCAGACACCCTTGTCATGAGAGCCGCGGCCCCTCACAAGGTGATTCGTACGCTTTTCACCCCTTGCCCGACTCTCCGCTGCCACCTACTTCTTCGGCGGCACCCTGCGGCTGCCGGGGGGCTTCTTCGCTCCCGGCTTGAAGGGGCGCTTCTCTCCGTCGCGCCCGTACGCCTTTCGCTTGGGGGCGCGCGGTGCCGGCGCATCCCCGCTCCCCTTGATGAGAGGGGTGAGCTGCAGACGCTGCCCGCAGACCCAGACCCCCTGCAGGTGGCGCAGAGTCTGGGGAGAGAGGTCGTCCTGCAGATCGACGGTGCTGTAGGTGTCGTAGATCTTGATCTGGCCGATGCCGCGGCTCGTGATTCGCGCCTCGTTGCTGATGGCGCCGACGATGTGCTTGGGCTCCACCCCGTGCACGCGGCCGACCTCGATGCGGTAGCTCTGCATCCCGGCCTCCCCCCCTCCTGCGCTCCGGCCCGGGGGGCGCTGAGGGGAGCGGGGCAGCGCCTCCGGCGCGACGGCCTCCTCGGCGAAGCGCTCTTCGGGCTGCAGGGGGCGATCCTTCTGCACCAGATAGGCCAGGGCGGCGGCGATCCTTCGAAAGCCGACATCGTACTCGCTCTGGTAACCGTCGATGAGCTCCTCGAAGAATTCGAGATCCTGCGACTCCATCGCCTCGGCGATCATCTCCTTGAAGAGGCCGATGCGCCGATCGGCGATGTCCTTGCGCGTCGGCAGGTTCATCTGCGTGATCGGCTGCCGCGTCGCCTGCTCGATGGCGGCGAGCATGCGTCTTTCGCGCGGGGCGACGAAGAGGATCGCCTTCCCCTCGCGCCCCGCCCGCCCCGTGCGCCCGATGCGGTGGACGTAGGCCTCGGTGTCGGTGGGGATGTCGTAGTTGACGACATGGCTGATGCGCTTCACGTCGAGCCCGCGGGCGGCCACGTCGGTGGCGACGACGATATCGAGGCTGCCGTTCTTGAGACGCTCGATCGTCTTCTCGCGCAGCGCCTGGTTCATGTCGCCGTTGAGGGGGGCGCTGGAGAAGCCGCGCGCCTCGAGCTTCTCGACGAGCTCGACGGTGGCGACTTTGGTGCGCACGAAGATGATCATGGCGTCGATCTCTTCGGCGTCGAGGATGCGGGTGAGGGCGTCGAGTTTGTGCAGCCCCTTCACCTGCCAGTAGCGCTGAGCAATGGCGGCGACGGTGGCGGTTTTCGTCTCGATGCGGATCTCGACCGGGTCGTTCAGGTGGCGGCGCGCGACCTGCAGCACCTCTTTGGGCATGGTCGCCGAGAACAGAGCGGTCTGGCGCCCCGGCGGGGTGTGGCGCAGGATCTCCTCCACCTCATCGACGAAGCCCATCCGCAGCATCTCGTCGGCCTCGTCGAGGACCACGCAGCTGAGCTTGTCGAGTTGCAGTGTGCCGCGGTTGAGGTGATCCTGTATGCGTCCGGGCGTTCCGACGACGGCATGAACCCCTCGCTGCAGTTGGCGCAACTGCTGCCCCATGTTCTGCCCCCCGTACACCGGAAGGATCTGAAACCCGGGCAGATGCCGGGCATAGGTCTGCATCGCCTCGGCGACCTGAAGCGCCAGCTCCCGGGTCGGCGTCAGAACGAGGACCTGAGGGCGCCGCAAGCCCGGGTCGAGTCGGCTCAGCAGCGGCAGGGCGAAGGCGGCGGTCTTGCCGGTGCCCGTCTGCGCTTGGCCGAGCAGATCGCGCCCCGCCAGAAGCGGCGGGATGCTGCGGGCCTGAATCGGCGAGGGGACTTCGTAGCCGACCTCGTCGACGGCCTTTTGGACCGCAGCGGCGAGGCCGAGCTCGGCGAATGTGAGAGAGGTTTGGTCGGTCATGAAACGCGTCAGCCCGTAGTTGGAGTAAAGAACATAAATGCGGCGCCTGCTGAATCAGGGGAAAGCGCCGATCATACCTCAAATCCGGGGTGTGCGTAGAGTTATTTGCGCAGACGTCGCGTTTTCGGCGGCCTCAGAGGTATCATAGGGTATCTTGTCGGAAGGTACCTACCCTTTACGCGTGATCGTCTCGAATCGAGGTGTCATTTCGAGTAGACAAGAGCGGGGGACGAGTGCGGAAGTCATTTTCCACGTCAGGGATCCGCCGAGCCAACGAAGCGTTCCAGGACGGCTTTTCCCTCCTCCACAAGCGGCTCGCCGTGGGCGAAGAAGAGATGGCGGAAATCGCGCTCCAGGAGCTTTCGCAGACTCCCGCGCACGCCCCGCTTTACCCCCTCGGGGTCTTCCCCCAGGTAGGGATCGGGGACGAAGCCGAGTCGCTCTTGGCTTCGGATAACGCAATCGCCGAGAGCGACGATGCCGCCGTGACGGGGGATGAAGAGAGCCGTCTCCTCAGGGCACAGCACCCCGATCTCCACAGCGCTCACGCCGCCCGGAAGGTCCTCGCCGTGCTCGAAGGGGCGCACCCCCTCCCCTTTGACGAATTCGTGCAGCCCCGTGCGGTGGCACCATACGACCGTGTTGAACACTTTGGCGAAGCGGTCGCTGTGGCGGAAGTGATGGCGATTGGTCAGATAGGCGTGGGCAGGCGGGCCGTGATCGAGAAACCAGTCGAGCCCCTCATCGGGCTCACGCGGGTCGATGAGGAAGGCGGCTTCATTGCCGGTCAGCAGATAGGAGTGGACCTTCTCGCCGATCCCTTCATGAAAAGTCGTCCAGTGGAAAACGCCCGGCAGGATCTCTCGCATGGCAACCCTCTCTTTCGCCCCCCTTATTCTTTCATCGTATCTCCCTGCCGAAGCAAAGCAAGTTCCCCATCTTCCGAGAACGTCGAAGCCCCCGCCCGGAACGATCTCCGAACGGGGGCTTCGATGTGCCCTATGTCACTTTATATTCAGGCGGTTTTCTTGTATCCGTCCATCTCGTCGAACTGCAGGTACTTGTAGACCTGGTCCGCCTTGGGGAGGACTTTCTCTTTGTAGAGCGCGATGTACTCCTGGGGCGTCGGGATCTTGCCCATGTTGGAGATGACGGCGGCGAGCTCGGCGGAGCCGAGATAGACCTTGGCGCCGTTGCCGATGCGGTCGTCGAAGTTGCGGGTGCTGGTGGAGAACATGTTCACCCCGTCAGGGACGCGGGCCTGGTTCCCCATGCACAGCGAGCAGCCGGCGATCTCGATGCGGCAGCCCACCGCGCTGTAGATGGAGAAGAGGGCCTCTTCCTTGAGCTTCTCCGAATCCATGCGGGTCGGCGGGCAGATCCAGGTGCGCACGTCGGAGTTGAACTTCTGGCCGCGCCAGATCTCGGCGGCGGCGCGAAAATGACCGATGTTCACCATGCAGGAGCCGATGAAGACGTCCTGAATGGGGGTGCCGGCGACCTCGGAGAGGAGCTTGACGTCGTCGGGGTCGTTGGGGCAGGCGAGGATCGGCTCGGTGATCTCGGCCAGGTCGATCTCGATGACCGCGGCGTACTCGGCGTTCTTGTCGGCCTCGAGGAGCTCGGGCTTGGCGAGCCACTCGTTCACGGCGTCGATGCGCTTCTGCAGCGTCTCTGCGTCCTGATACCCTTCCTCGATCATCTTGGCCATCAGCGCCACGTTGGAGCGCAGGTAGGTGGCCACGCTCTCCTTGGAGAGCTGGATGGCGGCGGCGGCGGCGCTGCGCTCGGCGGCGGCGTCGGTCAGCTCGAAGGCCTGTTCGACGCTGAGGTCGGGGAGTCCTTCCATCTCGAGGATGCGGCCGTTGAAGATGTTCTTCTTGTTCTTCTTCGGCACGGTGAGGAGCCCCTGTTTGATGGCCCAGTAGGGGATGGCGTTGACGGCGTCGCGCAGGGTGATGCCAGGGTTGAACTTGCCCTTGAAGCGCACCAGCACCGATTCGGGCATGTCCAGCGGCATGAAGCCCATGGCGCCGGCGAAGGCGACGAGGCCCGAGCCCGCGGGGAAGGAGATGCCGATGGGGAAGCGGGTGTGGCTGTCGCCGCCCGTGCCGACGGTGTCGGGGAGGAGCAGACGGTTCAGCCAGCTGTGAATGACGCCGTCGCCGGGACGCAGGGCGACGCCGCCGCGCGAGGCGATGAAGCCGGGCAGGCTCTTGTGCATCTTCACGTCGGCCGGCTTCGGGTAGGCTGCGGTGTGGCAGAACGACTGCATGAACATCGGCGACTGGAAGCGCAGGCAGGCGAGCTCGGTGAGCTCGTCGGCGGTCATGGGGCCGGTGGTGTCCTGGGAGCCGACGGTCGTCATCTTCGGCTCGCAGGCGGTGCCGGGCAGAACCCCTTCGACGCCGCAGGCCTTGCCGACCATCTTCTGCGCCAGCGAGTACCCCTGACCGGCCTTGGCGACGGGATTCTCGGGCTTGGCGAAGATGTCGGTCTCGCCCATGCCGAGAGCGGCCCGAGCCTTGTCGGTCAGCGCGCGGCCGATGATGAGCGGGATGCGGCCACCGGCGCGGAACTCATCCGACAGGGTGTTGGGGCGGATGGAGAAGGTCGTGATCTTCTCGCCGTTCTCGCGGGTCACTTCCCCTTTTTTGGTGTCGATGACGATGACGTCGCCGGTGTTCATCTCCGAGACGTCCATCATCAGCGGCAGGGCGCCGGAGTCCTGGGCGGTGTTGAAGAAGATCGGCGCGATGACGCCGCCGATGATGACGCCGCCGGTCTTCTTGTTGGGGACGGCGGGGATCTCGTTGCCGATGTGCCACAGCACCGAGTTGCAGGCCGACTTGCGGGAGGAGCCGGTGCCGACGACGTCGCCGACGAAGGCGACCTGGTAGCCGTCCTTGCGGAACTGCGCGATCGTTTCGTTGCCGCCCTTGAAGCGGGTCTTGCCCATGGCCAGAGCGTGCAGGGGGATGTCGGGGCGGCTCCAGGCATCGCCGGCCGGGGAGAAGTCGTCGGTGTTGATCTCGCCGTCGACCTTGAAGACCTTGACCTTGATCGTCTCGGGGACCCCGGCGCGCTTGGTGAACCACTCGGCGTCGGCCCACGACTGCAGCACCTTCTTGGCGGCGGCATTATTCTTGGCCAGGGCGGCGACGTCGTCGAAGGCCCCGTAGACGAGGGTGATGCCGGAGAGGGCTTCGGCGGCCGCATCGGCCAACTCGGCATCCTTCAGCGCCTCGACCAGCGGAGCGACGTTGTAGCCGCCGATCATGGTGCCCAGAATTTGAATCGCATCCTTCTTGGAGACCAGAGGAGACGTTGCCTGCCCCTTGACGATCTTGCCGAGGAATTCGGCCTTGACTTCGGCGGCCGGATCGACGCCGGGGGAGATCCGCTCCTTGAGCAGGTGAAGGATGAGCTCCTCCTGCCCCTTGGGGGGATTCTGCAGCAGGGCGACAAGCTCCCTGGCCTGCTCGGCGGTGAGGGGGAGGGCGGGGATGCCCTGAGCATTCCGCTCTTCCTGGTGCCTGAGATACGCTTCGATCATTTTAGTCTCTCTCCTCCACGATGGTGTAGCGGCTCCGGATCGCACCGGCCGCAAGCTCTTGAAAACCAAAAACGCTTTGAAAACAGAGGGTTTTCGGCCCGTCCGGCAAAGCGGACGGACCCCGACCCCGAGATGGAATTTGCATACTGTATACGATTTTACAGGTCGGTTGTCAATGCCCAACCCATCAATTGACGATGGAGAGAGGGTCCGGTGAAGGGTCTCCCACAAGAGGTCTCCCTTCGGCACGCGCACGATTGACGTATTCTGTCACACCCTTCGGTTAGTCTTTACCTCAACGAACCGCCCCTGCCCCATGGGCCGTGCGAAACGGCGGTCAAGAGAGGATTCCATGTTCGATATCGCCATGCTCCTTTGCTTTCTCTACCTCGCGGTCGTCCACGTCCTCCCTCGCAGTTCCGGGCGCTGCGACGACACTGGGGACAAGGTCGACGATCGTCCCGCTCGGTCGGCGCAGGGCGCATCATCGCCGAGCACATCGTCACGCCGCCCTCTTTCTTCCCAAAGGCGCCGCGCTGTGCTACCCTCTCGGCGATTCCTGCAGGGGGGAGCAGCGAATGGTCTTTTCACCGATCTCGACACAAGGGCGTCAAAGCGACGATCCGCCTGAACACCGCAGGGCGTCTCGCCCCGCGGGCGGATTGCACCTGACGGGCCTCCCTTTCATCCTCGGCGCCTTTGCGACGGGGATCGCCCTCAGCGCCTACCTCCCCTGGTCCGCTCCGCTTCTTTCTCTCCCCTTTTTGAGCGCCGTGTTGTGGCTTGCTCTTCGCTCCTCGCGGGGCGCTGCGCTCATCGCCGCCGTCTTTTTCGTCTCGTCGGGCTTTTGCCTGGGCGCCCTGCAGGAGGCTCCTCCCGCCGGAGGCGCTCACGTGGCGGCCCTCGCTTCCGAAGACATTTTGGCCGTCCAAGGACGGGTGCTGTCGATCGCCTCGCGCCCCGAAGAGGCCTGGAACATCGACGTGGCGGTCGAGTCGATTTCCCGCCGGGGGGAGGCGGCCGTGGTTCGCGGTACGGTGCGCCTGACGGTGAGGGAAGGAGAGCCGCATTTTCTCCCCGGCGAGACGATCCGTTTTCGCTCGCGATTGAGGACGCCGAGACTCTTCGGTACGCCGGGGGAGTTCGACTTTCCGCGCTTTCTCGCCGCACGCGACATCCACGCCACCGCCTTCGTCCAGCACATGCGCGACATCGCCCCCTTCGCGCCGGAGCAGGGGCGCGGGCCTTCAATCGAGCGCTGGCGGCGAAGCATCGCCCGCACCATCGACGACGCCCTCGATCCGGCCTCAGCCCCGCTGGTGCGGGCGCTGGTCATCGGCGACAAAGGCGGGATCTCGCCCGAGCAGCGCACCGTGCTGGCCCGCGGAGGGGTCTCCCACCTCTTCTCCATCTCGGGGCTTCATCTGGGGCTCGTCGCCCTCTTCTTCTTCAGCGCCGCCCGCTTCTTCTATATCCGATCGGAGAGGCTCCTGCTCCTGTCGCCCCCGGCGAGATTTCTGCCGCCGACTCTCATCGCCCCCCTGCTCGTCTATCTGCTGCTGAGCGGGAGCGCCTTTCCTACCCTGCGCGCGTTTCTGGCCGCCGCCGCGACGGCCCTGCTTTTTCTGGTCGGGCGGCATACCCCCGCGTTGAAGCTCCTGACGGCCGTCGCTTTCATCGTCCTGCTGGCGCACCCCCTCGCCCTGTTCGAGGCGTCGTTCCAGCTCTCCTTCGCCGGGGTTCTCGGCATCGTCGTGCTGGTGCCGCGCTGGAGCCGCCCAATCGAGCACCTGCCCGCCGTTATCCTTCGCCCTGCGCAATTGATGATGACGACGCTGGCCGCCACCGTCGCGACGGCCCCCTTCGTGCTGCTGCATTTCAGCCTCGTCGCCCCGGCCGGTCTGCTGACGAACATGCTGGCGGTTCCGCTCATCGGCTTTCTCTGCGTTCCTCTGGGGCTCGCGGGGGCGCTCCTCTCCCCCTGGTTCGCCGAAGGTGCCCATCTGCTCTTTCGCGCCTGCGCGGCGATTCTGCAGTTCGTCCTCGGCGTCGTGGAGCTCGCCGTCTCCGCACCGGGCCTCACTGGCTGGCGCTATCACCCCACTTTGGCCGAGGTCGCCGGCGCCGCCACCCTCGTTCTGGCGCTCCTGCTTCCGGCGACGCGCACCCGCTTCCCTGTGCGCGCGACGATCGCGGCGGTTTCGCTGCTGCTGATCCTTCTCCCCTCCCCGTCCCCCCGCACGCTGACCGTCACAGCCCTGAGCGTGGGGCAGGGGGACGCCACCCTGCTGTCGCTTCGCGACGGGCGCCACTATCTCATCGACGGCGGCGGCCTCTACGGATCGCGCTTCGACACCGGAGAGCGCCTCGTCGCGCCGGCTCTGGGGCGCTTCGGGGTACGCTCTCTCGAAGCGGTCATCCTGACCCACGATCACCCCGACCACAGCAAGGGTCTGGTCTATGTTCTGGATCACTTCCCCGTGCGCGCCTTCTGGTCGGGGGCCCCCGTAGAGGAGCTCAACCCCGAGCTGCGCGCGGCGATCGCGCGAAGCGGCGTAACGACGATCATCTTCTCCCCTGGATGGTACATCTTCGAGGAAGGCGAGGACGCCCTGGCGCTCTACGCCCCCTTCGAAGACGGGCTGCTCAACGACACTTCACTGGTGCTCTATGCGCGCCAAGGGGGGAACGGCGTCCTTCTGACCGGAGATCTGGAGTCGGCCGGGGTGAGAGAGCTCATCGCCGCAGAGGCGCCGCCGGGACCGGTGACGCTGCTGAAGCTCCCCCATCACGGCAGCCGTGGCTCGGAGCCGCACCTTCTGCTCGACCATTTGGAACCGCACATCGGCTTCGCCTCGGCGGGGTTCGCCAACGTCTATCGTCTGCCCCACGCCGAAGTGAAGGAGGCGATGCGCTTACGCGGCCTGCCGATGTACAGCACCAACGTCGACGGGACGGTGCGCTTTCGCGCCATGCAGGAGGGATGGCGCAGCGCGCGCTGGCAGCGCGGGATTTTCCGTTGACACTCTCGGCCGGGCTTTGCTAGCTTTGGGAATTACCATTGGGAGCGGCGGATGACCAATACCATTCTGATTGTGGACGACGAGCCCTTTTTTCGTCGCTTCTATGCAGACCTTCTCGGAACCTGCGGGTATCGCGTCGAGACCGTCGTTTCGGCAGAAGAGGCCCTGAAAAGGGTGGACGAGGGCGGCGTCGACCTTCTGCTGACGGATATGGTCATGCCGGGGATGAGCGGACTCGAATTGCTTCGCCGGGTGCGCCTGATCGAGAACGCCCCGGAGGTGATCGTCGTCACCGGCCACGGCACCATCGAAACGGCGGTGCAGGCCCTGAAAGCCGGCGCCCGCGACTATCTCGTCAAGCCCTTCCAGCCCGAGCAGCTGCGCCACACCGTCCACACCTGCCTGGAGCAAAGACGACTCCTCAACGAAAATTCCCATCTCAAAAGCCAGATCCGCCTCTTCCAACAGGGGCAGCACCTGGCGTCCCTGCTCGAGATCGATCGTTTGCTCCCCCGCTCCCTCGAGCTGCTGCTGCAGGAGAGCGCCGAGGGGCGCGGCTTCGCCTTTTTGCTCGACGCCGGAGGACGGATCGGCCGCATCCCCGCCCTCAAGGGTCTGCAGGAAGACGAAGCGAGCGCGCTGGCCGAAGTGCTCCTGGGGTTTTTCAACGATCGTTCGGCCGGCGCGGTTCTGAGCGCATCGCAGATCGGCGCCGTCGAAAGCGCCCCCGCCGACCTGCGCGGGGCATGGCTCTTCCCCCTGTTCAACCAAAGCGAGCTCAAGGGGGGGATCGTCCTGATCAACGAGGCGGGCCGAGCTCCCTGCTTTCCTCACGAATCTCTGCTCTTTCTGGCCGAGCAGACCGCTTTGGGCTTTCACAACGCCTGCATCTACCAGGGGACGTGCGAGCTGATCCACGTCGACGACCTCACCGGCCTGCACAACTACCGTTACCTGCAGACGATCCTCAGCCGCGAGGCGAGGCGCACGGAGCGCTACGGCCTCTCCTTCTGCCTGATCTTCATCGACCTGGACCGCTTCAAGCTCGTCAACGACACCTACGGCCACCTTGCCGGAAGCGCCGCGCTGCGCGAGGTCGGCGAGGTGCTGCGCCGTTCGGTGCGCGATGTCGACCTTCTGTTTCGCTACGGCGGCGACGAGTTCACGGCGCTGCTGGTCGAGACCGATTCGCGCGGTGCGGCGTCTGTCGCCGAGCGCATCCGCAAGGCCATCGAGCAGCACGTCTTTCTGACGGGCCAGAGCCTCGAGGTCCGCCTCACCGCGACGGTTGGCTATGCCTGCTTTCCGGAAGATTCGCGCTGCAAGGACGAGATCATCGACATCGCCGACCGCGCGATGTACCTGGGCAAGCGCTACCGAAACGTCTCGCGGGGGCCCCGGGACCTGGAGCGACCCCGCGAGGTCGAGGGGCTGCCCTAAGGCATCCGTTTCGGATGTCTGTTCACCTTGTGTGGGGTCGCGGCTCCCATGACAAAGGTGTCTGGCGCCATGGGCGGCGCCAGTAAGCGGCCATGGACGGCGAAAAGCGTCCCTTGGCATGGGAGTTGGGACCCCACGCTGAACAGTTACGAATTTTCGAAACTCCACAACGAGGTAAAGATAGAGTGAGCATCACGGGCATTAAAGGGATGAACGACATCGTGCCGGGAGAGATCGAGACCTGGCAGTTCCTCGAAGAGACGGCCCGGCGGGTCTTTCGCACCTACGGTTTTTCCGAGATCCGCACCCCGGCGGTGGAGAAGACCGATCTCTTCTGCCGCTCCATCGGCGAGGCGACCGACATCGTCGAGAAGGAGATGTACACCTTTCGCGACAAGAGCGACAACTCCATCACGCTGCGCCCGGAAGGGACGGCCTCGGTGATGCGCGCCTTCATCGAGCACAAGATGTACGCCCAGGACCCGGTGGCCAAGCTCTACTACCTGGGGCCGATGTTTCGCTACGAGCGTCCGCAAAAAGGGCGCTACCGCCAGTTTCATCAGATCGGCGCCGAGGCGATCGGGGTGGACGATCCGCGCATCGACGCGCAGATCCTCGCCATGCTCTCGCACTACTTCAACGAGATCGGCCTCGACGAGCTGGAGCTTCAGCTCAACTCTCTGGGATGCCCCGAGTGCCGCCCCGCCTACCGCGCACAGCTTCACGCCTTTTTGCGGGAGCGCCTCGAGAGCCTGTGCGAGGACTGCCGGCGCCGTCACGACACCAATCCCCTGCGCAGCCTCGACTGCAAGGTCCCCGGCTGTCGGGAGGCCACGCAAGGGGCGCCCGCCATGATGGAGAGCCTCTGCGCGGGTTGCGGCGAGCACTTCGGTCGCGTGCAGGAGCACCTGCGCGCCCTGGGGACCCCCTTCGCTCTGAATCCCCGCATGGTGCGCGGTCTGGACTACTACACCAAGACGACCTTCGAGGTGGTGACCGGTAAGCTCGGATCGCAGAACGCCGTCGCCGCCGGGGGCCGATACGACGGCCTGATCAAGAGCCTGGGGGGGCCGGCCCTGCCCGGCATCGGCTTCGCCATGGGGGTCGAGCGCCTCGTCCTTCTCAAGGCCGACGACCGCGTCGCCGCGCCGCGCCCCGATTTCTTCTTCGCCGCCCTCGGCAACGACGGCGCGAGCCTCACCTTTGGCCTGATGTGCGCGCTGCAGAGGCGGGGGATTCAGGCCGAGAGCGACTTCGAAGGCAAGAGCCTCAAGGCCCAGATGCGCCGGGCCGGGAAACTGCAGGCCCGCTTCACCGTCATCATCGGCGAGGACGAGCTCGCCCGCGGCGTCGCCGTGGTGCGCGACATGGACCAGGCCGCGCAAAAAGAGCTCCCCCTCGCCGGCCTGGAAGAGAGTCTCGTCTCCCTTCTGGGCTGAGCCGGCGCCATCCCCCTTGACGGGCGACACGGGCGGTCCCTATAATTTCTTCTTTTGCCCCATGGGCGTAACAATATCTTTGCGGAGGACATTCTACCTTGAACGACATCCTGGGTGACTGGAAACGGACTCATTACTGCGGACACCTCACCGCCGCCGACATCGGCCGGGAGGTCTGCCTGATGGGGTGGGTCATGCGCCGCCGCGACCACGGCGGTCTCATCTTCATCGATCTTCGCGACCGCGAAGGGATCGTTCAGCTCGCCCTCGACCCGGATCGAGACCCCGAGGCCCACGCCAAGGCCGATCGGGTACGCAACGAGTTCGTCGTCGCCGCACGCGGCACCGTCTCGGCGCGCCCCGAAGGGACCGTCAACTCCCGCATGGCGACGGGCGAGGTCGAAGTCGAGGTGCGCGAGCTGCGTATCCTGAACACCGCCAAAACCCCGCCCTTCATGATCGACGAGTTCGGCGAGGTGGCCGAGAACATCCGACTCAAGCACCGCTTTCTCGATCTGCGCCGTCCGGCTCTGCAGCAAAACCTCATGCTGCGCCACCGCGTGGCGCGCACCGTGCGCACCTATCTCGACGCCCAGGGCTTTCTCGAGATCGAAACGCCCGTGCTGACCAAGAGCACCCCCGAGGGGGCGCGCGACTATCTGGTGCCGAGCCGCGTCAACCCCGGCACCTTCTACGCCCTGCCCCAGTCGCCCCAGCTCTTCAAGCAGCTGCTGATGGTCTCGGGCTTCGACCGCTACTGCCAGATCGTCAAGTGCTTTCGCGACGAGGATCTGCGCGCCGACCGCCAGCCCGAGTTCACCCAGATCGACTGCGAGATGAGCTTCGTCAGCCGCGACGACGTGCTCGCCGTGATGGAGGGGATGATCGCCAAGGTCTTCAGCGAAACGCTCGGCGTCGAGATTTCGCTGCCGATGCAGCGCATGACCTACGCCGAGGCGATGGAGCGCTTCGGCGTCGACAACCCCGACCTGCGCTTCGGCCTGGAGCTGAAAGACATCTCCGCCATCGTCGACGGGTGCGGCTTCAAGGTCTTCACCGACGCCCTGCAGGGGGACGGCCTGGTCAAGGCGATGAACGCCAAGGGGTGCGCGACCTTCTCGCGCAAGGAGATGGACGATCTCACCGACTTCGTGCGGATCTACGGCGCCAAGGGGCTCGCCTACGTCAAGGTGACCGCCGAAGGGTGGCAGTCGCCCATCGCCAAATTCTTCGACGCCGAGACGATGGCGCAGATCGATCAGGCCCTCGGCGCCGAGCCGGGAGACCTCCTGCTCTTCGCCGCCGACACATTCCGCGTCGCCAACGAATCGTTGGGACGGCTTCGCGTGCACCTGGGCAACAGACTCGGCCTCACCCGCAAGGACGACTTCCGGTTCGTCTGGGTCACCGACTTTCCCCTGCTCGAGTGGGACGGCGAGACGCGCCGGCACGTGGCGGTCCACCACCCCTTCACCGCCCCCATGGACGAGGACGTTGCGCTGCTCGACACCGACCCCGGCAAGGCGCGCGCCAAGGCGTACGACCTGGTGCTGAACGGCTCGGAGATCGGCGGCGGCAGTATCCGTATCCACGACCAGGCCGTTCAGAGCAAGATGTTCGACCTGATGGGGATCGGCGAAGAGGAGGCGCGAGAGAAGTTCGGGTTTCTTCTCGACGCCCTGGAGTTCGGCGCCCCCCCCCACGGCGGCATTGCCTTCGGTCTCGATCGGCTGACGATGATCCTGACCGGCTCCGACTCGATCCGCGACGTCATCGCCTTCCCCAAGACCCAAAAGGCGACCTGCCTCATGTCCGAAGCGCCGGGCGTCGTCGACGAAAAGCAGCTGCGCGAGCTCTCCATCCGCGTAGCCGTTCGACCGAAATAGAGTGATCCCCCTTCGTGCCTTCGTCGTGGCGGCACCGCGCCGCACCCCCCCCCGGCGGGACCCCCCCGGAGCCCCCGCCCGCCCCTCCCCTGGCGCTGCTGAGCTCCCGGCCGCCCGCCACCAGACCCACGCCCGACCGACGCCGGCTCGCCCGGCGCAGGGCCAGGACGCCCAG
>JBJHBH010000010.1:0-48402 GCA_050485365.1 Desulfuromonadales bacterium | reverse complement strand
TGCTCTCTCTCTGTTTTCGTGTCCTAGCTATTTATTGTCCCCCCCTTTGGGCCGTTCTTGGGCCCCCCGCCGCTGTCACCCCCCCGGGGGATCCCCCACGACGCAGCCACGCCGAGCGTCATGCTGAGATTTTTACTGATCGCCCTGATACTCCTTCTCGCCGCGTGCGCCTCTGCGCCGCGCGACGAGCTGCAGTCGGCCCGCACGGCCCTGACGCAGGCACATCACGCCGGCGCCCCTTCGCTCACCCCCGAGGCATATCGCGCCGCCCTCGAATCGCTTCGCCGAGGCGAGGCCCTCATTCGGGAGAAAGACTACGCCGAGGCCCGAAAGATCCTCCCCGTGGCCGAGGAACAGGCCCGCGACGCCATGCGCCTCGCCGGCCAGGAGAAGGAGCGTCTCGCCGCAGAGCGGGCCGCTGCTGCCGCCGCTGCCGCGGCAGCTCCGACGGCCCGCCTCCCCGCGGCGACGCCCAGAGCCGTCCCTCCCCCTCCCCGGACCGCAACCGCTCCCCCCGCCCCGCAGCCGCAAAAACCGCAGACGGCCGCCCCGCACAAGCCCGATCCGCCCAGTCGCTATACCGTCAAAGACAACGATTCGCTGATCTCCATCGCCGCCCTCGAAGAGATCTACGGCGACGCCCTGTTGTGGCCCCTGCTCTATCAGGCCAACCGCGACCAGATCCGCGACCCCCGCCGGATCTATCCCGGCCAGACCCTCGTCGTACCGCGCGCAACGGCGCCGGAGGAGCTCCAAGAGATCCGCAGAAGAGCGCGCAGTTCCGACGTTTTCCCCGCCGCTGGCCAGTCCGCCCCCTCCGCCCACACCGCCCGCTAGCACCCTCCGGAAACGGCGTTTGCCCGCCGCTTCGGGCCCCCATCTTTTTCCTTGACACCCTCTAACCCCTTTGTATACTGTATACACATTTCTCATGGCATCTAAAAAACCGCTCATTAACCCTCTGGCGATGCCGGTATCAAATCCAAGGAGAGATACATGACGACGAAGACCGCAAAGATCATCTGGAGCGAAATCGATGAGGCGCCGGCTCTGGCGACCTATGCGCTGCTGCCCGCCATTCAGGCGTTCACCAAGGGAACCGGCATCGAGGTAGAGACGCGCGATATCTCCCTTTCGGGCCGCATCATCTCCGCCTTCCCCGATCGACTCCGGGAAGATCAGCGCATTGCCGATCATCTGGCCGAGCTCGGCGAGCTCGTCAAGACCGCCGAAGCCAACATCATCAAGCTGCCCAACATCAGCGCCTCCATCCCCCAGCTGCAGGCCGCCATCAAGGAACTGCAGTCCCAGGGGTACAACGTTCCCAGCTACCCCGAAGAGCCCAAGACCGACGAAGAGAAGCAGATCCAGGAGCGTTACGCAAAGGTCCTCGGCAGCGCCGTCAACCCCGTGCTGCGCGAAGGGAACTCCGACCGCCGCGCCGCGGCCTCCGTCAAGGCCTTCGCCCAGAAGAATCCTCACCGGATGATGCAGGCTTGGCCCGAGGTCTCCCAGTGCCGCGTCGCCCACATGTCGGGCGGGGACTTCTTCGAGAACGAGACCTCCGTCACCCTCGAGAAGGCCACCGAGGCGAAGATCGAGTTCGTCGGCGAGAACGGCCAGACCACCGTCCTCAAGGCCAAGCTTCCCCTGCAGGCGGGTGAGGTCCTCGACTCGACCCACATGGACATCGCCGCTCTGCGCACCTTCTACGCCGAGACGATCGAGGAAGCCAAGAAAAAGGGAGTTCTTCTATCGCTGCACCTCAAGGCGACGATGATGAAGATCTCCGACCCGATCCTTTTCGGGCACTGCGTCTCGGTCTTCTTCAAGGACGCCCTTGAAAAGCATGCTGCGGACCTCAAGGAGATCGGCGCCAACCCCAACTACGGGCTGGCCGACGTTCTGGAGAAGCTCGATCGCCTTCCGGCCGACAAGAAGGCCCAGATCGAGGCCGACATCAACGCCTGCTACAAGAGCGGCCCGGCTCTGGCCATGGTCGACTCGCGCAAAGGGATCACCAACCTGCACGTCCCCAACGACGTCATCGTCGACGCCTCCATGCCCAACGTCGTTCGCGACGGCGGCCGCATGTGGAACCTCAACGACGAGCTGCAGGACACCATCGCCATGATCCCCGATCGCTGCTATGCGACGATGTACCAGGCGATGATCGAGGACTGCCAGAAAAACGGCCAGTACAATCCCGCCACCATGGGGAGCGTCTCCAATGTCGGGCTGATGGCCCAGAAAGCCGAGGAGTACGGCTCCCACGACAAGACCTTCACCGCCCCGGCCAACGGCACCATCCGCGTCGTCGATGCCTCGGGCGCCGTTCTGCTCGAGCAGAAGGTGAAGGCCGGCGACCTCTTCCGC
The DNA here is from genome assembly GCA_050485365.1 of Desulfuromonadales bacterium. Lineage (GTDB taxonomy): Bacteria > Desulfobacterota > Desulfuromonadia > Desulfuromonadales > JACZKF01 > JARFUG01. Next base: position 46,026 of record JBJHBH010000010.1, on the reverse strand, counting down.
GCCTGCCAGACCAAGGACATCGCCATTCGCGACTGGGTGAAGCTGGCCGTCAACCGCGCCAAGGCATCCGGTTCCCCGGCGGTCTTCTGGCTCAACGAAGAGCGCGGCCACGACGCCCAGCTCATCAAGAAGGTCAATGGCTATCTGAAGGACCATGACACCACGGGCCTCGACATCCGCATCATGAAGCCGGTCGACGCCATGAAGTTCAGCTGCGAGCGCATCCGCAAAGGGCTCGACACCATCTCCGTGACCGGCAACGTCCTTCGCGACTACCTCACCGACCTCTTCCCGATCCTCGAGCTCGGCACCAGCGCCCGCATGCTCTCCATCGTTCCTCTGCTGGCGGGCGGCGGCCTCTTCGAGACCGGTGCCGGAGGTTCGGCCCCCAAGCACGTGCAGCAGTTCCTCAAGGAAGGTCACATCCGCTGGGATTCGCTCGGCGAATACTGCGCCCTCGTCCCCTCGCTGGAGCTCGTCGCCGAGAACTACAAAAACGCCAAGGCCAAGGTGCTCGCCGAGACCCTCGACCAGGCCATCGGCAAGTACCTCGAGAACGGCAAGCTCCCCAGCCGCAAGGTGAATGAAATCGACAACCGCGGCAGCACCTTCTACCTGACCCTCTACTGGGCGCAGGCGCTCGCCGCCCAGGACAAGGACGCCGAGCTCAAGGCGCGCTTCGCCCCGGTGGCCAAGGCGCTGACCGAGAATGAAGCCAAGATCGACCAGGAACTCCTCGCCGCGCAGGGCCGCGCTGCCGACGTCGGCGGGTACTTCCGCCCCGACCCGGCGAAGGCTGCCAAGGAGATGCGCCCCAGCGCGACGCTCAACGCCATCATCGATTCCATCGCTTAACAAGCCGAAACAAGACCGGCAGGCCGCCCTCGCGAGGGGACGGTCTGCCGGTCGGTTTCAGACCGAAACACACCTATTCATCTCAAGGAGGAAACTCATGGCCAGACCGAAAATCGCTCTGATTGGTGGTGGACAGATCGGCGGCGTTCTCGCCCAGCTCTGCGCATTGCGCGAGCTCGGTGATGTCGTCCTTTTCGACATCGTCGAAGGGCTCCCCCAGGGCAAGTGCCTCGACATCGCCGAAGCCTCCCCCGTGGACGGTTTCGACGTCGAGCTCAAAGGGACCAACGACTACAAGGACATTGAAGGGGCCAACGTCGTCATCGTCACCGCAGGTCTGCCCCGCAAGCCCGGCATGAGCCGCGACGACCTGATCGAGGTCAACTCGAAGATCATGACCCAGGTGGCCGAGGGGATAAAGCAGTACGCCCCCGACTCCTTCGTCATCGTCATCTCCAACCCCCTCGACGCCATGGTCACCCTGTGCCAGAAGGTCACCGGCTTCCCCTACAACCGCGTCATCGGCCAGGCAGGCGTTCTCGACTCGGCCCGCTTCCAGTCTTTCATCGCCTGGGAGCTCGGCGTCTCCGTCAAGGACGTCAACGCCATGACCCTCGGCGGCCACGGCGACGACATGGTGCCCCTGGTGCGCTACGCCAGCGTCAACGGCATCCCCGTCATGGAGCTTCTCGAGCGCAAGTACAAGGATAAGGCCAAGGCCAAGGAAGTCATGGAAGCCATGGTCAAACGCACCCGCGGCGCCGGCGGCGAAGTCGTCGCCCTGCTCAAGACCGGCAGCGCTTTCTACTCCCCCGCCTCTTCCGCCATCGCCATGGCCGAATCGATCCTCAAGGACCAGAAGCGCGTTCTTCCCACCTGCGCCTTCCTGCAGGGTGAGTTCGGCGTCAACGGATACTACGTCGGCGTTCCCTGCGTTCTGGGCGCCAACGGCATCGAGCAGATCATCGAATTCGAGCTCGACGCCGAGGAGCAGGCGATGATGGACAAGTCCGTCGCAGCGGTCAAAGGGCTCGTCGACAGCCTGAACCTCTGATCGTCGGATCGCCTGATCGAGGATGAAAGAAGGGCAATGGCGACATTGCCCTTCTTTTCTATCTTCATTCGGGAACAAAACACTGTCTCGCCAGAAAAACAGCTTGAAATCGGCAAATAATTTCTGGTAAATTTTTCCCGGTTGAGTTACCATAAAAGAGTTTTTTTCACCCGTCCCAAACGGAATCCACGCAAAGAGGAGAACTAGGGGAAATGAGCAGTTCAAACGAAGCTGTCCAGAAGAAAGGTTCCACGCCGCGCATCGAGGTCATCGAGCGATACTGCAAGGGATGCAGCATCTGCGTCGAGTTCTGTCCCACCAAAGTGCTGGAGATGGAGACCTTTGTCGTCCAGGTTGTCAAGCCCGAGGCCTGCATCAAGTGCATGCAGTGTGAACTGCGGTGTCCTGACTTCGCCATCAAGGTCCATTCGGAATAATCCCAGAGGAGGTCGTTCAAGTGGCTAAGAAAGTTGCTCTGCTGCAGGGGAACGAAGTCTGTGCACATGCTGCCGTCTATGCAGGGGCTCAGTTCTTCGGAGGCTACCCTATTACTCCTTCCACCGAAGTGGCTGAAGTTCTCTCCGTAGAGCTTCCCAAAGTGGGTGGAAAATTCATTCAGATGGAAGATGAAATCGCGGCTATGGCTTCGGTGATCGGTGCGTCCCTGACCGGCGCCAAGTCGATCACCGCGACCTCCGGCCCCGGCGTCTCGCTGAAGCAGGAGCTCATCGGCTATGCCTGCATCGCCGAGGTTCCCTGCGTCATCGTCAACGTCATGCGCGGCGGCCCCTCCACCGGCATGCCGACCGGCCCCGGTCAGTCGGACGTCCAGCAGGCCCGCTGGGGCACCCACGGCGACCACGCCGCCATTGCCCTGGCGCCCTCCTCCTGCCAGGAGATCTTCTCCGAGACGGTGCGCGCCTTCAATCTCGCCGAGAAGTACCGCATGCCGGTGCAGGTTCTCTACGACGAAATCGTCGGTCACATGCGCGAGCGCATCGAGTTCCCCGAGCCGGGCGAGCTCGAAGTCATCGACCGCGCCAAGCCGACCGTCGCGCCCGAGCAGTACAAGCCTTACGACACCTCCTTCGGTGACGTTCCTCCGCTCGCCGCCTTCGGCTCCGAGTACCGCTTTCACGTCACCGGCCTGAACAAGGCCCAGGACGGCTTCCCCACCACCAAGGCCGAGCTCGTCGACGACGAGCAGCGTCGCCAGATCCGCAAGGTCGAAAACGACGCCGCCCGCGCCGATATCGAGCTGAACGAAGAGTACATGACCGAGGACGCCGACGTCATCATCTTCGCCTACGGCTCCATCGCCCGCAGCGCCCGTTATGCCGTCAACGAACTGCGCAAAGAAGGGATCAAGGCAGGTCTTTTCCGCCCCATCACCCTGTGGCCCTTCCCCGAGAAGCGCGTCGCCGCCCTGGCCCAGCAGGCCAAGGCCATCGTCGTTGCGGAGATGAACCTTGGGCAGATGGTTCACGAAGTCGATCGCGTCGCCAAGGGTGCTTGCACCATCGCCGGTGTCTTCCGGGTGGACGGTGAGCCGATCAATCCCGGCCAGATCATGGACAAAGTCAAGGAGGTTCGGTAACAATGGCTTACGATTACGAAAAATCGATCCGCCCCGGGAAACTGCCCCACATCTGGTGCCCCGGCTGCGGCCACGGTATCGCAATGAAGGGTCTTATCCGGGCGATGGACACCTGCGGCCTCGATAAGAACAACACCGCCATCGTCTCGGGTATCGGCTGCGCCAGCCGCCTGCCCGGCTACATGGATTACTGCACCCTTCACACCGCTCACGGCCGCGCGGCCGCGTTCGCCACCGGCGTGAAGATGGCCAAGCCCGAAATGACCGTCATCGTCATGGGCGGCGACGGCGACGGGACCGCCATCGGCGGCAACCACTTCATCCACGCCTGCCGCCGCAACATCGACATGACCTACGTCATCTTCAACAACTTCATCTACGGGATGACCGGCGGCCAGTTCTCCCCCTGCACCCCCACCGGGGACAAGGCCTCCACCACGGTGTACGGCAACCCCGACCCGATCTTCGACATCAGCAAGCTGGCCATCGGCGCCGGTGCCACCTTCGTTGCACGTACCACCGCCTTCCACGCCACCCAGATCGACAAGCTGATCGCCGAAGGGATCAAACACAAAGGGATGTCGGTCATCGAGGTTCTCGACGACTGCCCCACCACCTACGGACGCCGCAACAAGTTCCGCAGCGTCGTCGACATGATGAAGCGCCTCAAGGAAGTCGCCGTCCCTGTGGCGGCCGCTTCGAAGATGACCGCAGAGCAGCTTGAGGGCAAGATTCTCACCGGCGTTCTGTACAAAGAGGACAAGCCCGAGTACTGCGAACAGTACGCCAAAGTCATCGCCAAGGCCCAGGGCCAGGCGGTCTGATCACCGAGAGGAGGAAACGAGCAATGGCAAAACGTACCGAAATCCGTTTCTCCGGTGCTGGTGGTCAGGGTCTGATCACCGCCGGAATCATCCTGGCCGAAGCGGCCTCGATCATCGAAGGCAAGCACGCCGTCCAGTCCCAGAGCTACGGCCCCGAGGCCCGCGGCGGCGCCTCCAAATCCGAGGTCATCATCGCCGACGGCCCCATCGACTACCCCAAGGCGACCGTCGTCGACGCCTGCCTCGCCATGACCCAGGAGTCCGCCGACAAGTACGCCGTCGGCATCAAGAAGGGGGGCGTTCTGCTCCTCGACTCCGACTTCGTCAAGCGCGAGCCCCAGGGGGACTTCAAGACCTACAAGTTCCCCATCATCCGTACCGCCAAGGAAGAGATCGGCCGCGAGATCGTCGGCAACGTCGTCGCCCTGGGCGCCATGGTCGCCCTGACCGACGTCGTCAGCCGCGAAGCCGGTGAGAAAGCCGTCCTCGCCCGTGTTCCCGAAGCCTTCCTCGAGCTCAACAAGAAGGCCTACAACATGGGCTACGACAAGGTCAAGGAACTGCTCAAGTAATACGCAGATCCGCCGTATCGCAACGACAAAAAGCCCGGGAGGCGCGAAGCCTCCCGGGCTTTTTGTCGTTCATTGTCAAGCTTTCGGCGGGGCCATTTCGCCGCGGCGGATCACCCTTTGCCCACAGCAGCCATCGGCGCCTTCTCGGCCCGCAGCAGCTCCTCGGCCTTCGCGACGTCTTCGCGGCAACCGATGAAAACCGGGGCGCAGTCGTCGATGCGCTTGGGCTCGATATCAAGAATGCGCTGTCGGCCCGTCGAGGCGGCCCCTCCGGCCTGCTCGATGAGAAACGCCATGGGGTTGAGCTCATACAGCAGGCGCAGCTTGCCCTGCGGCGCGTTCTGCAGATGAGGGTAGAGGAAGATCCCCTTGCCTTTCATCAAGATCTGATTGATATCGGGGACGAATCCGCCGCTGTAGCGCAGCTTGGCCCCCTTCTCCTCCATGAATCGCACGAAGTTCTCGGTTCCGGGTGTGTAGAGGTTGCGCTGGCCGCCCGGGGAGTAAATCTTGCCGGACGATTCCATCCGGATATTCTCCCGGGTCATCGTGTACTCCATGAGCTGGTTCATGGAGAATTCGTGGACTCCCTTGCCGGTGGAGAGGACGAGGGTGGTGCGTGGGCCGTAAAGGATGTACATGGCCGCCACCTGGTTGCGTCCGGGCTGCATCAGGTTGGAGCCCTTGTAGATCGACACGATGGTGCCGACGGCGAGGTTGACGTCGACGAGGGACGACCCGTCCAGCGGATCGTAGGCGACCGAATATTTCTCCTCGCATTCGGGATCCATGTGGACGATCTCGTCCGTTTCTTCCGAAGCGAGATTGGCGATGACGCCGGAGTGGAGCATGCGCTTTCGGATGATGCGGTCCGACAGGACATCGAGCGCCAACTGCTGCTCGCCGTAGAGATTGGAGGTACCGGCGACCCCGAGATCCCCGGTTCGGATCGAATTGACGATATATTTCGACGCGTCGGCGATCTCGCAGATCACCCGCGTCAGATCCCTGTCCTCGTCGGTTTCGCGCAGAAAACGGCGCAGATCGACTTGAAATTTGGTCTTGCCCGGTTCAGTCATTCATTCCCCTTTCCCCAGCGTGGCTGGCAACCCGTAAATTTAAAAAAGTTTAACACCTATCGTCAAAGGAGGCAAGACCAATCTCGTCGCTTTAATCCTTCCGGCTCACCCGGAAAGTCAGGACGTGCGGGAGAATCCGCCCGGTGCACGCGTGCGCAGGACGCAAAAAAGCCCCTCCGAAGAGGGGCCGTGGGCGAGAGTTGGTCAGCGGGTGTGTTTTCGTGGTTTGGGGACGCTGTGGAAGCGCTCGTTTTTGTACTCGCGATCCCACTTGCGCAGCGATTCGTTGATGGCCTCCTCGGATTCGGCCATGGCACCTGCATGGCGTTCCATGATGTCCAGCGATTCGTCCAGGCGTTCGATGTCGATGCGGCTTACGTTTTCCATTTCTTCCCGGTTGTTCAACTCGGCCATGATACCTCCTTATGGCAGTTGCGGCCCGCTTTCGCGCCGCTACTGGACGCACACACGGTCACGAAATCGGGCAGGAAAAGGTTGCATATAAACTATAGCACAGCGCCGCGCCGCTCACGGAGCAAAAATAGAGATCGGCGCGCGCTTCACCCCCGCCCGTCGTCGTCTTCGGCATCCGGCCGAAGACCTTGGCGCAGAAGCGCGATCATCTCGTCGTGGATAAAGCCGTTGCTGGCGAGGCACTCCTTATTGTAGATGTCGAAGGGGTTGCCGTCGAAATCGGTGATGCGGCCACCCGCCTCCTCGACGAGGATCTTTCCGGCGGCGACATCCCACGGCTTGAGCTTCATCTCCCAGCACCCGTCCAACCTGCCGGCCGCCGTATTGGCCAGATCGAGGCTCGCCGCGCCGGCGCGGCGGCACGCCTGCGCGCACTGCTGGAACCGGGCAAAATGATCGAGATTGTTGACCGCGCTGGTTTTTCGGTCGTAGGGGAAGCCGGTGGCGATAAGTCCCCTGTCGAGGCGGGCGATGTTGGAGACCCGCAAGGGAATGTCGTTGAGCCACGCCCCCTCCCCCTTCTCGGCGTAGAAAAACTCATCGTGGGCCGGATGGAAGACAGCGCCGTGGGTGATCGTCCCTTCGACCTCCAGCGCGATGGAGACGGCGAACCAGGGCAGACCGTGGGCATAGTTGGTCGTCCCGTCGAGAGGATCGATGATCCAGCGGTAGCGCGAGGTGCTGTGGCCGTAGTCGGACTCTTCAGCGAGCACGTCGTGAAGAGGGAAGACACGACGCAGCGATGCGACGATGGCCGCCTCCGCCTCCCGGTCCGCCTCGGTGACGAGGTCGACCTCCCCCTTGTGTTCGATGGTATCGACGCGGCCGAATTTGCGCATCAGGATCTTCCCCCCTGCGCGCGCGGCCTCCAGAATGATGTCTTTCATTGCCTCTCCTTCTTCGCGACGAGCGTGCCGCACCCCCCTTCGGAGCGCTGCCGCCAGCGGTTCGATCGACGTACGTTGATGCCGCTTTGCGCCAGGGCGGCGTGAATCTGCGCCACTCGGATGGGATCGGGGGCGGTGAAGGGGGAGCCAGCCACGGGATTCAGCACCAGCAAATGCAGCGTCACTTCGGGAAAGGGGCGCAGCCGCCGCGTCAGCGCGGCGATCTCGGCGTCCGAGTCGTTCACTCCCGCCGCCGGCAGGTAATTGATCCCGAGTTTGCGCCGACGGCGCCGGGGCAGCCGGGGCCACGTTGCGGCGAGCCGCGCCCAGATCCCTTCGAAATCAGGACCGCGCGGCACGAGGCGGCGATGGACGCCCGGAGTCCCCGCATGAACCGAGAGCATCAGTCCGTTGTGAGGCAGATGCAGAAAATCCTCCAGAAGCGCCAAAGGCGCTCCCGTGGTGGTCAGGGACACCGGCATCCCTCGCCCTTGCCCCCATCGCAAAAAGGAGCGCACCGCCTCGGCGTTGTGCAGCGGCTCCCCGATCCCCGACAGGGTGATGCGCTGCACGCAGTGCCCCGCAGCCTCTGCGCGGGCGACCTGATCGATCATCTCCTGCAGCGACAGGTTGCGCACCAGACCCGCAGCCCCCGAAGCGCAGAAGGGGCATCTGATGGCGCAGCCGACCTGGGTCGAGATGCACAGCGTTTCGCTGCCGTAGTAGACCGCCTCGACGCTCGCTCCGTCGGCAAGGGGGTGCAAAATACGATGATTGTCCGTCTCGGTCAAGATCTCCTCTACCGGTGGTCTGAAGCGCCCCCTGCGACCCGGGAGCAAAATGGGCGATCATCCATTCTACGGAAAGATGCGGCCTTTGTCGAACACGGCCGGGGCGGAACGTCCCGACAGACAGGGTGCCCGCTTTTTCGTCGTTCGCGAGCTCACGGAAGGTTATACTTGCCGTCACGATGACAGTCGCCCGAAGAGGGCACAATGGCACTAGGAGGTGAGCCGATGACCTGCAGGATCTATCTCGACTACAACGCCAGCACCCCCATCGCCCCGGAGGCCGTCGAGGCGATGCGCCCCTTCTTGAGCGAGCACTTCGGCAACCCTTCGAGCGGCCACTGGGCCGGAGCGCCGGCCAAGGAGGCGGTGGATGGGGCGCGCCGGCAGGTCACCGAGCTTCTTGGCTGCCGCCCCGCCGAGATCGTCTTCACCAGCGGGGGGAGCGAATCGAACAACCACGCCATCAAGGGGGTCTTCTTCGCCCACCGGGAGCGCGGCGACCACATCATCACCACGGCGGTGGAACACCCGGCGACCCTCAATCCCTGTCGATGGCTGGAGAAGATCGGCGCGAAGGTGACCGTCCTCCCCGTCGACCGCTTCGGCCGGGTCGATCCGGACGAGGTGCGCCGGGCGATCACGCCGCGCACGATCCTCATCACGGTGATGCACGCCAACAACGAGACCGGCGCCATTATGCCGATCGCCGAGATCGGCGCCGTCGCCCGTGAGGCGGGTGTCCTCTTTCACAGCGACGCCGCCCAAAGCGTCGGGAAGATTCCGGCGCGGGTCGACGAGCTCGGGGTCGATCTGCTGTCGGTCGCCGGACACAAGCTCTACGCCCCCAAGGGGATCGGCGCCCTCTTCATCCGGGAGGGGACGACGATCGAGCCGTTCATCCACGGCGCGGGGCACGAAGGGGGACGCAGGGCAGGGACGGAGAACGTCCTGCTGTCGGTGGCCCTCGGTGCGGCCTGTGAAACGGCCTCCGGAGCGATCGACGCGCCGCAGGTGCGCGCGCTGCGCGATCTCTTCTGGCAAGGGCTGCAAGAGGCCTTCGCAGACGGCGTCACCCTCAACGGCCATCCAACCGAGCGACTCCCCAACACCCTCAACGTCAACTTCGTCGGCCGAACCGGCGCGCAGATTCTGTCGCGCCTCCCCGAAGTCGCCGCATCGACGGGATCGGCGTGCCACGCCGGATCGGTGACCCTCTCGCCGGTCCTCGCCGCCATGGGGGTCGCCCTCGAAGAGGGCATGGGGGCGATCCGCTTCAGCCTCGGCCGCGCGACGAAGCGCGAGGAGATCGACAAGGTCCTCCGTCTGCTCAAAAGCGCCCTTTCACGCGACTGAGGAAGCGCGAGGATCCCCTGTCAGCCGCCCCAGATCGGATCGGTACCGAACTGTTCGCGCAGGCGCTCCTCGGGGGACTGCTCCAGAAACTCCTCCCGGCTGAAGGAGTATCGATAGTCGCGGCAGTAGTCCGAGACGAGGCGATAGGCCTCGTTGATCTTGCGGATCTGTTCCCCTTCGGCGCCGCCGGCGTCGGGATGAAAGCGCCTGACCAACTCCCGATGCCGGTCCTTGATCTCCTTGAGCGTCGCCCTGTGCGGCAGCGAGAGGACCTCCAGCGCCTCCCTGAGCTCTTCGTATCGCATCTGCGTCCTCCTTTTGCCCCTCGCGTCGTTTCATCGTCCTTTTCCATCAAAGGTAGCAGATTCTGCGGGCCGAACGGCCCGGAAAAAAATTGCCGCCACCCCCGAGAAGGGATGGCGGCCAGGGTCGCAGGAGGCGAAAAGGCGACAGATCAGAATATATAGGCCAGATTGATCCCGGCGAGGAGCTCGGAGTCGATGGCCTCTTTGGCCGGGGAGCTGATCCCCGAGGAGTAGAGAAGGGACGGGGTGACGACGAGATTATCGCTCAGTGCGTAGTCGAGGCTGACCCCCAGCTCATAGTTGTGCCAGTCGCGATAGGCGCCCACGCCGTAATCGCTCGCCTGGTTGTAGCTGACCAGGGCGCTCAGGTTGAGGGCGAGGTTGTGGGGGAGATCGAGGGTGTGGCCGATCCCGGCGGTGAAGAAGAGACCGTCCGATTCGGCCTCGTCCCAGTCGTAATAGACGGTGAGGACGGGATTCAGCAGGGTCTCGGCGCCCAGGGCGAGGTAGAGCTCGTTGGTGTGGGGCGCGCCGTCCACGGCGTAGAGGATGTTTCCGACGCCCGCCCAGAAAAGGTCGCCGAATTCAGCCGTATAGTCGAGAACGATGTTGGTCTCGGTGAGTTGCCCCGACGAAAGCCCCTCCCCCTCGGAGGTGCTGAGCTGCAGATTGCTCCAGAAGCTGAGGGTGAACCCTTTGGCGCTCAGATCGACACCCCCTTGCGCGACCGGTTTTCCGCCGCTCAGGTCAAATCCCCTCCAGAGATATTTGTCGAAGACGCCCACGTAGGCTTCCCCGCCCACTTCGGGGGCTGCCTGAGCGGCCGGAGCGAAGCCCGCCCCGAGAGTCGCCACGGCGACCAGTGCTGCAAAAACCTTCTTCATCGTCATCTTGCTGTTCTCCTTTTGTGAGGGATATGGCCGGCCGGACACGGTGCCCGGCCGGCACTCGATTGCACATTGATTCTCAGACGTCAGGACTGATTGACCGGTTTCGATACGGTCGCGGCCATGGCCGCTGAAGCGGCGGCACCGGCGGCGAAGCCCGAACCCCCGCCGACATTGATCGTCTGAAAGTCGGGGTAGGCTTCGAGGCCGAGCTCGGTGCGGTCGACGCCCATCGCCTCTTCCTCGGCGGGGACCCGGATGCCGACGGTGTATTTCAGGGCGAGCCAGGCGACGGTGCTGGCGGCCATGACGAAGAGCCCGACGGCGACCACGCCGATCAGCTGCGTCACGAAGCTCGCGTCGCCGTCGCTGATGGGCACCGCCAGAGTCCCCCAGATGCCGGCCACGAGGTGCACCGAGAGGGCGCCGACGACGTCGTCGATTTTGAGCTTGTCGAAAAGGGGGACGGCGAAGACGACGAGGATGCCGCCCACCGCGCCGATGAGGATCGCCGCCAGCGGCGCGGGGGCGGCCGGGCCGGCGGTGATGCTGACCAGACCCGCCAGGGCGCCGTTCAGGGCCATGGTCAGATCGACCTTCTTGTAGAGGATCTGCAGCAGCGCCATGGCGGCGAGGAGTCCCCCCGCGGCGGCGAGGTTGGTATTGAGATAGACCGTCCCCATCTCGATGGCGGCCTCAGCCGAGCCGAGGGCGAGGACCGACCCGCCGTTGAAGCCGAACCACCCCATCCACAGGATGAACGTTCCGATGGTGGCCAGCGGCAGGTTCGAGCCGGGGAGCGGATTCACCCGTCCGCCGGGGCCGTATTTCCCCCGACGGGCGCCCAGGATGATGGCGCCGGTGAGCGCCGCCCAGCCGCCGACCGAATGCACAATGGTCGAACCGGCGTAGTCGGCGAAGCCCATCTCGTCGAGCCAGCCGCCCCCCCACGTCCAGGCGCCCTGGATCGGGTAGATGAGGCCGGTCAGAATGGCGCAGAAGGCGAGGAAGGGCCACAGTTTGATCCTCTCGGCCACCGTCCCCGAAACGATGGAGGCGGCGGTGGCCACGAAGACCATCTGGAAGAACCAGTCGGAACCCGACGAGAATTCGGCAGAGAAATCACCCGCCAGAGCCGCCGCGTCGTCGGCCGCCCAGAGTCCGAGGCTTCCGATCCAGCCGCCGTCGACGCCGGCGTACATCAGGTTGTAGCCGATCACGTAGTAGAGCACGCCTGCGATCGAGTAGAGGGCGATGTTCTTCAGGCAGATGGTGGCGACGTTCTTCGAGCGCACCAGCCCCGACTCCAGCATCGAGAAGCCGGCGGCCATCCACATGACGAGGACGCCGCTGATGAGAAAAGAGAAGGTGTTGAGGATGTAGGCCACCTCCGTGATGGGGGCCTCCTCGGCGAAGGCCAGGGCGGGGACGGCGAGCAGGACCGCCGCCGCGCTGAGGGTGAAGAGTCGTTTCATCGGATAACCTCCTTGATGATTGCCGTTGCTGTTCTTTTAGATGGAGTCGGCACCGGTCTCGCCGGTGCGGATGCGTACCGATTGATCCACGGGAGTGACAAAGATCTTGCCGTCGCCGATGCGCCCGGTGCAGGCCTCTTTCTGCACCGCCGCCACCACCTCGGCGACCCGCTCGGCGGCGACGATCAGCTCGATTTTGACCTTGGGGATGAAGTCGATCTGGTACTCGGCCCCCCGGTAGAGCTCGGTGTGTCCCTTTTGCCGGCCGAAGCCGCGCACTTCACTGACGGTCATGCCGTTGACCCCGAGCTCGCTCAGGGCGTTTTTGACGTCATCGAGCTTGAAGGGCTTGATGATGCATTCGATCTTCTTCATACCGTGCGTCTCCTTCTCAAGAAGTGGAGCAACAAAATAAAAGGCGCCCGACCTTCCCGCGGGGGGAAGATGGGGCGCCTTTGCCCGTACCTGCTCTTCAGCGCCTCCGGACCTCGTTGTCCTTCAGCGATGCTGTCGTCTGGGGAGCCGCCGAGCGGCTCCGTCGTGGTTCATCTTCTATTTAGCACACCCTGTGCCAAGATTTTTTCCATGTGATTACAGCGGCTTGAACCTTAGACGGATCGGCCATGCACAATATTGAGGCAGATCAGCCGTACAGATGATCGTTTGCGAAGCACCCCTCAGATCGGCAGCAGGATGCGGAACACGCATCCCTGCCCCTCCTCGCTCTCCAGCACGAGCCGCCCCTCGTGCTCGTTGACGATGTTGCGGCAGATATAGAGGCCGAGCCCCGTCCCCTCCCCCTCCTTCTTCGTGGTGAAGAACGGATCGAAGATCCTCGAGCGGATCTGCGCCGGGATGCCGGGGCCGCTGTCGGCGATGGCCACCTCGGCCTCGCCGCCGGCGACGGCGCTGGTGCGCACCGTGAGGGTTCCGCCCCCCTGCATCGCGTGGGAGGCGTTCATGATCAGGTTGATGAAGACCTGCTTGAGCTTGTTGTCGTCGGCCGCGACGAGCGGCAGATCGGCGTAGTCCTCCTCGATGCGGATGTTGTTGCGGTTCAGCTCGTAGCGCACCAGGCGCAGCACGTCGCGCAGCACCTCGTTCAGATCGGTTTCTCGCCGCAGCGTCTCTTTGGGCTGCGAAAAGCTCAGCAGGCTTCCGGTGAGGGATTTGAGCCGGTCGGCCTCGCTCTCGATCCTCTCCAGAATCTCCTTCTGGAACGGAGGGATCTCTTCGCGCAGAAGAAGCTGCGCGGCGTAGGAGATCACCGCCAGCGGGTTGTTGATCTCGTGGGCGATCCCCGCCGAGAGCCGACCGACTTCGGCGAGCTTTTCGGACTGGATCGTCTGGTCGAGGAGGCGCCTGAACTCGGTGATGTCCTCGACGATGACGACCACCCCCGTCGTCTCGTCCCCCTGGCGAAGGGGGGCGAGGCGCCGCTTCTGGAAACGCAACTCCCCTTTGAGGTTGCGATGCGCCAGGCGCACCTTCTCCGGCGCACCTTTTCGCAGCACGCGCCGGATGCGCTCGCCGAACCCCTCCTGCTCCAGAAGGGGGAAGAGCGCGAAGAGGCTCCTCCCCACGGCCGCCTCCTCGCCGAGGCCGCTCATCTCCTCCATCTTGCGGTTCCAACTCGTGATGATCAGACGGGCGTCGACGGTGTAGATCCCGACGTTGACCGAGCGCAGGATGCGGCTGTTGAAATCGTGCAGGGTCCGATAGCGCTCCGAAACCGAGCGCAGGTTCTCGTACAGGCGTGCGTTCTCGATGGCGATGGCGGCCTGGGAACCGAGCGTCATCAGCGGCGCGATATGCTGGGGACCGAAGGCTTGCGGGCGCGGGCTCTCGACGTTGAAGACGCCGATCACCTTTTCCTTGGCGACCAGCGGGACCGCCAGTTCGCTTCGGGCGCCGTGAATCCCGCGAACGTAGTCGGGGAGCGCTTCGAGGTCGCCGATGAGGACCGGCTCGCCGGTGGCGGCGACCTTCCCCATCACCCCCTGCCCCACTCGGATCAGCCGCCTCGTCGCCTCTTCGCAATAGCCGTACGAGGCGACCGTTCGCAGCAGGCCGCCCTCCTCGTCCACAAGCCGGATGATGGCGTTCTCGAAACGAAACACCTCCCGCGATACGCGAAGGATGCGGTTCAGAAGCTCTTCGAGCTCGACCGTCGATGCCAACTCCTGGCCGATATCGATCAAGGCATCGAGGAGTTTGTCCTGCCGCGCAATCTGTGCAGACGCCATGCTCTCCCCCGAAAGAAACGTGTTCATGCAGCATCTCTCAGGGCACAAGGCGTGCCAGCCGCTCCCAAGTGAACTTTGCCTTCGATTGCAGTCACTTGGCACCTCACTCCGAGTCTGTGCACGGGCGCCTTCTGCCTAAAAAACCCGCGTCCGAGATCAAATTCCGTGCAGGCCGTCGGTTGCCGGCTCCGTTCGATATGCTAGAATCTCGGCCGAAACAAAAAATCATCATGAGGAGATCTAATGAAGCTTGTGAAGTGTGCCCATTGCGGGATGAAACGCAGCAGCAGGCGCATGATCCGCAGACGCCTGAACGGAACCGACTACTTTTGCTGCTCCATCGCCTGCGAAGTCCGGTGGGAGAAGGCCAGGCTTTTCGGCGTCTGCGGATAACGACGGCGAAGGGAAATTTCCCCTTGTGTCTCCGGGACACTTTCCTTATACTTGAACCACATAGAGAATTGCTCTCTACCCTGCAAGTGAGGTCAGAACGTCCAAGCGGAACTTGTATACATCCGGGACAGCTTCAGATGCGCGGTGAGCCAGCCCAACTCGATTGGGACGCCTGAAGCGCAGACAAGCCATCCCACCTGTTAGGCATCTCGCTTTGTGGCCTAACGATCCACGGCAGGTGTGGAGAGCATTAAAAAAGGCGCCGTCCGGCGCCTTTTTTAATGAGACAATCGATCAACGATAGGGGAATATGCCGCGTCGGCTCAGGGTCTCCTCGCATTCGCGAAAATCCCAGCTCTTTTCCTGCCCGTCGCTCGTTCTCACGATCAACTGTTCGTGATCGGCATCACAGGCGATGACCTCCCCTCCTTCCTCGGAGGCGGGATGATTGACGAAGACATCTTCGCGCCCTTCTTCGGATTTGTCGCAAAGATACCTGAAGCGATCTTCTTTCATCGATAGGCTCCTTTCTCTTCGCATCCTGTTATGCTCACAGCGGTTTTCACGTTTCCATTATACCACGGGGGAGCGCAGACCTTCGTTTTTCCCTCAGCGTGTCGCTGTGATACGATGAGGTGAAAATCCGGAAAGAATCCTTCATGACTCACGACGAAAATCAGGACATACGGCGCGTCCTCCTCGACCACAGGGAGATCATCCTCGTGGGGACGGCCCACATCTCGCGCGACTCGGTCGAAACGGTGCGGCGCGTCATCGAAACCGAAGCGCCCGACACCGTCTGCGTGGAGCTCGACCCCCAGCGCCATCAGGCCCTCAGGGACGGAAACCGCTGGCAGTCGCTGAATCTGGTTCAGGTGATCCGAAAGGGGCAGGGGCCTTTTCTTCTGGCGAACCTGGCCCTCGCCTCGTTTCAGAAGCGGATGGGCCTGTCGACGGGGGTCAAGCCGGGGGCCGAGCTGGCCGCGGCGGCCGAGATCGGAGAGGCCCGCGGCTGCGAGGTGCATCTGGTCGACCGCGACATCCGCACGACGCTGCTGCGCGCCTGGCGAAAGACCGGGATGTGGAAGAAGATGAACATGGTGGCGACCCTCGTCGCCGGGATGTTCGACAAACAGAAGCTCGACGAGAAGCAACTGGCCGACCTGCGCCGCACCGACACCCTCTCGGCGATGCTCGACGAGATGGGGGCGGTGCTGCCGTCGGTGAAGACGATCCTGGTCGACGAGCGCGACGAGTACATGGCGTATCACATCCGCCGCGCGCCGGGGCAGAAGATCGTGGCGGTGGTCGGCGCCGCCCACATTCCGGGGATTCTGCGCCTCATCGAGACCGAAATCCGCGACGAGAGGATCTCCGAGCTTTGTGCCATTCCGAAGCGAACCCCCGTCTCGCGCGCCCTGCCGTGGGTCATTCCGGCGGTGGTCATCGGCCTGTTCGTGATCGGGTTCTATTTCGGCGACCGCAGCCAGTTCGCCGGCGCGGCCCTCGCCTGGGTTCTGGCCAACGGGATCCTCTCCTCCCTCGGCGCCGCCATCGCCTTCGGACACCCCCTGGCCGTCGCCACTGCCTTCGTCGCGGCCCCCTTCACCTCGCTCAACCCCACCGTCGGCGCCGGATTCGTCACCGGCCTGGTGCAGGCGTGCGTCGCCTCGCCGACGGTACGCGACCTGGAGCGCGTCGGCGAGGACATGGCGACCCTGCGCGGCTGGTGGGCCAACCGCATGACGCGGGTCATGCTCGTCTTTCTCTTCTCGTCGATCGGATCGGCCCTGGGGACGATCGTGGCGTTCAACTGGCTGCGGAATCTGATCTGATCCGACGTTCGGGGCGCCGTAACTGTTCAGTATGGGGTCCCACCTCCCATGCCAAGGGACGCTTTCCGCCGTCCATGGCCGCTTGACTGGCGCCGTCCATGGCGCCAGACACCCTTGTCATGTGAGCCGCGACCCCATAAACCGGGGTGCAGTGAATTGCGTCCCTACGGCAGCAGGCCCTTCATCTCCGGTTCGAAGACCGCCCAGACACGATCCGAGAGCTCGCCGAAGAATTCGCGGGTGGCGATGCGCGGCAGCTGGATGTTGGGGTTCGGGTCGTCGAAGACCTCGGCCGGCAGGGTAAACTCCTCCTTTTCGTACCCCTGGCGCAGCTCCAGCGCCATCCCCCGCAGAAAAGCCCTGCGCACGGCAGCGCGCAGCTCGTCGGCCGTCACCTCGAGTCCGAGCTCGCTCTTGAGACAGTCGACCACCATCTCTGTACAGATACCCTTGGCGATGTCGAAGAACTTGCACAGCCCGATCATGTCGAAGCCGACGATCTGCAGCTTCTCCTGCGTGATCGCCTTCACCCACGACTCCAGGTCGGATTTTCCTTCACGAATAAGCACTCCGTAGGTCCCCATCGACATGTGTCCGCCCGCGATGGCCCAGGCGTACCCCGGATTCGTCTCGGGGAGATAGGCCGGCAGCTCGAGCCCTTTGACGTGGTAGGCGTTGGCCGTCTCGCCGGTCTGCTCCGAGAGGCGCTTCACGCCGCGTCCGATCTCGGGGAGGCGGCCGGTGCCCGCCTTCTCGACCAGGGCGCGGATCTTGTCGAAGTCGCCGAAGCGCGCGCCGTTGAGCAGGGGGGTGTCGGGATGACGCTCGTTGTAGGACAGAACGTAGGAGAGGGTGACGCCGAGGGAGATGGCGTCCATCCCGTAGTTGTCCCCCAGGTGGATCAGCTTCGCCGCCTGCGCGGTCTCGTGAAGGCCGAGATTGGTGCCGAGAAGGTTCAGCGGCTCGTAGTCGAACTTGGCCAGGAACTTTCCGGCGCTGCCGTCGGGGCGGCGCTCGTGGATGTTGTTGTGGCAGGTGATACCGCAGCGCCAGCACGCCTCGGACTTGATGAAGTACTCCTTCTCCACGTTCTCGCGAAAGAGCTTCTCGGGCAGCGCGTTGCCCTGCGGGCGGAAGTTGTCGATCGGCACCGCGTGAAAGGCCTGCATGACGTCGTAGGCCGCCCACGTCCCTCCGCCGCCCCCGCGGCGGATCGGCTGCAGCCGCAGCGACCCTCCGCCGTGGATGACGTTGTGATTGACCTTCTTCACCTCCGGGGTGAGGGGCCTGAGCTTGTCGCGGCTCTGGGCCACCAGGGCCAAGACGTTTTTGTACCCCATGAGGCTCCCCATGCCGCCGCGCCCGGCGAAGCGGCACTTGTCCTCCTTGCTTCGAAGCTGGTTTTCGGTGCTCAGCGCCACCGCCCCCATCGTCACCGTCTCCCAGCTCTCGCCCGCCGGGCCGATGGCGGCGAAGTGGGCGTCGGGGTACTCCTTGTGCAGGGCCATGATCTTGTCGTGGGTGGTCAGTCCGCGCAGGTGCGCCGCATCCTTGAGCTCCACCACGGGGCCGTCCTCCCCTTCGCGGATCAGGGCGTAGACGGGCTTTTCGGAGCGGTTTTCGAAGACGAGCTCGTCCAGACCGGTCCACTTGAGCTTGGCGCCGAATTTGCCGCTTCCGGCCGACCACATGGCCGAGGGGAGCCCCTTTTTGGACAACTTGATGGGGCTGTATCCCGAGAAATAGGTGCGCATCCCCGTCATGGCGGTGCTTCCGGTGAGAAGGCCGGTGTTGACGATGAGCGGATTTTCGTCGCAGTACGCCTCGGTGATGGTGCGCGCCGCCAGATCCTGAAACGTGCGGCCGAAGCCGCCGATGACGTCTTCGAGGTTGCGGCAGGGGACGTCCGCCATCTCGACGGCGCCGCTTCGCAGATCGACGACGGCCCGACGGTAGAGGATTTTCTGGGGCTCGGCCGCCGGATTTGCCGTATTCAGCTTCATCGATTTCCTCCTGTACGCAAAAAATGTCCAAACAGAATGCGTTCGCCGCGAAGATCGCGCCTTACCCCCCGTCGAGCAGCGGCAGAAGCGTCAGGGTGTCGCCCTCTTTGAGCGGATACTCGGCAGTGGCGTGAACCCCGTTGACGACGATGACGCCCAGAAGCTGCTGCGGCAGCCCGAGATCGGCGACGACGTCCTCGGCCCTCGTCCCCTCGGGATAGTCGCGCACCTGGCGCTCGAAGCGCTCGATGCGAAAGACGCCAAAGAGCCTGATCTCGATCTTCATCGCTTCATCCTTTACGCCCGAGTTGTCACGGCAGGGTGTAGGCGGTCTTGACCGTCGTATAAAATTCCCGCGCGCAGCGCCCCTGCTCCCTGGGGCCGTAGCTCGACCCCTTGGTGCCCCCGAAGGGGACGTGATAGTCGACCCCGGCGGTGGGCAGATTCACCATCACCATTCCGGCGGCGGCCCTCTGTTTGAACGCCTCGGCGTACTTCAGCGAGCGGGTGACGACCCCGGAGACCAGCCCGAAAGGAGTATCGTTGGCGACGGCGGTCGCCTCGTCGAAATCGCCGACGCGGATGACCGAAGCGATGGGCCCGAAAATCTCCTCGCGGTTGATGCGCATGGCGTTGTGCGTCCCGGCGAACAGGGCCGGAGTAAGATAGTATCCCCTGGTTTCGCGCTCCACGCACTCGCCGCCGCACAGCAGGTGCGCCCCTTCTTCCCGGCCGAGCCTCAGGTACGCGAGGTCTTGATCGAGTTGCGCCCGGCTGACGACCGGCCCGATGTCGGTGCCGTCGTCGAGCGCATGACCGACGCGGAGCGCTTCGGTGCGCCGGCGCAGCGCGTCGACAAAGGCGTCGTGAATGCCCGCGGTGACGATGAGGCGGCTCGAGGCGGTG
This sequence comes from Desulfuromonadales bacterium, assembly GCA_050485365.1. Classification (GTDB taxonomy): domain Bacteria; phylum Desulfobacterota; class Desulfuromonadia; order Desulfuromonadales; family JACZKF01; genus JARFUG01. Next base: position 26,490 of record JBJHBH010000010.1, on the reverse strand, counting down.
CAGCGCTGCCCCGTCGAATAGAACGCTCCCTGAACCGCGCAGTTCACCGCCACCTCGAGATCGGCGTCGTCGAGGACGACCAGGGGATTCTTCCCCCCCATCTCCAGCTGGACCTTCTTCCCCGTCGCCACCGCCTTGACGGCGATCTGTGTGCCGACGGCGTCCGAGCCGGTAAAGCTGACGGCATCGACCCCCCCGGTGCCCGTGAGAACGTCGCCCGTCGTCCCGCCCGGCCCCATGAGGAGGTTGAAGACGCCCGCCGGGAGTCCGCAGCGCGAAACGATCTCGGTGAGGGCCCAGGCGCACCCCGGCACGAGGGTGGCCGGTTTGAAGACGACGCAGTTGCCGAAGGCCAGAGCGGGGGCGATCTTCCACGCCGGGATGGCCAAGGGGAAGTTCCACGGCGTAACGACGCCCACGACGCCGAGCGGCTCGCGGCTGACCTCGACGACGACGCCGGGACGCACCGAAGCCAGGCGCTCGCCGCCGCTGCGCAACGCCTCGCCGGCGAAAAACTTGAAGATCATCGCGGCCCGCGTCGCCTCGGCGATCCCTTCGGAAAGGGTCTTTCCCTCTTCGCGGGAGAGGAGGCGGCCGAGCTCCTCCTTGCGGGCCAGGATCTCGGTGCCGATGCGCTCCAGGATTTCGAAGCGCTCCTGAATGCCGCTGCGCCGCCACGAAGCGAAGGCTTCGCGGGCGGCCGCCACGGCGGAGACCGCGTCGTCTTTCGTCGCCCGGGCGTACTCGCCGATGACGTCCGAGAGGTCCGACGGATTGATGTTGGCGGTGACGTCGTCCCCCTCGACCCACTCGCCTCCGATATAGTTTCTGTAGAGCGTCATCGCCGCCTCCTTGGCCGTCCCTTGCTTGTACGACACGGATCGCCCGTTGTCAAACGGTATCGGGCGCGCAGGTCGCTGAATTTGTTGAGCTCCCATCGATAAACGCACTCGTCTCGGCTTTGAGGGCCCGGAAGCGAAAGACGGTGACAAAGCCCCTTCGGTTGTGCGATGGTGACGGCCGAAAGGGGCGCTCACCCGGAGAAGAGCACGCCCTTCGAATCATCGTATCGTATCACAGGGTTGCCCATTGGGCCGCCGTATGGGATGATTCTTTCACTGCATGTCATCGCCGGATCCTATCCATCCACAGGAGGTTGTCACTTGAGCAGTTGGGAGTGGAAAAAGCGCCGCTGGGAGCGCAACGCCAGAGAGCTCGTCAAGGGGCTTCGCTACCCCGGGCAGGGGCCCCCGGTCGTCACCTGGACGATCATCTTTCTCAACCTCGTCCTCTTCTCGGTCATGGTGCTCAAAGGGGTCGCCGCCGGACTCGGAACGGGGACCCTGCTGCGCCCCGACACGATGCTGCTGATCCACTCGGGAGGGCAGTTCTGGCCCCTCGTCCTTCAGGAGGGCCAATGGTGGCGCTGCTTCACCTACGCCTTCACCCACGGCGGGTTGATCCACCTGGGCTTCAACATGGTCGTTCTCTACACCATCGGCCCGCTGGTGGAGGGGGAGATCGGCGCGCCGCGCTACGTCTTTCTCTACGCCCTGACCGCCCTGACCGGCACCCTCGCCGGCCTCTTCTGGCATCCGGGCACCCCCGTCGTCGGCGCCTCGGGCGCCCTGTTCGGCCTTATCGGCTTCGCCGCCGCCTACTACCACCGCATGGGGGGGACGATCGCCGTGCAGCGGCGCAACTTCATGCTGCAGTGGGCCGCCTTCGCCTTTATCTTCGGTCTGCTGATCGGGGCGGACAACGCCGGGCACCTCGGCGGCGCCTTCGGCGGCCTCCTGCTGGGGCTGGCCCTGCCCATCCGAGGCACGCTGGTGCGCAAGACGGACCCCTTGTTTCACGTTCTCGGCGCCGCGAGTGCGGGCGTTCTCGTTCTGAGCCTTTTGATGCTCGTCTTTTCCTGGTTCTGAAGAGGCCCTGCGATGCCCGATCCGAAAGTACCCGTCACCCAGGCCGTGCGCATGCTTCGCCAGAACAAGGTCGAGTTCATCCCCCGCTTCTACGGCTACGAGGAGAAAGGGGGAACCGCCGTCTCGGCCAGAGAGCTCGGCATCGACGAGCACTGCGTGATCAAGACCCTGGTCATGGAGGACGAGACGAAAAAACCCTTCGTCGTGCTGATGCACGGCGACAGGCAGGTCTCCACCAAAGAGCTCGCCCGAACCCTCGGCGTCAAGGCAGTCTCCCCCTGCGCCACAGCCGTCGCCGACCGTCACTCCGGATACCAGGTCGGCGGCACCTCCCCCTTCGGGATCCGCCGCCCCATGCCGGTCTACATGGAAGAGACGATCCTTGCGCTGCCGCGCATCTGCATCAACGGCGGGCGGCGCGGCTTTCTGGTGGAGATCGATCCCAAAGAGGCGCAGCGCCTGCTGCAACCGGTGCTGGTGACGGTGGGGATTTGAGGTAGAATCCGAAAGCCGGGCGACAATGGACCATCAAGCCGGAGGGTGAAGATGAACGAGTTGAAGGAGGAGTTGCGCAGAGCGGCCGAGGCGATTCAGAGCGCCCGGGCGCTGGTGGTGACGGCCGGTGCGGGGATGGGGGTCGATTCGGGGCTTCCGGACTTTCGCGGGGATCACGGTTTCTGGAGCGCCTATCCCATGTATCGCCGCCTCGGGATCAACTTCATCGGCGCCGCCAACCCCGAGCATTTCGAACGCGACCCCTCCTTCGGATGGGGCTTTTACGGGCACCGCACCAACCTCTACCGGCAGACCGTCCCCCACCGGGGCTTTAGCTTGCTGCGGGACTGGAGCGAGGCGCTGGGGCTCGACTATTTCGTCGTCACCTCCAACGTCGACGGACAGTTCCAGAAGGCGGGCTTCGCCTCCGATCGCATCCTGGAGGTCCACGGCTCCATCCACCATCTGCAGTGCACCAAGCCGTGCTGCATGGCGATCTGGGACAACGGCGAGGAGATCGCCGTCGATCTGGAGACGATGCGCGCGAGGAGCCTGCCGCTGTGCCTGCACTGCGGCGCTACCGCCCGCCCCAACGTCCTCATGTTCGGCGACTATGCCTGGATTGCGCGGCGCAGCACCCGGCAGCAGGAGCACTTCGACGCCTTTCTGGCCGAGCATCGCGACGCGCCCCTGGCTGTGGTCGAGATGGGGGCCGGCAGCGCCATCCCGACGATCCGCCTTCTCGGCGAGCGCCTAGGGCGCGCCCACGGCGCGAAGGTCATCCGCATCAATCCGCGCGAGGCCCAGATCTCGGCGCCCCATATCTCCCTGCCCTGCGGCGCGCTCGAAGGCCTCGAAGGGATCGATGCCCTCCTTCCCCCCCGCGTCGGCTGAGAGGGGCGCCACGGACGGCTCTCGCGCCCTCTTTTACGACGACAGCAGGCGCACGCCGAGCACGAAGAGGAGAAACAAGAAGAGCGCGACGGCCAAAAAGACGCCGAAGATCGTCAGCGCCACCGTGCGCGCGCCGCGGGCCAGCCCGCTCAGCCCCATCCCCCCTGCGAAAATCGAGATGATCAAGGCGATGATCGCAAGCTCCAGCATCGGTTACTCCCCCGCCATCGTCGTCGAGCCCCCGCTCCCCCTTCCGCCGGGGATGACGCCCTGAAACCATTCGGGATAGCGCGTCGTCGCCTCCCCCTTGCACTCGGCGCCGCCGCCGGGGAACGGCTTGCAGAGGTTTTTGCGCAGATAGCGCATCGGCACGGCGATCTGCTCGGACCCCTTCCCCTCGAAGTAATCGATGAAGAAATCGAGGCGGTCGACCACCTCTTCCTTGCGGATGAGACCACGGCGATGCAGCGTCTGGACGATGATCTCCTGGGAGATGATCGTGCCGGTGAAAAGCTCGAACATCATCTTGCGCTGTTTTTCGTTCACGGACGGCTCCTTGCAGACCAGCGAGAGCATCGGATCGATCCATCGTGCAACCGCTTCGCATCGGCGCCGGCCGACGAAGAGCCGTGCCGGCGCCGAACCGAAACATGCGTTCGTCGCGTCCAGGCGTCGCGCAGGGCGCCTAGCGCATCTCGAAGGTCAGACAGTCGACCTGGTCCCCCCGGTAACCGACCTGGATCTGCGGAGCGCTGCATTCGAACTCGCTGTTGTACTGACAGTCGGCCGCCTTGCATGCCCCGACGCCCGCGATCTCCTCCTTCACGCCGCCGTGTACCGACGATTCGAAGTAGGTGTCACAGGTGGGATCGTCGGGGCTGTCGCCCACGGTGATGGCCAGAGCGTGGCAGGCGGAGTCGGTGTTGTAAGCGCATTCACTGACGGAACAGTCCGATACTTTCGGCATTTTCGCAGCCATTTTGTGTCCTCCCCTGATGCTTGGGTTTTGGGTAGAGAAACCGTAGCAGGCCGCGAATGAGTGTCAACCAACAACATTAGAATTGTTGAATATTAGTATTGATTTATGATATAGAGATCTGCAGAGAGTCGCGACTGTGGAGGAAAAGGAGGGAAATCATGTACTGGGTGCTGTTTTTTTCGGCCTGGGGAGGATTCGTGCTCGGCGTTCTCTTCATGGCGGTCCTGGCCATCTCGCGGGAGAACAAAAAGAGCAGGCTGTCACAAAGAGCTCTGCGACCGCCCCTGAGCGCTGCGCACGAATACAAGGCGAAACTGCGCGGCTGAGCCTCCCCCTTCAGGCTTCGTTCTTGTGCGCCAGCAACAGATAGGGGCTGCTCGGACGGTTCGGCACCGAGAGCCGCAGTGTTTGGAAACTTCCGGCGGGCAGGGCGTCGAAGTGGCCCTCGACCGCTCCGGCTTCGTCCTTCCCCCCCGGATGCCCCACATAGACCACCACCGCCAGGCGACCTCCCGGCATCAACAGTCGCAAGGCCGCATCGAGGGCGGCCACCGTCGTCTCGGCCCGGGTAACAAGGCGCCGATCTCCCCCCGGACGATAACCGAGATTGGCGATCACTGCACGCAGAGGATCGCGGCAGAAGCTCTCGATCCGCGCGTGATCCGCCCGCACCAAAACGACCCCCTCCCGCCGCTCACCCTCCTCTTCCCACTCTTCCCGGCGGTGCACCGCCGCACCGGCGGCGCCGAGGCGTTCGGCGGTACGCTCCAGAGCCTGCGACTGGATGTCGAAGGCCGTTACGCGCCCCGAGCTTCCAACACATTGGTAAAGGACGAGGGTGTCGTGGCCGTTTCCCGCCGTCAGATCGACGGCATGGTCGCCGGGGCGAAGGACTTCGCGCACGAAGTGATGCCCCCAGGCGATGACCCGCGTCAGCTCGGGCAGGGTCGCCTCAGCCGCGGGAGCGCACTTCATCGAGGATCTTCACTTTGGCATCGATCATCTGCCGGTGCGAAAGCCGCAGCAGCGTCGCCAGCTTGCGGATGAGGTAATCTTCGTACTTGTCGAGGACGCCGTCGGCATAGATCACCCGCCAGAGCGCCTCCATCACCTCGACTTTCTCTTCCAGGGTGAATCCCTCGTTGATGTCCTTGGCGAAATGGAAGAGATCGAGGCTCGACTCCCTCTCCTGCTGGGCGAACTGCAGCAGCTCGGCCGTCGACTCCTCGCACAGACCGAACTTGTGCTGCAGCAGGTCGCGGATGATGATCGCCTCCATCTCGTGAAATTCCCGATCGGTGTGGGCCATCTCCAGGAGCAGGGCGGCGGTGGCGACCTGGATCCGCTCGTATTCGGTCTGCGGTTCGGCCGCGGGTCCCGAGGTCAGAAGGGCCTTGATGCGTTTGAGCATGAAATCACTCCTTGGCGAAATGAACGACCCGCACGCTCTCCAGCGTGACGAGGCGCCTGGGCAGCATCCTCCCTTTTTACTCGGAGACACCCCGGATGACAAGGACTTTCTCTCCTGATTCCGGCGTGTTCGCATCGAACCCCTTGTCATCGGCTCCCCTTTTTGCTACCCTTTTTAGCACTCAGAGCCTGCGAGTGCCAAAAAGGGAGATCTTCCGATGAGCTCAATCCATCTGCCTGCGCCGACCGACACCTTCGCCCACTACATGGCCCAGATCAACCGCTTCGAGCTGCTCAGCCGCGAGCAGGAGCACGCGCTCGCCATGCGCTACCGGCAAAACGGCGACATCGAGGCGGCGCACGAGCTGATCTGCGCCAATTTGCGCTTCGTGGTGAAGGTCGCCCAGGAATACCGGGCCTACGGCATCCGCATGCTCGACATGATCCAGGAAGGGAATATCGGGCTGATGATGGCGGTCAAGAAATTCGACCCCGAGCGCGGCATCCGCCTCATCTCCTACGCGGTCTGGTGGATCCGGGCCTACATCCAGAACTTCATCATCCGCAGTTGGTCGCTGGTCAAGATCGGCACGACGCAAACGCAAAAGAAGCTCTTCTTCAAGCTCAATCAGGCGCGGGCCGCCGTGCTGCGCCTCACCGGGAGCGAGAACGCCGAGGAGATCGCCCGGGAGCTCAGGGTCGAGGACGCCGAGGTCGAGCAGATGGCGCTGCGCATGAGCGCACGGGATCTCTCTCTTGACGCAGAGATCATCGAGGGGGCGGACCTCAGTTTGGCCGATTCGCTCGCCGATGAACGCCAGAACCAGGAAGAGCTCCTGCTGACGGCGGAGTCGGAGGAGATTCTCTCCGGCCGCGTCGGCGAGGCGCTTCTGAGGCTCAACGACCGGGAGCGCCACATCGTTCGGGAGCGCATTCTCGCCGAATCCCCCCGCACCCTGCAGGAGTTGGCCGACGACTACGGCATCAGCCGCGAGCGGGTGCGGCAGCTCGAAAAAGGGGCGCTGGAGAAGCTGCGCACGGCCCTTTTGCCTTCGGCCTGAGGCACCGGCCGATCGCTTTGCCCTGCTCGGCATTGACAAACACCGACGCTTCCCGTAATTTCAGCGGACAAACTCCACACCGAACGGGAATCCTTGCATGAAACGCCTCACCTTCGCCGTGCTCATCCTTTGCTTTTTTCTCGCGGCCTGCGGCACCCGCGTCACCCCCGAGAAGAGCGCCCACGAACATTTCGCCGAAGGGGAGACGCTTTTCGCCAGTGAGCGCTACACCGACGCGATCACGGCCTGGGAGCGGTCGCGCGATGCCTTCTACTCGGCGGAGCTTACCGCGCTGTCCGAGCTCAGAATCGCGGAGGCCTACCTGGCATCGCGCCGATACGTCGAGGCGGCCGCCGCATTCGAGGACTTTCTCGTCCAGCATCCGCGCCATCCCCGGACCGCCGACGTGCTCTATTCCCTCGGCGTCTCCTACCATCATCAGGTCCTCTCCATGGACCGGGACCAGACCGCGACCCGAAACGCGCTGACGACCTTCGAGACCTTTGCCCGGCGCTTCCCCGACCATCCCGACGCCGCCGAGGTTCCGGAGCGCGTCGACGAGCTGCGCCGCACGCTCGCCGCGCACGAGCTCTACGTCGGCCGCTTCTACCAGCGCACGGGGCACCCCGAGGCCGCCATTCGACGCCTCGAGGGGCTCTTCGGCACGTACGACGAATTCGACGACAGGGATCGGGCCTATCTCTATCTGGGTCGCGCCTATCTCGACGTCGGGCGAAAAGACGAGGCGCGCAAGGCCTTCGAAACGATTTTCAGCGACCACCCCGAGAGCCGCTCCGTCCGGGCGGCGACCCGCTCGATGAGAAAACTCGACTGATAACTCACTGTACCTGTTCCGCATGGGGTCACGACTCCCATGTCAAGGGACGCTTTTCGCCGTCCATGGCGCCAGACACCCTTGCCATGTGAGCCGCGCCCCCCTAACAAGGTGGATAGATCCCATTCACCTTCAAAAAACCCTCCCGCGTGGAGGTTTTTTTGTGCCCGCGGCGGCGGCCGCTGCAGGGGGACCCCCCTCAATAGAACACCTTTTTTTTCTTGACATGTCGTCTACGTCATTATATAAAGATGAGCGCCTTATAACATAAGAGGCGCTTTCCATTTCAAACTTTTCCAAACACTTCCATTTCACTGCCGTATTAAGACCATACACGCACCCGACGCGTTGCGGATTCAGATTGGACTTGACCACGACGGAGTTCACCGGCACAATCGCACCTTGTTTTAACTCCACGTTCCACACCTGCTTTCGGGACGCACTGTCCGGGCGTCACCGATAATTTCAGAGGAGGAGAGAGAAATGTCCGAATTCGGCACACTGGAAAGTCGCGTTCATCGCAAAGCCCTGCTCAGCAAGGTCATGAAGGCTGAAGACACCATTCAGTACTTCAAGCCCGGCATGAACCTCGGGTGGTCCGGTTTCACCCCCGCCGGTTACCCCAAGGAAGTTCCCATCGCCCTGGCCGATCATGTGGAGAAGAACAATCTCCAGGGCAAGATGAAGTTCAACCTCTTCATCGGCGCCTCGGTCGGCGCGGAGACCGAAGACCGCTGGGCGACCCTCGACATGATCGACCGCCGCTGGCCTTACCAGACCGGCAAGAACATCGCCAAGGGGATCAACGAGGGGCGCATCCGCATGGGTGACAAGCACCTCGGCCTCTTCGCCCAGGACATCAGCTACGGCTTCTACACCGAGAACGGCCGCATCGACCTGGCCATCATCGAGGTCTCCGAGATCCTCGAAGACGGCAGCCTCGTCCTCACCTCCTCCTGCGGCATCGTCCCCGAGCTGATGATGGTCTCCGACCGGATCATCATCGAGGTCAACACCGGACAGCCCTCCTTCAAGGGGATGCACGACATCGTGATGGCGCAAAAGCCCCCGCACCGCGCCCCCTTCCTCATCAGCAGGGCCAATGACCGCATCGGCACCCTGTCCGTCCCCTGCGACACGGACCGCATCATCGCCGTCGTCGAGTCGAAGCGCCGCGACAAAGGTCGCGCCTTCACCGAAATGGACGACACCTCCGAAGCGATCGCTTCGCACATCCTCGACTTCTTCGCCCACGAAGTGAAGAAGGGGCGCCTCCCCGAGAACCTCCTCCCCCTGCAGTCGGGTGTCGGCTCCATCGCCAACGCCGTCGTCGGCGGGCTGGTGAAGGGTCCCTTCTCGAACCTGAGCGTCTACACCGAGGTTCTGCAGGACACGATGCTCGACCTGTTCGACTCGGGCAAGCTCAACTCGGCCTCCTCCTGCTCTTTGTCGCTCTCGGAGAACCCCGGTTTCCCCCGCTTCTTCGACAAGTTCGACTTCTACGCGCCGAAGATCACGCTGCGCCCCCTGTCGATCTCCAACGCGCCGGAGCCGATCCGCCGTCTGGGGTGTATCGCCATGAACACCCCCGTCGAGATCGACATGTACGCGCACGCCAACTCCACCCTGGTCGGCGGCACCCGCATGATCAACGGTCTTGGCGGCTCGGGCGACTTCCTGCGCAACGGCTTCCTGAAGATCATGCACACCCCCTCGACCCGTCCCTCCAAGACGGACCCGAACGGGATCACCTGCGTCGTTCCGAAGGCCCCGCACATCGACCACACCGAGCACGACCTCGACTGCGTCGTCACCGAGCAGGGTCTGGCCGACCTGCGCGGTCTGGCGCCGAAAGACCGTGCGAAGGTGATCATCGAGAAGTGCGCGCATCCCGAGTACCAGCCGATCCTGAAGGACTACCTCGAAATGGCGACCAAAGAGTGCCTCGCCAAGGGGATCGGTCACGAGCCGCAGCTCTTCGACCGCGCCTTCAAGATGCAGCAGAACCTCGCTGTCAACGGCACCATGAAGATCAAGAGCTGGGACATCAAGATCGACCTGTGCGAGTAATACCGGCTTTGAGCCGATCCTTTGCCCCGCCGGATTTCCGGCGGGGCTTTTTTCATCCCGATCGCTGCGCCGCGCGCTCACCCCGGGGGACCGGCGCCTTTTGGAGAGAGGTGCCGTGCGCATCCTGATCGTCACTCCTGCCCAGCCCCTCGCCACCGGCAACCACATGACCGCCGCGCGCCACGCGCAGGGGCTTCGCCGGCGCGGTCACCGCGTCCACGTCGCCGACACCGGCGAGGCTTCGCAGCTCGATCGCGAGACGTCCCTCTTTCGCCCGGACATCATCCACCTGCTTCACGCCTACCGCTCGGGAGCGCCATGGCTCGACGCGCCCCTGGCGCGCACCGTGCCGATGGCGGTCACCCTCACCGGCACCGACATCCATCAAGGGATGAAGCATCCGCTCCAGGCCCCCGTGATCGAAGAGGTTCTGGGCCGCGCCGCAGCCGTTATCACCCAGAACCCCCTCACCTTCAAGGCAATCTTGGCGAGCGGGGCCCCCTTTGCCGGGCGCCTGCACTATCTCCCCCCCGCGGTCGTCCTGGGCGACGCGCCCTTTTCTCCCCGCGCGCAGCTGAATCTTCCCCACGACGCACTCCTGTTCCTTCACCCCGCAGGGATTCGACCGGTCAAGAGAAACCTCGACCTTCTGCTCGACCTCGACCCTTTGGGCGACGCCGTCCCCCTGGCCCTCGCCTTCTGCGGCCCCGTCCTTGATCCGCAATACGCGCAGCGCTTCTTCGACGCCCTGGCGCAGCGCCCCTGGGCGCGATATCTCGGCGTCGTCCCCCCCGCGGCGATCGCGTCGGCGATGCGCGAGGCCGACGTTGTCCTGAATCACTCCGAGAGTGAGGGGATCAGCACCGTCCTGACAGAAGCGACGGTGCTGGGCCGCCCCATCCTCGCCCGGGACATCGCCGGCAACGCCGCCGTCGTTCAAGACGCACAGAACGGATTTCTCTACCGCGACACCGAAGAGCTTCTCCAGCGAGCCCGCCTCCTCGCCACCGATCCGGCCCTTCGACGCCGCCTCGCTCGCCCCCGTCCCGATCTCTACCGCCCCGAGGTCGAAGCCGACGAGCTCGAGCAAATTTACGGCCGGGTGCTGAATCTCGCGTAAAAAAAGGGCGGCCCATGCGGGGCCGCCCTTTCTCATCCGTTATCTTTGCCTTGTCTTTCCGACTACCCCTTGCCGAGCGTCTTGGTGCCCTTCTTCCAGTTGATGGGGCAGAGCTCTCCGGTCTGCAGCGCTTCCAGCACACGCAGCGTCTCCTCGACACTGCGGCCGACGCCGAGATCGTGGACGAGCTCATAGCGCAGGATGCCGTTGGGGTCGATGATGTAGAGGCCGCGAAGGCTGATCCCCTTCTCCTCGATGAGGATTCCGTACTGGCGGGCGACATCCTTGGTGATGTCCGACAGCAGAGGGTAGTGCAGGTCGCCGAGCTCATTGCTGATCCAGGCGAGGTGCGAAAACTTCGAGTCGACGCTGGCGCCGAGCACCTCGGCGTTCAGCTTCTTGAACTGCTCGTAATGATCGTTGAAGCCGATGATCTCGGTGGGGCAGACAAAGGTGAAATCGAGCGGATAGAAGAACAGAACCACCCACCTTCCTCGGTAGTCCTCAAGGGTGAACTCCTTGAACTCCTTGCCCGAGACACCTTCCATCGTGAAGTTGGGAGCCGGCTGGCCGACCTGCAGCGTAGACATAGGACATCCTCCTGAGAAAAATTTTCATTGAATTCTATATGGGAGGATGAATCTGTCAAGGACCAATTGATGACCTATTCGGTCTTTTTTCTGCTTCGCGGATGGGCGCGATCGTAGACGGCCATAAGTTGGTCGACGCTGACCTGGGTGTATTTCTGGGTCGTCGACAAGGAGGCGTGTCCGAGAAGCTCCTGGATCGAGCGCAGATCGGCGCCGGCGTCGAGGAGGTGAGTCGCGAAGGAGTGGCGCAGGGTATGGGGCGTGGCGTCCTTGAGAACGCCCGCGCGCAGGAGCTGCTCCTTGAGATGGCGCTGGACGCTGCGCGGGGTGAGACGTCCCCCCCGGTGATTGAGAAAAAGCGGATCGGCCGGATGCAGGTCGGTACGCGCCGCAAGATACTGTTCAAGAGCTTCGCGCGCCTTGCGCCCGACGGGGACGATCCGCTCCTTGCGCCCCTTGCCCAGAACGCGCACCAGCGCCGCGTCGAGGTCGAGGTGCCCCACATCGAGCCCGGTCAGCTCGCTCACGCGAAGGCCGCACGAATAGAGGGTTTCGAGGATGGCCCGGTCGCGCAGCTCGCGAAGATCGCCCCGGGCGGCCCTCTCGACGAGGGCGCTCGCCTCGTCGACGGAGAGGACGCTCGGCAGGTAGCTCTCCTTCCGCGGGGTGCCGACCATCTCGCCCGGATTGACGGCGACGACTCCTTCGCGCACGAGAAAATCGAAGAAGGTGCGCAGCGCTGAGAGCTTCCTGGCGATGGACGATTTGCGGTGGCTCTTGTACAAAAGGGCCAGATAGCGCCGAAGGACGATGCGGTCGACCTTTTCGATGGCGCCGGCGGCCCCCTCAGCCAGAAAACGGCCGAACACCTCGATATCCCGGCGATAGGCGCGCCGGGTATGCTCCGAAACGTTACGCTCCAGGCCAAGGTGCCTGTCAAAGCGGTCGATCAGATCGTTCACCCCTTCTCCTTTGCCCTGCACGCTCCCCACGTTGACGCTTGCGTAAGCCCGTGCAATACTTCACAGATCTTTCCGGCCCCTGCATTTTCCCCCTTCGAGGCGGACGTGTCCATCTTTTTCCTTTTCGTTGCGCTCCTCGTCGCCGCCAGCATCGGCGGCATCCTGATCACCTTCGCCTTCGCCTGGGCGGTGAACGCGGGGCGCGAGCCGGCGCTGATGGAGACGCGCCTCGAGCGCGCCTCCCTTCTCTTCGCGGCGCGCCTGGTCTCGGCCGAAGCGCTCTATTATGCGTTGACCCTTCTGACCTTCCCCCTCGGATTTCTGCCCCAGAAACGGGTACGCCACCGCGAGCCGCTCGAGAGCGCGCGCCCCCCGGTCCTCCTTCTTCACGGCCTCTTCTACAACCGGGCCTGCTGGTGGTGGATTCTGCGCGCCTTGAAGCGCCGCGGGGTGCGCGCGGTCTACACCATGAACGTGCCCATGTGGCGCGACCCTCAAACAGCGACGCAGGCGGTGGCTCAAAAGATCGATGAATTGCGCATCGCCCTGGGGGTCGAACGCGTCGACCTGGTCGGCCATTCGATGGGAGGGGTGGTGGCGCGCCGCTTCATCCAACTCGGCGACGGCGCCGACAAGGTTCGACGCTGCATCCTGCTGGGCGCTCCCAACGCCGGGTCGTTTCTGGCGCCCCTCGCCATCAGCCCCATGGGGAAGGAGCTCATCCCGGGGTCGGGGCTCCTGACGGAAATCGCCGATGCCCCCATCCCCCGCGACGTGCGCTTCACGGCGATCTACAGTCGCCACGACAACCTGGTGATTCCGTTCGAGAGCGGGCGCATGGAAGGGGCAACGAACGTCGAGCTGGCGGGGATCGGGCACGCCGGCCTCCTTTATCACCCCGAGGCGATTCGGATCATCGCCGCAGAATTGACGGAGCAACGATCATGATCACCTTCGAGATACAAAGCCGGCAGCACTCCGAGCTGATCGAGCTCACCGACGAGGTCCGCCGCGCCGTGCGCGCCTCGGGGGTGCGCTCCGGTCTGGCCGTCCTGTTCGTCCCCCACACCACCGCGGCGGTGACGATCAACGAGAACGCCGACCCCGACGTGGCGCGCGACCTCCTCGCCGGACTGGGAAAGATCGTCCCGCTGCAGGACGGCTACCGGCACGCCGAGGGGAACAGCGCGGCCCATATCAAAAGCACCCTGGTCGGCGCGAGTCAGACGCTCCTCGTCGAGAACGGCGAACCGCTGCTGGGGACGTGGCAGGGGATCTACTTCTGCGAGTTCGACGGGCCGCGCAAGCGCCGCCTGCATCTGCAGATCGTCGGCGCGTGAAGCCGACGGTCGCGGTGCGCGCCGCCGCCGATTATCGGCGAGAGCGCGTCGAAGGCGCCGTCGAAGAGCTTCTGTCTCACCTCGGGGGGATGGGCGCCTTCGTGCGCCCGGGGCAGAAGGTGCTCATCAAGCCGAACATGCTCGCCGGCAAGCCCCCCGAAAAAGCGGTGACGACGCATCCGGAGGTGGTCCGCGCCGTGGTGCGCCTCGCGCAGCAGGCCGGCGGCATCGTTTCGGTGGGCGACTCCCCGGGCGTCGGTGCCCCCCGCCAGGTCGCCGCCCGCTGCGGCATCCTGCAGGTGATCGAAGAGACGGGGGCGCGCTTCGCCCCCTTTGCCGAATCGGTGCGGATACGTCCCGTCGGCAACGCCTTTCACGAACTGGAGATCGCCTGCGACGCCGTCGAGGCCGACGTCGTCATCAACCTCCCCAAGCTCAAGACCCATCAGATGATGGGGCTGACGTGCGCGGTCAAGAATCTCTTCGGCGCCGTGGTCGGCATGCGAAAGCCGAGGCTGCACCTCCAGGCCGGCTCGGACAAGGCGATCTTCGCCCTGATGCTCCTCGAACTGGCCGAGCACATCCGCCCGGCGCTCAGCCTCGTCGACGCCGTCACCGCCATGGAGGGGAACGGCCCCGGCAGCGGCGACCCCGTCCACGTCGGCGCCCTTCTGGCCGGAGCCGATCCGCTGGCGGTCGACGCCGCGGCGATCCGCCTGCTGGGGATGCGTGCCGCCAAGGTCTGGACCCAGCGCGTCGCCATGGAGAGCGGGCGCGCCGGAGCGCTCATCGATGAGGTCGAGCTTCTCGGCGACGACCTCGAGGCGCTGCGCCCGAAATCGTTCCGCCCAGCCAAGGACACCGACATCCACTTCGGGCTCCCCTCCTTCGTGCGCGAGCCGCTCAAAAAGTCGCTCAGCGCCTTCCCCGTCGCCGACATGTCCCGGTGCGAGCTGTGCGGGCTGTGCGTCGAGCACTGCCCGCCGCGCGTCATGCGCGTCGAGGGGAGGCATCTGCACATCGACTACGCGCGCTGCATCGGATGCTTCTGCTGCCAGGAGCTCTGCCCCCGCGGCGCCCTCGTCACGCGACAGGGTCTTCTGCTGCGCCTGAGCCGCTACCTGTCGAGCTGAGGGCGAAGTCGAAGCGCCGTCCCCGGCAGCCGTGCCGAATCGTCGTCTTGGGTCTATACTTATCGGCATGGAAGACGTCAAGCGCGTTCTCATCCTCGGCGCCACCGGCTTCATCGGTCGACGACTCGCGGCGGCCTTGTCCACGCAGCCGCACGTTCGGCTTCGCTGCCTCACGCGACGCCCCTCCAGTTTCTCTGCGGGGGTCGAGGTCGTCATCGGCGACCTTCTGGAGCCCGCCTCTCTGCCCGCCGCGCTGGAGGGGATCGATACCGTTTTCTATCTCGTTCACTCCATGGCGGGTGGGCGCACCGGCTTCGCCGAGAGGGACCGGCAGGCGGCGCTCAACTTCGTCGCCGCCGCTACGGCGGCCCGGGTGCGCCGCGTCGTCTACCTCGGGGGCCTGGGAGAACGCGAGGGGCTCTCGGAGCATCTTGCCAGCCGCACCGAGGTCGGCGACATCCTGCAGTCGGCCCCCTTCGCCACTACGGTGCTGCGCGCCGCCGTCATCATCGGCGCCGGGGGCGCCTCCTTCGAGATCATCCGCTCGCTCGTCCATCGCCTCCCGGTCATGATCATCCCCTTATGGGTTCAGACCCGTTGCCAGCCCATCGCCGTCGACGACGTCATCGGCTATCTCGTCGGCGTCCTCAACGACGAAAGGACCGCCGGGGACACCTTCGATATCGGCGGCCCGGAGGTCCTTTCGTATCTCGAAATGATGGAGCGCTTCGCAAAGATCGCCGGAGAGGTGAATCTCTACATCCCCGTGCCTCTGCTCACCCCGCGGCTCTCCTCCTACTGGGTCGGACTCGTCACCCCCGTGAAGGCTTCGGTCGCCATGCCTCTGATCGAAGGGCTGCGAAACGAGGTCGTGTGCCGCGAACACCGCATCACAGAGCTCATCCCCCTGGAGCTCACCCCTTACGACGAGGCGGTGCGAAGAGCGCTGGCGCAGGAAAAGACGAAGGCCTGACGGGTCAGTGCAGCCGCTGCCCCTCGGCTTCCATGGCGCTCTGCTCCATCCCGACGACCCGAAGGGTGCGTTCGATGCGCTGGGCGTCGTCTCCCCCTTCGGAGGCCTGTTTGAAATCGCCCCGAAGCGCCTTCAGGGCATAGCGCTCGGCTTCGATCTCCGCCTGGGTTCGTATCCCGATGCGGCGAAAGAGGGGGACCGGCGGACACCACCCCTGCAGGGCGTGCTGCAGAAGGAAACCAGTGACCAGACCGGGCAGAAAGAGGAACTTGCGGGCGCCGAGCATCCCCATGACGGTGCCGAAAAGCGCAAGCGACGCGGCGTTGGTCTCCAGCGTCCGCTCCATGTCCCACTCCTCGTCGAGCTCGCGCAGGCGCTCGTCGATCCTGTGGGGATTTTGCGTGTAATACCAGATGCGCATCTCCATCTCCTGGCGGATGCGCCGGTTCATCTTTTCAGAGCTGTTCATCGGCACCCGGGCCGTCGTTTCGGGAAGATCCATGCTCTCGCTCCTTTCGCCCGACAGTTGAAAAAGCGAATACCCGCAACCCTCACGATGAGGGTGTCCACTCTTTTTTGCTATCAGAAGGGGGCACGATGTCAATGGCGTCGACGCCCTACATCCTGTCCACCTGAATTTCGGAGTACCTCATGATCGGCTCCATCGCCGGCGACATCATCGGTTCGGTCCACGAATGGGCGGGCACCAAGACGAAGGATTTCCCCCTCTTCACCCCGCAGTGCCGCTTCACCGACGATACGGTCCTCACCGTCGCGGTGGCCGAAAAACTCCTTCGCGGCGGCGACTATATCGATCTCTTCCACGACTACTTTCACGCCTACCCCGACGCCGGCTACGGCGGCAGCTTCGTGCGCTGGGCGACGCAGCGGCGGCGCGCCCCCTACAGCAGCTGGGGGAACGGGTCGGCCATGCGCGCCTCCCCCGTCGGCTTCGCCTGCGGCACGCTCGAAGAGGTCATGCGTGAGGCGCGAAAGAGCGCCGAGATCACCCACAACCACCCCGAAGGGATCCGCGGCGCTCAAGCGACGGCTGCCGCGGTTTTTCTGGGTCGGTGCGGGCGGACGAAAGCGCAGATCAGAGACCACATCGAAAGGGAGTTCGGATACGATCTGAGCGCGAAGCTACACGAGATCCGCCCCGGATACCGCTTCGAGGTTTCCTGCCAGGGCTCCGTCCCCCAGGCGATCATCGCCTTTTTGGAATCGCAGAGCTACGAAGACGCGATCCGAAACGCCATATCTTTGGGCGGAGATGCCGACACCATGGCGTGCATCGCCGGAGGGATCGCCGAAGCGTGGTATGGAGAAATCCCCGAAGCGATCAAGGAGCAGGCCCTCGCCAGGCTCGACGATAGGCTTCGGGGTGTGGTGGAAGAGTTTGCGGCGCGGTTCGGTGTGAGGTGAGCTGCGGCTCATCCGTACTTCTCCTCGCCTGTCTCCTTTTCTACCGACCATATCGAGACCTTCACGTTGGTTCCCAAGTGCTCTTCCGTGACGATGCCGATGATGATCGATGCATCTTCATCGACCTTCTCATGGATTGCCCTCGATGCCTCGTCGAAGTCCTCCATTGACATGTCTGACGACCCGTGGACGCACGCAATAACTCCTGTTGCGTCCGACATTAAGGCCCCCTTTTCGGCCAATCTCTCCATGGCGATCCTCGCAGCGGTCCACCCCCGAAGCGGATCTGCCGCAACTCCCGTCCCCAGCCGTCCGATGCTCCCCGATCGCAGGATGTGAGCGATGTCGGCAAAATCGATGCAGATGATGCCGCGCTGGATGAGTAACCTGCTGATCGTCGCCACGGTGTGCCGCATGGCATATCCGGTGAGGGAACCTCTGTTTTTCGGATGGGCCAGAAACTCATTCTGAGCCGACAGCGAAGCCGCAGACGCATCGATGAGGCAATCGACGGATCGGGCAGCTCTTTCGGCTTCTTCGGGGGAAACAGACCTCCGATCGCCTATATCTGGGAGAACAGCGACGGTCAGAACCCCGCACTCCCGGGCAGCCTCGCTTATCCCCTCGAGGAGGATTCCGTCTGCAGTCTCTTCGAGGCCGCTGAGGAGAAAGAGCAGATCGCTGCCGCGCGCGGCGGAAAGTACAGAGGGAAGTTCTTCCGGATTCCCGGCACCCTGTGAAAAGGTGAGATGATGGCAAGCGATCCCCGAGACGTTCCGCGCAAGGATCTGCGTCATCTGCGCCCCCATGGGGCCGACCCCTATGGCTGTGATTCGAGCATGGTCATCGAAATGATCAAAAGTGGGCGGAGTGAAGCCGTAGCTTCGCACCAGGAGCCGCGTGAACAGATGGGGGGCGATGAGACCACCGAGAGCGCCGCTCCCCAGCCGAGTGATAAATTCCCGCCTCTTCATACTCTTACCTCATCTCAGTGTTTGGTGAAACCGATCGCCCTGGTCGGCCGGTGCTCTTTCATTTTCAGCTCCTGCCTCAACAGCTCGACCGACATTGCAGGGTCCTGATGCATTCCGAGAATCGTGGCCTTTTTTGCCGCCACGGAAAAATCCCCCGGCGTCAGACCGCTCAGCCCGCCGAGCATCTCCTTTGGAGCCTCGCTGCCGAAGAAGTATCGGAATGCCGTCCCGAGTTGCTCGTCTCTCAGGTGATTGAAATGGCATTTGAACGTGAAACGGCGAAGGGAAGCCTCGTCTAGCCGATCGAGAAGGTTGGTCGTGCAGGCGAAGGGGAAAGGATGGCGCTCCATCCAGGTGAGCATCTCGTTGACCTGGCTGATCTCCCAGCTGCGGGCAGCGAAGCGGCGGTCGCCGAGGAGGGAGTCGGCCTCGTCGAATACCAGGAACGCCTCTTTCTCCACAGCTTCCCTGAACGCATCGGCGATGCTCTTCTCCGTCTCCCCCACGTAAGCGGCCATCAGATCCGAGGCGCGTTTGAACAGAATCGGCATTTGCAGGATTGCGGCGAGATGCCGTACGAAGGCCGACTTGCCCGTCCCCGGGGGGCCATACAGGCAGAGCGAGAACGCCCGGATATCCGTGCGCAGCAGCCTCTCCGTCAGCAGTTCCAGATCGATATCAGGGCAGGTGAGCTCGGGCAGGAAGTCCTCAGCCTTCTCCGGTTCGGGGAGCGGTCTTCCGCCGCGCATGACCCGGATGATCCCCCGGGCGGCGAACTGAAAATCATCCGCCGATCCCCCGATCTGCCGGGTGAACCGTGCGGCGCTGTCCACGACCGCAGGCGGAATGTTCAGGTCGGCCAGACGGCGCATCTCCTCATCCGGAAGATCGAGGGCATGCTTCTGCATGACCCGCTTCCAGACGCGCTCCCGCGTGCTTGCCGGCGGATTTCTGATTTCGACCGCAAGCGCCATTCGCCGCAGGAAGGCCTCATCGAGAATTCCGACGTCGTTGACGATCCAGACGGTCGGCGTCGGATTGCTCTCCAACAGCCGGTTCATGAAAACCTTGGAGCCGCTGGCTGGGATACCGAAGAGCCTGGCGAGTGCCGAGCCTGCAAACAGATCGTCCATTTCGTCGAACATCAGCAGGGTATCGGGCTGATAGCGCAGCAGATTCTGGGACAACCTGTAGAGGGCCATTCTCTCCTTCCGGTCCGGCTCCTCCCCCGCCTCGCCCCGCTCCCCCACCGAAAAGAGCCTCACGCCGAGCTCGGAAGCCAACGTCTTGCAGAACTCCGTCTTGCCCGTCCCCGGTGAACCCCACAGAAGGATGTTGACCCCCGGCAGCTTTTCACCGACGGCCTTTCGTACGAAGGCAGCGACTCTGTCGCTCATATCTCCAAGGTGCTCGAAATCGTCCCAGCTCAGGGAGGGCTCACACGGCCTGCCGAGAATGCCGTCGAGCAGCTCATCGAGGGGGCCGTCGGTCTGCAGGAGAGCTCTGCAGACGGTATCGAGAACCTGGTATGCGTCGTCCAGATCGATTCCGGTGCGGCGAGCAGGCGTGACGATCCCCAGGCTCTGAAGTCGCGCCGTCGGCCCCAGACGTCTGGAGAGACCCTCCACATCGATCCCCAGGCAGGCGGCGCATGTCTCCGTGACCGGAAGATGTTCGCGGGTGATCGCATTCAGAAAGCGGCTGAAACCGTCGTATTCTCCATGTCGGACGAGAAGGCCGAGGAAGCTCCCCTCGATGGTGTCGAGTCCGAGGTGCTGCGACAGCATGGTGAGATTTCGCTCGAACCGTCCAGACTCCAGGCGGGAAAAAGAGCGGCGGCGCTTGCGCAAAAGCGCCACGAGGAACATGCGGATTTCGTCCGCAGCCTTCCGGGCGAGTCTGCCGGCTTCGCCCTCCGGCAGCAGAGAGTCCATCTCATCCCCGAAGCGCTCCGCCTCCTCGTCGAGAAGCTTTTCCTCCGATTCAAGATACTCGCAAATTTCATGAACCACCGCAGGCTTGCAGTGGGGAATTTGCAAAAGATTGAGCAGATAGCCGATGATGACCGATTTCTCCTGATCGTACATCCGCAGCCTCCCGTTGTGTGATGAGGACATCATGTCAGGAGGTCGCGACAAACCGTGTCGAATAGAAACCGGGGCATCAATTGTTTGCATTAATCCTTCATTTTCATTAAAATATGAACTCGTTTTTCTAAACGACCTGATTCGTCGCATCCACTTGATAGGCTCGGGACACTGGGAGGGCAGCCTACATGAAAGCGATCACGAGAAACTGGCATATCCTGCGGATGATCCCCCGAAACGGGCGGATCAACGTCGCAAAAATTCACCGCACCCTCCTCGATATTTCACCGGCTCTTTCCGTATCGCGCCGAACCATCGAGCGCGATCTTCACGATTTATCCAACATCTTTCCCCTTGAGTACGACGGCAAAAAGCCCCAGGGGTGGAAATGGCGCAAGGACGCCGAGGGGCTTGACGTCCCCGGAATGGACCTGAGCGCCGCCCTCACCTTCCGCATGGTCGAGGGGCACCTCTCCCGCCTCCTCCCCCACTCCTGCCTGAACGCCCTCTCTCCCAACATGAAGCGGGCGCGCACCCTCCTGAGTGAGCTCGATTCAGGCGGACTCGCCGCCTGGCCCGATAAGATCAGCGTGGTCCCGCGCACGCAGCCTCTGATCCCCCCGGAGATCGACCCGCTCGTCATCGATGTCGTCTACGAGGCGCTCTTCACGAACAGAAGATTCACGGCCGCCTACGGCCGACGGAGAGATTCCTCATCTCTCTTGGAGATCAACCCCCTCGGGCTGGTCTTCAACGATCCGGTCGTCTACCTTGTGGCGACCTGCTGGGACTACATCGACATCCGGCTCTATTCGCTCCATCGATTCAGATCTGCCGAGTTGTCTGAGAAGGAGGTGCGCCGACCTCCGGAATTCGACCTGCAGCGTTATATCGACGAAGGCGCCCTCGGCTTCGCGCAGGAGCCCGGGAAGACCCTCCCCCTCGAGGCACTCTTCACAACGGGCGCGGCCGCACATCTGCGCGAAAGCCGCCTCTCAGGCGGCCAGAAGATCACCCCTCAGGAGAACGGGCGGGTGCTGGTCGAAGCCATCGTCGCGGATACACCTCAACTGCGGTGGTGGTTGCTCGGTTTCGGAGCCCAGGTGGAGGTGCTGGAGCCCGCGGAATTGCGGGAGTGGATGGTGGAGACGGTGAAGGGGATGGCGGAGGTGTATTGTGAGTGATGAGTACTTGGACTGAGTTGAACCGATGATGAATGAAGAGGAGAGAAGTGTTGACAAAGCCGAACATTTTTACCTTTGCAACAAGTGAACTTTCTCAAGATGCTATCATCGCATGGTTGGCGTCATGGGCCGACCCTTCATACTCTGAAGTCGATCCTGCCCTTCACAGGTGCGGACTAAACATGATTAAGTCGTTTTACAATAAGAATGAAAGAACATTTCCTGATAAGTTGACAAGCATTAAAGTTGAAAAGCAAGTCAAGCATGTGGACATATTGATAACAATAAATGACAACACTTACATAATAGTTGAAGACAAAACCACATCTAGTGAACACGGATCACAGTTGGAAAGATATATAAGTGATATCTCAAAATTGAAGAAAGTTGATAAATCGGATTTGATAAAAATATATTTCAAAACATTCGATCAGTCAAACTACTCAAGGATTAATAAGGCGGGGTACAAGGTATTCGGCAGATCCGATTTTCTATCCATTATCGAAGATGGCATAAATGATGGCATTTCAAATGCTATTCTTGCGGATTATCACTCGTGCCTAAGAGGCATTGAAGATAGAGTAAATGCTTTCCAGCATCTCGATATAGAGCAATGGAAGAAGAACAAGTCCCCTTGGCAAGGTCTCTTTACTGCCATTAAAATAAACCTTGGGATGGGCGATTGGGGATATGTACCAAATCAAAACGGTGGCTTCATGGGTTTTTGGTTCGGCGGCAAAGGTATTGAACTTGGCGACAGCCTGGCAGGAGCCTACATCCTACTCGCTCAAGACAAGCTATGCTTCAAAATCTCCGTCAAAGAGAAAGACATGCGAAGAAAGTTTAGGTCAGCATGGCACAAAGCTCTCGTGATGGATGAGAAAATCCCCGAACTCGACTATTTAAAAAAACCTAAACGGTTTGGACTCGGAAAGGATATGACCGTTGCTGAAGGGGGCTCATGGATAATTGCCGAAAATGGAATAGTGAACCTCCCTGCAACAGTGGAGAAGCTTAAAGCTATTATTGCGTTCCACGAAAGGGCTATGGATAAATGGGCTTTGGGATCATCTAAACAGTTTATTTGAAAGAATCGCACATGCTCAGCAAATCCCAATACCTCCGCGGCCTTCAATGCCACAAAGCCTTCTGGCTCACCCGTCATCGTCCCGACTTGCAGAAGGTGGACAATGGCCGACAGGCGGTTCTCGACAGCGGAACCGATGTCGGTCTGCTGGCGCAGCACCTCTTTCCGGGCGGCGTTGCGATCCCCCTTGAGGGGCAAACTCTCACCGAGCAGATCGACAGGACGCGGGAGGCCATGGCGCAAGAGACGCCGGTCATCTATGAGGCGACCTTCTCCCATGACGACGTGCTGGTCAAGGTCGATATCCTCCGAAAAGGAGCGGAAGGATGGGAGATGTATGAGGTCATGTCATCGACCCGTGTCGAGGGACATCATCTCGATGACATCGCCCTGCAGCATTGGGTACTCACCGGCGCCGGAGTTCCGCTATCCCGAACTTGCCTCCTCCACATCGACAAAAAATACACTCGCCAAGGTGACATCGATGTTCTCCAACTCTTCACCTGCCTCGATCTCACCGCTGAAGTCCTCCACAGACAGGAGGAGGTAGCCGATGAGGTGGCAAGGCAAAAGGCGATGCTGGCTGGAAATGAGCCAGCTCACGACATCGGCCCGCATTGCGGCACCCCCCACTCCTGCAACTTCAAGGCGCACTGCTGGAGACACATTCCGGAGCAGTCGGTCTTCTCGTTGCGCGATCGCGGCAAGCCAAATCCCTTTCGCCTCTACCGGAGCGGCATCGTTCGCCTCCAGGACGTCCCTCAACAGGAACTCCGTTGGCGACAGAAACTGCAGGTCAATGGCCTTCTGCGGCAGGAAAACCACGTCGACATTCCGAAGGTTCGAAAGTTTCTGGACGGCCTCTGGTATCCGCTCTGCTTCCTCGACTTCGAGACAACCTACCAGACCCCCGTCCCGCTCTTCGACGGGACCCGTCCCTACGAGCAGATCCCTTTCCAGTTTTCGCTCCATGTCCAGGATCGCCCCGGCGCCGACGTACGCCATGAGGCTTTCCTTGCCGACGCCGCGGGCGATCCGCAAAACGCCTTCATGGAGGCCCTTGTGGAAGCGCTCCCCGAGAGCGCCTGTGTTCTCACCTACAATCAGAGATTCGAAATCGGCACCCTCAGGAGACTGGCCGCCCGCCTGCCGAAATGGAGTCCGGCCGTGAAAACGATCCTCCCCAACATCCGGGACCTGATGCTCCCCTTCGCCAAAAAGCACATCTATCTCTGGGCGATGAACGGCTCCTACTCGATAAAGAAGGTCCTCCCCGCCATGGTCCCCGATCTCGGGTACGCGGACCTCCCGATAAGTGACGGGGGAATGGCCGCTGCAGCCTACCTGCGGATCAGAAACAGTGCCGATCCCGAAGAAATCGAACGGCTGCGCCGGGGGTTGCTCGACTATTGCCACCTGGACACCTGGGGGATGGTTCGGATTCTCGACCGGATGAGGCAGATCATTGACGGATCGGCAGTGAATTCTGCGGTAACGGGAGGCAATAATGACATCAGACACCCGCACTGACGCGCCTAACACCTTTGTCCTTCGAAGGGAGGGGAATAATTACCTGGTTCCACCTGAACTACGACAACTTTTTCAATCGAGCTGGATTCTGACCTGCCTCGAAGATCGACTGGTCGCTTATGAACCCAGCCATTGGGAGGAGGTGAAGCTGAAGATCCTGAGCATGGAATCAAATCCACAGAAAGAGGCCTTGATGCGGCTATTTCTAGGCCGAGCGTCGGAAGTCGATTTTCGAGGAGTGTATTTCCGCGTGCCGACTCTCCTCAAAGACCTGTCCAGCAAAGATGTCGATCTGACTGTCTGCTTTGAGGGATACCGCATCAATCTGATACCACGGCAGTGATCACCACCGAACCTATCTGTCTCTGCGACAGACCTCCACTGAACTGGGATTGATCATGAAAGTTATATCTACATCCACAAAGGAAAATTGGCTATCTACAATCAATTGCTTAATATCTTCTCCACTTGTACATAGGTTTAACATTGGAATCACAGTTAACCCAAACCAGAGAAAAAAAACCTATAAATATTTTACCCCCTCTTGGCCGCATTTTTTAATTATCCAAAGTGGCTTAAACGTGGTACTTGCATTAAAGGCCGAAAAATTTCTCAAGGATCACTTAACAAAAGACAAACGATCCCTTCATACAAAAAGTACCGGAATGACACCAGAGATGGCAACCATGTACCTAGCACTGGCGGACTCCAGGAAGATCGGGAATATTTTCTCTACATCGCATGGGGCACCCTCGAATCCTATGGTGAAGGGTATTGGAGTTGTTACCCCGATTCAGTGGACACCTAATGTGATTGTCGAAAAATCCAATCGAAAAAAGAGCCTCTTGGTCATCGGACATGAAGGCTCTTGTAGTTTCTGCGTCAGTTGATAACTACCTCTTCACCCGAAATCCCGCCTTCTCCCAGCTCTTGGCGTCGTTGATCGACGTCTTTTTTTGCTTTTGCGGAGCGGCGGAAGGTTTTTTGGGTGCGTCGGGTTCGGCCTCTTTGATGGAGAGGGCGATGCGTTTTCGGGGGATGTCGACGGAGAGGACTTTGACCTTGACGATCTGCCCGACGCTCACGGCGTCGTTCGGATCGCGCACGAAGCGGTTGGCCAGGTGGCTGACGTGCACCAGTCCGTCCTGGTGGACGCCAACGTCGACAAAGGCGCCGAAGGCGGTGACGTTGGTCACCGTCCCCTGCAGGATCATCCCCTCCTTCAGGTCGCCGATCTCCTGCACGTCCTCGCGAAAGGCCGCCGCCTGGAACTCGGCACGGGGATCGCGCCCCGGTTTTTTGAGCTCCTCCACGATGTCGCGCAAGGTCGGCAGGCCGACCTCCTCGCTCACATAGCGCTTCAGGTCGATCTTTTGCGCCAGAGCCGGGTCGGCAGCCAATTGATCCAGGGAGCACCCCAAATCGGCGGCCATGCGTTTCACGACGGCGTAGCGCTCGGGGTGGACGGCGGTGTTGTCGAGGGGGTTCTCCCCCTGACGGATGCGCAGAAAGCCCGCCGACTGCTCGAAGGCCCGGGCGCCGAAACGTGGGACGTCGAGGAGTTTTTTCCGCGAGGCGAAGGGGCCGTTTTCGTCGCGATGGCGCACGATGGCGCGGGCGAGCGACTCGCCGATCCCCGAAACGTAGGAAAGAAGCGCCCACGAGGCAGTGTTCAGGTCGACGCCGACGTAGTTGACGCACGACTCCACGACGGCGTCGAGGGCTTTTTTCAGCGCGCTCTGGCTGACATCGTGCTGGTACTGCCCGACGCCGATGCTCTTGGGGTCGATCTTGACGAGCTCGGCCAGGGGGTCCTGCAGGCGCCGGGCGATGGAGATGGCGCCGCGCACGGTCAGGTCGAGCTCGGGGAATTCCTCCCGGGCGATATCGGAGGCCGAGTAGACGCTGGCTCCTGCCTCGTTCACCAGCACGATCGGAAGTTGGACGCCGGCCTCCTTGAGCGTCTCGCGGGCAAAGCGCTCCATCTCGCGCCCGGCGGTACCGTTGCCGATGGCGATCATCTCGGCGGCGTGATGGCGTACCAGGCGCAGCATCGTCTCCTTCGCCGCCGCCACCCGCCCCTCACCCGTGTGGGGATAGATGGTGGCGTGCTCGAGAAATCGCCCCGTGGCGTCGACCGCCGCGAGCTTCGAGCCGGTGCGAAGGCCGGGGTCGACGCCGAGGACCCTCTTCCCTCCCGCAGGCGGCAGCAGCAACAGATTGCGCAGGTTGTCGGCGAAGACGCCGATGGCGGCCTCGTCGGCCCGCTTTTTCGCCTCCAGGCGCAGCTCCACTTCGATGGACGGGGCGATCAGGCGCACGTAGGCGTCACGGGCCACCTCTTCCAAAAAGGGGCGAAAGGGGCTTTGACTGCGGATCAGGCGTGCGCCCAGTCGCAGCAGGATCTCCTCCT
>JBJHBH010000009.1:0-66193 GCA_050485365.1 Desulfuromonadales bacterium | reverse complement strand
GACCAATCCCGAGCGGACGCTGTTCGCCATCAAGCGCCTGATCGGCCGCCGGTACGACGACCCGGTGACCCAGAAGGACGCCGGCATGGTGCCGTACAAGATCGTCAAGTCGGATGGCGGCGACGCCTGGGTCGACGTCGACGGCACCAAGTACGCGCCGAGCCAGATCAGCGCCTTCATCCTGCAGAAGATGAAGGAGACGGCCGAGGCGCATCTGGGCGAGACGGTTACCGATGCGGTGGTCACCGTGCCCGCCTATTTCAACGATTCCCAGCGCCAGGCGACCAAGGACGCCGGCAAGATCGCGGGGCTCAACGTGCTGCGCATCATCAACGAGCCGACCGCCGCCGCCCTCGCCTACGGACTCGACAAGAAGAAGGAAGAGAAGATCGCCGTCTTCGACCTCGGCGGCGGTACCTTCGACGTCTCGATCCTCGAGCTCGGCGACGGTGTCTTCGAGGTCAAGTCGACCCACGGCGACACCTTCCTGGGTGGTGAGGACTTCGACCAGCGCATCATCGACTACATCGCCGACGAGTTCAAAAAAGAGCAGGGGATCGACCTGCGCTCCGACAAGATGGCGCTGCAGCGCCTGAAGGAGGCGGCCGAGAAGGCGAAGATCGAGCTCTCCTCCTCCATGGAGACCGACATCAATCTCCCCTTCATCACCGCCGACCAGTCCGGCCCCAAGCACCTCAACCTGAAGCTCTCCCGCGCCAAGCTCGAGAGCATCTGCACCGACCTGCTGAACAAGCTCGTCGAGCCGTGCCGCATCGCCATGAAGGATGCGGGGCTGTCGGCCTCGGAGATCGACGAGGTCATCCTCGTCGGCGGCATGACCCGCATGCCGGCGGTGCAGAAAAAAGTGCAGGAGATCTTCGGCAAGGTCCCCAGCAAGGGGGTCAACCCCGACGAGGTCGTCGCCATCGGCGCCGCGATCCAGGGTGGGGTCCTCAAGGGCGAGGTGAAGGACGTTCTGCTTCTCGACGTTACTCCGCTGTCCCTCGGCATCGAGACCCTCGGCGGGATCATGACCAAGCTCATCGAGAAGAACACCACCATCCCGTGCAAGAAGAGCCAGGTCTTCTCCACCGCCGCCGACAACCAGCCCGCCGTCAGCGTCCACGTGCTGCAGGGCGAGCGCGAGATGGCTTCGGACAACAAGACGATCGGGCGCTTCGAGCTCGTCGGCATCCCCCCGGCGCCGCGCGGCGTGCCGCAGGTCGAGGTGACCTTCGACATCGACGCCAACGGCATCCTGCACGTCTCGGCCAAGGATCTGGGCACCGGCAAGGAGCAGTCGATCCGCATCACGGCGTCCTCCGGGCTCTCCGACGCCGAGATCGAAAAGATGGTCAAGGACGCCGAGGCGCACTCGGCCGAGGACAAGAAGAAGCGCGAGCTCATCGAGGCGCGCAACCAGGCCGACAGCCTCGTCTACTCCACCGAGAAGTCCCTCGCCGACCACGGCGACAAGGTCGACGAGGCGACCCGCGGCGCCATCCAGAGTGCCATCGCCGAGCTCAAGACGGCGATGGAGGGCTCCGACGCCGAGGAGATCCAGAAAAAGACCGAAGCCCTCGCCCAGGCCTCCCACAAGCTCGCCGAGGCGATGTACCAGCAGGCGCAGGCGGGAGCCGCCCCGGAAGGGGAGGAGGCCAAGCCCGCCGACGACAAGCAGGACGACGTCGTCGAGGCGGAGTACGAGGAAGTCGACGAGAAGAAGAAGTAATCGCTCGGCGATCGCCCCCGTGTGCATGTGATCGGCAACAGGAGCCGGGAGTCTTCCCGGCTCCTGTTGCCGTTGAAAAGTCTTTCAGATCTGCGGGCTTCCATGTAAGATAGCCCGGTGCCGTTTTCTGCGAATCGAGGAAAAACCGTTTTGGCCAAGCGCGATTATTACGAAACCCTGGAAGTCAACCGGAACGCCAGCGAAACCGAGATCAAGAAGGCCTACCGGCGCCTGGCTCTGAAATATCACCCCGACAAGAACGCCGGCGACAAGCAGGCCGAGGAGGTCTTCAAGGAGGTCACAGAAGCGTACGCGGTGCTCTCCGACCCACAGAAGCGTGCGACCTACGACCAGTTCGGCCACGCCGGGCTCGAGGGGGGGGGCTTCTCCTCGGGGGGAGGATTCGGAGGGGGGAGCCCCTTCGACGACATCTTCGGCGATATCTTCGGCGACATCTTCGGCAACACCGGGGGGCGAAGGGGAGGGCGCGGCCGCCGCGGCGACGATCTGCGCTACAACCTCTCCATCGCCTTCGAAGAGGCCGCCTTCGGGGTGGAGACGACAATCCAGATCCCCCGCCATCAGCCGTGCGAAACGTGCGAGGGGTCGGGCGCCCGTCCCGGCACCGCGCCCACCACCTGCTCGACGTGCCGCGGCGCCGGCCAGGTCCGCTACCAGCAGGGGTTCTTCTCCCTGACCCGTCCGTGCCCCGACTGCGGCGGCGCGGGCAAGGTCATCGAGTCGCCGTGCTCCGACTGTCGGGGGACCGGGCGCATTCGTGGAAAGAAGAACCTCTCGCTGAAGATTCCCGCCGGGGTCGAGACGGGGAGCCGCCTCAAGCTCCACGCCGAAGGGGAGCCGGGCCTGCAGGGGGGGGCACCGGGCGATCTCTACGTCGTCATCACCGTCAAGGATCACCCGATCTTCCGGCGCGAGGGGCAGAACGTCATCTGCGAGATCCCCATCTCCTTTCCGCAGGCCGCGCTGGGGTGCGAGCTCGAAGTGCCGACCCTCGACGGG
Source organism: Desulfuromonadales bacterium (assembly GCA_050485365.1). Classification (GTDB taxonomy): domain Bacteria; phylum Desulfobacterota; class Desulfuromonadia; order Desulfuromonadales; family JACZKF01; genus JARFUG01. The sequence continues at coordinate 63,441 of JBJHBH010000009.1, read as the reverse complement.
AAGGTCAGGCTCAAGGTTCCCGCCGGAACCCAGTCCGGCAAGATTCTCCAGCTCTCGGGGAAGGGGATTCCGGTGCTGCAGGGGTACGGCCGCGGTGACCAGCACGTGGTGCTGCGGGTCGAGACGCCGACGCAGCTGACGGCCCGCCAGAAGGAGCTCCTCGAAGAGTTCGCCCGCGAAAGCGGCGAGGACGGACACCCCCAGGGGAAGAGCTTTTTCGACAAGGTGAAGGAGATTTTCGGCTGAAGCCCTTCTGGAGAAGACGGATGCGCCCTTTTGCACTCATCGCCGCGCTCCTCGTTCTGGCGCTCATGACGGCCCCCGCGGCCCTGGCCGCACCCCCAGGCGCCGAGGGGCACTCGTCGGCTCAGGATCTGCGCCGGGCCGTGGACCTCTACGACGCCGGACAGCGCGAGGAGGCTCTGTCGCGGTTTCGGGGCTTCGTGGTGCGCCACTCGGCGTCGCCCCTCCTCCCCGAGGCGTACCTCTATCTGGCGCGCCTCTTTCGCGACGCGGGGCAGTATCACGAGGCCCTCCTCTACATCGAGCGCATTCCGGCCGAGCGCAAGGGGAACGAGGCCCGCCTCGTCGAAGGAGCTTCCCTCGTCGGCGCCGGCGAGGTGCGCCGTGGCGTGGAGATCCTCCAGGGGCTCGAAAACGCCGATCTGAGCCGGGCCGACCGGCGCCTGCGCTTTGTCGCCATGGCCGATGCGAACGTCCGGATGGAGCGTTATCTGCCGGCCCTCTTCTTCATACACCGCGCTCTGAGCGTGTCGGCGCCGTCCGACACCGAAGAGCTGCTGCAGCGCGCCCACGTTTTGATGCGCGACCGCCTCGAGGACGGTGATCTCGGCGAGGCGGCCTTCATGTTCGCCGGCACCGCTCTGGGGCAGGACGCCCTTTTGCAGCAGGCCCTTCGGGCCTTCGCCCGCGGAGAGCGCCGCCAGGCGCAGGTCCTGGCGCAGCGGGTCATCCAGAGCCCCGTCCCCTTCCCCTACCGCCGCGACGCCCTCCATCTGTTCGAGCGCCTGACGGGCGAAGGGGTCCACGAGCGGACCGTCTCGGTCATGCTCCCCCTCACCGGACGATACGGCACCTTCGGGACCCTGGTGCGCCGCGGCATGGACCTCGCCATGCAGCTGCACAGTGACGCCGCGGTGCGTTTCGAGTACATCGATATCGACGGCGACGCCGAGATGAGCGCCAAGGCCGTCTCCGAGGCCAGGGCGAATCCGTCCGTCGTCGCGCTGCTCGGTCCCCTCACCGGGGGCGCCGGCGCCTCTGCGGCCGCCCGCGCCCAGAGCGAGGGGATTCCCCTGCTCAGTCTCGCCCAGCGAAGCGGCATCCCCGAGACGGGCGACTACGTCTTTCGCTACTCGCTCACCCCCGCCGAGCAGATCCGCACTCTGGCTCGCCACGCCGTCCTCGAGAAGGGGATCGTCACCTTCGCGATCCTCGTCCCCGAGAACCGCCTCGGCCAGGAGATGGCTGACCTGTTCAGCCAGGAGGTCCGCAGGCTTGGCGCCACGGTCGTCGCCCGCCAGAGCTATCCCGAGAGCGCCACGGACTTTCGGGTGCAGGTTCGCGCTCTCGCCGGGCGCGGGCCCGACGAGCGCGAACCCCCCATCGAGGAGCGCCAGCCCCCCCCTTTCGAGGCGCTCTTCATCCCCGACTTCGCCGACCGCATCGCCCTGATCGCGCCCCAGGTCGCCTTCTACGGCATCTCGCAGGTGCAGCTTCTCGGCATCAACGGCTGGAACTCCCCCGATCTTCCCCGCATGGCAGGCGCCTTCGTCGAGGGGGCGCTCTTCGTCGACGGCTTCTTCACCCAGAGCCGCAACCCGGTGGTGCGCGAGTTCGTCGAGCTCTATCGCCAAAAGCACGGCGAAGATCCGACGGTGCTCGAATCGCAAGGGTTCGACGCGGCCAACATTCTTCTCACCCTGCTGTCGGACCCGACCGTGCGAACCCGCGACGACGTGCGCGAGGCCCTCGCCCGCCTGCGCGACTTCCCGAACCTGGGCGGACCGACCTCCTTCGACGAGCGCGGCGAGGCGCGCAGAACCCTCTTTCTGCTGCAGATTCGCAACGGCGCCATCGAGCAGATCAACTGAATCCCCCGCCGCGACGCCCCTTTCGCGGACGCCGCCTGTGCCTAAGTCCCTGAAAACTGGACTCTTGGCTTGACTTGCCGGTTTTTTTGTGGTAGTTTTATCAGGTTAGGCAAAGGAGAAAACCATGTTCAAAATCGGCGATCTTGCGGTCTATCCCACCCAGGGGGTGGGAGTGGTTGAGGCGATTGAAGCCAGGGAAATGGGGGGTGGCAGGCAGGAATTCTATATTCTTCGCATCGTCGACAGCGACATGACCATCATGGTTCCCGTCGGCAATGCCGATCTGGTCGGCATGCGCAGCCTGATCGACAAGGCGAACATCCCCTCCATCTACAACATTCTCGAAGAGAAGCAGAACGGCGGTGCGGTCGCCTCGTGGAGCCGCCGTCAGCGCGAGTACAACGAGAAGATCAAGACCGGCGATCTGTGCGAGGTCGCGGCCGTTCTGCGCGAGCTCTACCAGATCCGCGAGGACAAGGAGCTCTCCTACGGCGAGAAGAAGGTGCTCGACCTCGCCCGAAAGCTTCTGGTGAAGGAGATCGCCGCGGCCGAGGGGATGGACGAGGAGCAGATCGCCGAGCGGGTCGAAAAGATCTTTCTGCACTGAGCCTTTCCGTTCGGCCCCGCCGGCGCATCGTCGGCCGCCACACAATCCACTGTAATGTGCCGGGCCGTTCTGCGGCCCTTTTTCACGAAAGAGTCCGCAGGCAGATGGCCGTCATCGCATTGATCCCCGCCGCAGGGACCGGCAGCAGGATGGGGGCCGGCGTCAACAAACAGTACCTGAGCCTCGCGCAGCGCCCGATCCTGGCCCACACCCTCTCGATTTTTCAGGATCATCCCCTCATCGACGACATCTTCGTGATCTCCCCCCGCGACGAGATCGATTTCTGCCGCGCCGAAGTGGTGGAGCGCTACGGTTTCGCCAAGGTGCGCGCCGTCGTCGAGGGGGGGGCGGAGCGCCAGGATTCGGTCCGCAACGGCCTGAGGGCCCTGACGGCCGAGGCGAAGGACATCGTGTTGATCCACGACGGCGTGCGCCCTTTTCTGGAGGCGGCTCTTGTGGAGCCTCTGGTCCGCGCGGCGCACGGGGGAGGGTGCATCGCCGCGGTCCCCGCCAAGGACACCATCAAGGAGGTGCGCGACGGGCGCATCGTCGCCACCCCCGAGCGCGGATCGCTCTGGCAGGCCCAGACCCCGCAGGCCTTCCCCTTCGCCGTCGTGCGGGCCGCCCATGAGCGGGCCTTCGAAGAGGGGGTTCGCGCCACGGACGACGCGGCCCTGGTGGAGCGCCTCGGCCACCCGGTAACGGTGATCCCGGGGAGCTACCGCAACATCAAGATCACTACCCCGGAAGATCTCGTCATCGCCAACGCGCTTTTAAGCGCACAGCAGAGGTCATGATGCGCATCGGTCACGGCTACGACGTCCACCGCCTCGTCGAAGGGCGCGATCTCATCCTCGGAGGGGTCCGTATCCCCCATGCCGTCGGTCTGCTCGGGCACTCCGACGCCGATGTGCTCCTGCACGCCATCTGCGACGCCGTCCTCGGGGCGCTGGCCGAAGGGGATATCGGGCGCCACTTTCCCGACAGCGATCCGGCCTACAAGGGGATCTCGAGCCTCAGGCTGCTGCGCCACGTCATCGCACTGGCACACCGCAAGGGGTATCGGATCGGCAACCTCGACGCCACCATCGTCGCGCAGCGCCCCAAGCTCGCCCCTTACATCGCCGAGATGGCGGCCCACATCGCCGAGGCGTGCGAAACACGCCTCGAAAATGTGAATGTGAAGGCGACTACCACCGAGACCCTCGGGTTCGAGGGGCGCGGCGAGGGGATCTCCGCCCACGCCGTCGTCCTTCTGGAGACAATCACGACCGGGTGAGCGGGCTCCCCGTCTTCCCCGACATACGACATTCAATCGAAGCGAAAGCGCAAGCGAAAGAGACGACACCGATGGGTTCAGCTCCCGAGAACGCCCCCGCCCCCGCCCCGAACTTCATCCGCACCCTCGTCGCCGAAGACCTGCGCGCCGGCGCGTGCGACGACGTGGTGACGCGCTTCCCCCCCGAGCCGAACGGCTATTTGCACATCGGCCACGCCAAATCGATCTGTCTCAACTTCGCGCTGGCCGCCGAGCACGGCGGGCGCTGCCACCTGCGCTTCGACGACACCAACCCCGCCAAGGAAGACGAGGAGTACGAGCGCGCCATCATCGAGGACGTCTCGTGGCTCGGCTTCGACTGGGGCGAGCACCTCTATTTCGCCTCGGACTACTACCCGAAGTTCTACGACTTCGCCGAGGACCTGATCCGCAGCGGCAAGGCGTACGTCGACAGCTCGAGCGCCGAGGAGATCCGTCGCATGCGCGGCACCCTCACCGAGCCCGGCGAACAGAGCCCCTACCGCGGGCGCAGCGTCGAGGAGAACCTCGATCTGTTTCGCCGCATGCGCGACGGCGAGTTCCCCGACGGCGCCCACGTACTGCGCGCGCGCATCGACATGGCCTCGCCCAACATCAACCTGCGCGACCCGGCCCTGTACCGCATCAAGCGCATGCCCCATCACCGCACGGGCGACGCCTGGTGCATCTACCCCATGTACGACTACGCCCACCCGATCTCCGACGCCCTGGAGGGGATCACCCATTCGGTGTGCACCCTGGAGTTCGAGGACCATCGCCCCCTGTATGACTGGGTGATCGCCAACCTCGACGTCCCCGCTCGCCCCAAGCAGATCGAGTTCGCCCGGCTCAACCTCAGCTACACGGTGATGAGCAAGCGCAAGCTGCTGCAACTGGTCAGCGAGGGGCATGTCGGCGGCTGGGACGATCCGCGGATGCCGACCCTTTCGGGGCTGCGCCGCCGCGGCTATACCCCCGCGGCGATCCGCGCCTTCTGCGAGCGCATCGGCGTCGGCAAGAGCGAGAGCACCATCGATCTGAGCGTGCTGGAGGAGACGCTCCGCGACGATCTCAACCCGAAGGCGCCGCGCGCCCTGGCGGTGCTTCGCCCCCTGAGAGTGGTCATCACGAACTACCCCGAAGGGCAGAGCGAGGCCTTCGAGGGGGCCAACCACCCCGGTGACCCCGCCATGGGGACCCGCAGCGTCGCCTTCTCGCGCGAGTTGTACATCGAGCGGGACGATTTCGAGGAGGAGCCCCCCAAAGGCTTCTTCCGCCTGGCGCCGGGGCGCGAGGTGCGTCTTCGCTTCGCCTACTTCATCCGCTGCGAAGAGGTCGTCAAGGACGAAAGGGGCGAGGTGGTCGAGCTGCGCTGCACCTACGATCCGGCGACCCGCGGCGGATCGGCCCCCGACGGACGCAAGGTCAAGGGGACGATCCACTGGGTCTCGGCCCCCCACGCCGTCGCGGCGCAGGTGCGCCTCTACGACCGGCTCTTCACCGTCGCCAACCCCTCCGGCGAGAAGGGGAAGGACTTTATCGACTTTCTGAACCCCGCCTCGGTGCAGATCCTCGAGGGGTGCATGCTCGAAGCGTCCCTGGCGACGGCCGAGAGGGGACGGAGCTACCAGTTCGAACGGCAGGGGTACTTCTGCCTCGATGCCGATTCGACGCCGCAAAACCTCGTCTTCAATCGCACCGTCACCCTGCGCGATTCATGGTCCAAAGGGAAATAGCCCCTTTGGCGGGCGTTGACCTCCGGCGTCGTCGGAGGGCTCAGGGGGGATGAAGAGCGATTTTTCCGTCCTGATCGTCGACGACGACCGCGCCCTGTGCCGCCAACTCGGGGCGCTTCTTGCCGAGCAGGGGTACAGGGTGGAGTGCCTGAGCGGCGAAGAAAAGCCGCATCTGGCCGTTCGCCGCGTCCGACCCGACCTGCTCGTCCTCGACGTCTCGGTCCCCGGCAGCGGCCTGGAGACGCTCCACCGCCTCAAGCTCCACGGCGCCACCCGCGACATCCCCGTCATCGTCATCTCCGCCGAGTCGGCCCTCGAATTCGAGCTCGTCGACGTTCTGGACTTCCTTCCCAAGCCCCTCGACGCGGCGCGCCTGCTGGAGGGGGTGGCGCACGCCAGGGCGCGCGCCCGCGGGGAGCGCGGCGGACCGTCGGCCCTCTCGCCCGAGGAGCTCGCCCTCTTCCGGGACTATCTTCAGCGCCACAGCGGCCTGCATTTCGACCGCGGGAACGTCAAGATCCTCGAGCGCGGTCTCGCCCGGCGCATGAGGGCCTTGAATCTCGACAACTACAGCGATTATCATGTGTACTTGCGCACCTACGCCGAGAGTCGCCGCGAGCTGATCAAGCTGCTGGGGCTGCTGACGGTGGGCGAGACCTACTTCTTCCGGTATCTGCCCCACTTCGAGGCGCTGCGCCGATCGATCGTGCCGCGCCTCGTGAAGGAGAAGGGGGCGAGCCGCTCGCTGCGCATCTGGTCGGCGGGGTGCTCCACGGGGGAGGAGCCCTACTCCCTGGCGATGCTGCTCGCCGAGCACTTCCCGCAGCTGCAGGGGTGGGAGATCGAGATCCTGGGGACCGACATCAACGCCGCATCGCTGGAGGCGGCGCGCCGGGGGATCTATCGGCCGCGGTCGCTTCGGGTCACCGACCCGCTGTACAAGGACCGCTATTTTCATCCCGTGGGGGGGGCATACCGGGTCGACGACACGATCCGCGCCATGGTGCGCTTTGCGCACCTCAATCTGCAGACGGGGGACTACCCGTCGCAGGAGACGGGGACCGAGGGGATCGACCTGCTCTTTTGCCGCAACGTCATGATCTACTTTCGGGCCGAGACGGTGCGGCGCATCGTCGAGAAGTTCTCGCGCGCCCTCGCCCCCGGCGGCTTTCTCTTTCTGGGGCACGCCGAGACCCTCGCGCAGGTTTCCGAGAGTTTCGTGCGCGAGTCCAAGGGCGAGGGGTTCTGCTACCGGCTGAAGCGGGCGCAGGAGGAGGGCGAGGGGCGAAGCGACGCCCCGCCCCTTCCGCAGGCGCCGCCCGCTCCAAGGCTCCCCCCGGCCGCGCCTCGGGTCGAAGGGGCGCTGCTGCCGGCGCCGCCGCGCCGCACCGCCCTCCCCGCTCCGGCCGAGCCGCGGATCGAGGCGCTCTATGCGCAGGCGAAGGCGGCCTTCGAGGCCGAAGAGTTTTCGCGCGCCGCCGAGCTCTACGAGCGGATCCTCGATATCGACCCCCGGCACGCCGGCGCCCTGACGGGGCGGGGGTTCGTCCTGGCCAACCGGGGGGACTATCCGCAGGCCCTGCGCTGCTGCCGGCGCGCCCTCGAGATCGACGATCTTCTGGTCGACGCCTATTTCCTGCAGGGGATCGTCTACGAGGCGACGGGGCACGCCGACGAGGCGGTGCGCGACCTGCAGCGCGCCCTGCTGCTGCGAAGCGATTTCATTATGGCGCGCTACGCCCTGAGCCGCCTCTATCGGCGCCTCGCAAAGGCCGAGGACGCCCGGCGTGAGCTGAACAACGCCCTGCGGCTGCTCGAAAAGGCGCCTTCGCAAACCCTCGTCCCCCACTCGGGGGGGCTTTCGCGCGAGCTCTTCATCGAGATCTGCCGAGAAGGGCTTGAGACGCAGGAGATGAAGAAGTGAGTGTCCGCGACAGGCGCAGCTCGGCCGACATGCAGCAGACGCTGCGCACCCTTCAGGAGGAATACCGGCGCGGCATCGAAGAGGCCGCCGAGGAGCTCCCCGAACGCACCGAGAGCGTCCTCGTCTTTCGGCTCGGGGGGGAGCGCTACGCCGTCCCCGCCCGTCACGCACGGGAGGTTTTGCGCCTGCCGCGCATCGTCCCGGTCCCGGCCCTTCCGCAGACGATCCGCGGGATCATCAACCTGCGCGGAGAGATCGTCGCGGTGAGCGATCTGCGCCCTTTTCTGGGGCTCCCCGTGGTCGAGCGCACCGCCGAGGAGCGGCTCATCGTCGCGCACGCCGGCGCGGTGACGACGGCCCTTCTGGTCGAGAAAGTCGAAGGGCTGCGCACCATCGCCGTCCAGGAGATCGCTCCGCTGACCGAAGGGCTCGCGGGCTTCCCCCGCGAGGCGGCGCAGGGGCAGTTCGAGACGGACGAAGAGGTCGCGGTGCTGCTGCGCCTCGACCATATCCTGCAGCAGCCCGAGTTTCTCATCGACATGGACAACGACTGACCCGCCGCCGGCGGGATCGAAACCCGATCGCCCATTGAGGATGACCATGCGCTGGTATAAAGAGAGCATCACGCTCAAGATCGCCCTCCCCCTGATCGCCGTGCTCGCCGTGTTGATGGCGATCTTCTCGGTCTACTTCATCCATCAGCGCAGCGAGGTGCTGCGCGAGACGGTCCACCTCAAGGCGAACGATCTGGCGCTGGCCGGGGCCCGCGGCGTCGAGACGATCCTGGAGGTGGCCCTCGACGGGGGGATCTTCACCCTGCAGGAGATCTTCGATACCGACTATCGCCGCATCACCGAAGGGCCGCTGGCGGGGGCGTCGATCCCCAAATACCACACGGCCTACGACGGATTTTTCGACGAGAAGATCCAGTCGCTCCTCGACACCTACCTGGAGCAGGACGGCATGGTGCAGTTCGCCGTGGTGACCGACCGCAAGGGGTATGTTCCGACCCACAACTCGCGCTACTCCCAGCCGCTGACGGGCGACCCGGCCCGCGACATCGTCGCCAACCGCACCAAGCGCATCTTCAACGACCCGGTGGGGCTGGCGGCCGCGCGCTTCGACGGCAGCAGCGGCGAGCGCATCCTGCGGCAGATCTACCAGCGCGACACGGGGGAGATCCTGTGGGATCTGGCCGCGCCGATCTATGTGAACGGCGAGCACTGGGGGAGCTTCCGCATGGGGATCTCGCTGGAGGAGGTGCAGAAGTCGCTGACGGAGCTTCGAAACAGCATCGTGCTGTCGATGCTCGGGATGCTTGCGGCGGCGTCGCTCACGATCTATCTCGTCGTGCTACGGGTCATCCGCCCCCTGCAGAGGGTGACCGAGACCGCCAACCGCATCGCCGGCGGCGAGCTCGACCAGACCATCGATGTGCGTAGCGACGACGAGATCGGGCGGTTGGGGCAGGCCTTCAACACCATGACGCAGGTGATCGTGCATTCGCTGCGGGGAGAGATCGACAAGAGCAACCATCTCATCCGCAGCATCAAGGACGAGATGCACCAGCTCTCCACCAGCACCAACGAGATCATGGCCATCTCGGTCCAGCAGTCCTCCGGCGCCAACCAGCAGGCCTCGGCCGTGCAGGAGGCGACGACGACCTCGGAGGAGATTGCCGTCACCGCGCGGCAGGTCGCCGAAAACGCCGGAAGCGTCGGCGTGCTGGCGGAGAAGGCGAGCAGGGCGAGCCTGGAGGGGATGACCGCCGTCGACGAGGCGGTGGAGGGGATGGGCGAGCTCAAGGAGAAGGTCGGCTCCATCTCCGCGGCGATGCTGGAGCTCGGGGAGAATTCCCGCGAGATCGGCGGGATCATCGAGATCATCGAGGAGATCTCCGACCAGACCAACCTCCTCGCCCTCAACGCCGCCATCGAGGCGGCCGGGGCCGGCGAAGCCGGGAGGCGTTTCTCCGTCGTCGCCAGGGAGGTGCAGCGCCTGGCCGAGCGCACCGTGCACGCCACCCGTCAGATCCGCGAGCTCATCGACGAGATCCAGAAGGCGACCCACTCGACGATCATGGTCACCGAAGAGGGGACCAAGGGGGTCGATCAGGCGAGCCGCCTCGTTGCGCGCATCTCAGAGGGGCTGCAGCGCATCATCGAGCTGACCGGCGAGACGAGCCGCTCGGCGCGCGAGATCAAGGTCTCCACCCAGCAGCAGACCTCGGCGAGCGAGCAGATGGCCGAAACGATCGCCGAGATCCGCGACGTCGCCACCCAGGTCGCCTCTTCGGCCGGGGAGACGGCTCAGGCCATCGCCGAGCTCAACGAGATGGCCGAGCGGCTGCGCGCCCTGGTGGAGGAAGGGGAGTAGTGCAGCCCAAGGAGTTCGCCGAGACCTTCGTGCGCGACGCCTCGGAGCACCTGAGCCGCATCCGCCGCGGGGCGCTGGCGCTGGAGAAGGGGGGGTACGACCTCGAGACGGTCCGCGATCTGCTGCGGCGCGCGCACACCCTCAAGGGCTCGGCATCCGTTCTCGGCCTGCAGTCGGTCGGCCTCGAGGCCCACGCCCTCGAAGATCTGCTGACGGCCCTGAGCGAAGGGGAGGAGAAGGTCTCCCCCGAAACGATCGACCTGCTGCTGCAGTCGGCCAGGGATCTGGAGGCGCGTATCGCCGAGGCGGACGCCTCGGGCGAGATCGTGCGCAATCTCGAAGGGATCTTCCACGAGATCGACGCGTACCGCCCCCACGAGCCGCCGCGGGGGGCGGCTGCGCAGTCCGGTGGAGGGGGCGAAGAGGGGCGCGAGACGGTGCGCGCCCGGGTCGATCGCCTCGACGCCCTCGTCAACAGCCTCGGCGAGCTGCTGAGCGCCGGCGACGCGATGCGCCTGCACCGAAACGATCTGGGGCGTCTCACCGCGCGATTCGACGCCTTCGTGAGCACCCTGCGCGGCCTGGATGCGCACCGCGAGGCGAAGCTCCTTGGCGAGGAGCTGCAGCGCCTCGCCGCCCAGATCGATGACGATCTCGATCACCAGCACCGCCAGACGCAGGCGGTTCATGCCGGGGCGATGGAGCTTCGGATGCTCCCCCTGGAGTCGATCACCGGCGACCTGCCGCTGCTGACCCGCGACCTGTGCCGTGAGCAGGGCAAGGAGGTGGAGCTGCACATCGACGGAGAGGAGGTCGAGCTCGACCGCAGCGTGCTCGAAGTCCTTCGGCCGATGCTCATCCACATGCTGCGAAACGCCGTCGATCACGGCATCGAGCCTCCGTCCGAGCGCGCCGCCCTCGGCAAGCCCCCCTCGGGACGCGTCGCCATCGAGGCGCGCTACGAAGGGGGGATGGTCCTTGTTTCGATGAAGGACGACGGCCGGGGGATCGACCCCGCCGAGGTGCGCCGCCGGGCGCTGCGCCAGGGGGTGATCACCGAGGAGGAGGCCCGCACCCTCGGCGACGAGGAGTCCCTCTACCTGATTTTGCGCCCCGGCTTCACCACCCGCGAGATCGTCACCGACGTCTCGGGGCGCGGCGTCGGGATGGATGTGGTCAAGAACAGCCTGGAGCGGATCAAAGGGAATCTGATCGTGCACTCGTCCGCGGGCCAGGGGACCGAGATCGTCCTGCATCTCCCCCTCACCCTGGCCGTGGTGCCGGGGCTTCTCATCGACTGCGAGGGGGAGATCTTCGCCATTCCCCTGCACTACGTCGCCGAGGTGGTGCGCCTCAGCGAGGCCGATCTTCTCACCGAAGGCGGACGCGAGGTCATCCGGCACGGCGCAAAGCTCGTCCCCCTGGTGGCGCTGCGCGACATCCTGAACATCGCGCCGCGACGGCACGCGTCGCTGCCGGAGAAGCTCACCGCCCTGTTGCTCCACTTCCGTGGGCAGAGCCTCGCCTGCACCGTCACCGCCTCTCTGGGCGCCCGCGAGCTCCTCGTCAAGGGGACCGGATCGCAGCTGAAGCGAATGCGATTTTTCGCCGGGGCGACCCCCCTGAGCGGGGGCACGCCCGCTTTGATCCTCTCCGTGGCCGATCTGTTCGACGCCCGCTTCGAGAGCCGGGGGAGCGGGCTGCGCCGCGCGCTGGCCGAAAAGCGAGAGCGCAGCGCCCGGGGGCGGGTGCTGGTGGTCGACGACTCGATCATCACCCGCACCCTGGAGAAGAACATTCTGGAGGCGCACGGCTACGAGGTGCAGGTGGCGATCAACGGCGCGGAGGCGCTTTCGAAGGCGCAGGGGGGGCGCTTCGATCTGGTGGTGACCGACATCGAGATGCCCGAGATGGACGGGTTCGAGCTGACGCGGCAGCTGCGTCGACGCAAGGAGACGGCCGAGATTCCGGTCGCCATCGTCTCTTCGCGTGCCTCGGACGACGACCGGCGCAAGGGGATCGAGGTCGGCGCGCAGGCCTACATCGTCAAGGGGAGCTTCGATCAGGGCAAGCTTCTGGCGACGGTGGAAACGCTTATCGGCTGAATAAGGGAGTGCAATGGAAGCGATTCGGGTGCTGATCGCCGACGATTCCAGAGTCGTTCGAATGATGGTGCGCGAGATCCTCGAGCGCGACGCCGGCATCGAGGTCGTGGCCGAGGCCGCCAACGGGAGGGAGGCCGTCGATCTGACGCTGCGGCTGTGTCCCGACCTGCTCGTCCTCGACATCATGATGCCGGTGCTGGACGGGCTCCAGGCGATCGAGGAGATCATGGCGCGGCGGCCGACCCCCATCCTCGTCTTGTCGGGGCACGTCGATCCGGAGGACAGCCGTTGCGCCTTCAAGGCGATCTCGCTGGGCGCCCTCGACGTGATGGTGAAGGCGGAGACGGTCTGCGAGGAGCGCTTCTCGACGCAGCTCATCGAGAAGGTGAAGTTTCTCGCGGGGATCCGGGTCCTGCACCACTTTCGCGGGGGGCGCCGCGCGGCCCGGAAAGAGCCCCCCCCCGCCGACGGCGCCAGACGGGTTCTCGCCGTCGGCGCCTCCACCGGCGGTCCCAAGGCGATCCAGTACCTGCTAAGAAACATCCCGCCGCAAAGCCGTCCCAGGATCGTGATCGTGCAGCATATCGCCCCCGGCTTTGCCGCCGGCTTCGCCCGCTGGCTGGGGGAGGAGTGCCCTTTTCGCGTCCGCGTCGCCCGCGAGGGCGATCCCCTCGAGGAAGGGGTCGCCCTCATCGCCCCGGAGGGGGCTCACCTGGAGGTGCGCGACGGACGCGTCCGGCTGACCGACGCCCCCGCGGTGAACAGCTGCCGCCCGTCCATCGACGTCCTGTTCGCCTCCTTGGCACCGGTCGCTCCGAGCGTCGTCGCCCTGCTCTTGACCGGCATGGGGCGCGACGGCGCGGCGGGGCTCCTTCGCCTCAAGGAGGCGGGGGCCTTCACCATGGTGCAGGACGAGGCGACGAGCACCATCTACGGCATGCCGGCGGCCGCCGTCGCCCTCGGCGCCGCCCACCGCATCCTGCCGCTGGAGCAGATCCCCGAGGCGGTGGACGCTCTTTTGGAGAAAAAAGACCGGAAGGCTTCACCGCCGCCTCGTCCTGTGCTATGAAGACGGCACGAAAACGTCCGTGAAAAAGGAGACTCCCCCCATGCCCCTGCGCGTCTACAACACCCTCTCCGGCACCAAGGAAGAGTTTCGCCCCTTGAACCCCGGCAAGGTCGGGATGTACGTGTGCGGCGTCACCGTTTACGACTACTGCCACATCGGGCACGCCCGGGCCAACGTCGTCTTCGACGTCATCTACCGCTACCTCATGTACGCCGGGTACGAGGTCAACTACGTGCGCAACTACACCGACGTCGACGACAAGATCATCAACCGCGCCAACGAGCGGGGGATCGACAGCCGCGAGCTCGCCGAGGAGTTCATCCGCGCCTTCGACGAGGACATGGCCCGCCTCGGCATGGCCTGCCCCACCCACCAGCCCAAGGCGACCGAATACATCCCCCAGATCGTGGCGATGGTCGAGCGCCTCATCGAGCGCGGGCTCGCCTACGCGGCCGAAGGGGACGTCTACTTCGCCGTCGAGCGCTTCCCCGACTACCTCAAGCTCTCCAAGCGCAATCTAGAGGAGATGCAGGCCGGGGCGCGCATCGCCCCCGGCGAGCGCAAGCGCAACCCGATGGATTTCGCCCTGTGGAAAGGGGCCAAGCCGGGCGAGCCGGCGTGGGAGTCCCCCTGGGGGCCGGGGCGCCCCGGGTGGCACATCGAGTGCTCGGCCATGAGCATGGAACTGCTGGGCGAGTCCTTCGACATCCACGGCGGCGGCAAGGACCTCGTCTTTCCCCACCACGAGAACGAGATCGCCCAGAGCGAGGGGGCCTCGGGGAAGCCCTTCGTGCGCTACTGGCTGCACAACGGCTTCGTCAACATCAACCAGGAGAAGATGAGCAAGTCTCTGGGGAACTTCTTCACCATCCGCGACATCCTGGGCAAGTACGACCCCGAGGTGGTGCGCTTTTTCCTGCTGACCGCCCACTACCGCTCCCCCATCGACTTCTCCGACCAGAACCTGGAGGAGGCCCGCGCCGGGCTCACCCGCTTCTACGAGGCGCTGCTGTCGGCGGGCGAAGTCCTGGCCGCCCAGGAGGGGTCGCAGGAGGGGGAGGTCGACCCCGAGGTGCGCGGGCGCATCGAGGGGCTGGAGGCCGCCTTCGCCGAGGCGATGGACGACGACTTCAACACCGCTCTGGCCATCGGCCACTTCTTCGACGCCGTGCGCGCCATGAACCGCCTCGTCGCCGAAGGGGGCGCCGCGGAGCGGGAGCTGCTGCGCGCCGGGCGCGACACCCTGGTGCGCCTCGGCGGCGTCCTCGGCCTCTTCGCCTCCGAGCCCTCGGCCTGGCTCGAAAAGCAGAAGTCGAAGGCCCTCGGCGCCACGGGGCTCACCCCCGAGCGCATCGAAGAGCTCATCGCCGAGCGCTTGCAGGCCCGCAAGAGCCGCGACTTCGCCCGCTCCGACGCCATCCGCGACGAGCTGGCGCAAAAAGGAATCATTCTTCTCGACTCCAAAGAGGGGACGAGCTGGAAGACGAAATAAGCAGAACGGGGAAAATCATCATCGCTGTATAATGGGGGGGCGCGTCCGGGAGATTGCGCCCCTCTCGCTTTTCAAAGGAAGAAGATGGCCCGATTCGAAATCCGATCGTCCTACACCCCCCGGGGCGACCAGCCCGCCGCCATCCGCGAACTGGTGGAGGGGATTCGCCGCGGCGACGAGGCCCAGGTCCTGCTCGGCGTCACCGGCTCGGGGAAGACCTTCACCATGGCCAACGTGGTGGCCGAGGTGCAGCGCCCCGCCCTGGTGCTGGCCCACAACAAGACGCTGGCCGCCCAGCTCTACGGCGAGTTCAAGGAGCTCTTCCCCGACAACGCCGTGGAGTACTTCGTCTCATACTACGACTACTATCAGCCCGAGGCCTACGTCCCCGTCACCGACACCTTCATCGAGAAGGACTCCTCCATCAACGAGGAGATCGACAAACTGCGCCACAGCGCCACCCGATCGCTCCTGTCGCGCCGCGACGTCCTCATTGTCGCCTCGGTCTCGTGCATCTACGGCATCGGCTCCCCCGAGGCGTACTACGGCATGCTCGCCCGCGTCGAGGAGGGGATGGAGATCGAGCGCGACGCCCTGCTGCGCCATCTGGTGGAGATCCAGTACGAGCGCAACGACGTCGACTTTCACCGCGGCTCCTTCCGGGTGCGCGGCGACACCGTCGAGATCTTCCCCCCCTACGAGGACAAGCGGGCGATCCGCCTCGAATTCTTCGGCGACGAGATCGAGGCGATCAGCGAGATCGACCCGGTGCGCGGCGCCGTCATCGACCGCCTCCCCCGCACCGCCATCTTCCCGGCGAGCCACTACGTCGCCACCCGCCCCACCCTCGACCGGGCGATCCGTGAGATTCAGGACGAGCTGCGCGAGCGTCTGCAGTACTTTCGCAGCCGCAACATGCTGGTGGAGGCGCAGCGCCTCGAGCAGCGCACCCTCTTCGATATCGAGATGATGGAGGAGATGGGGTACTGCCAGGGGATCGAGAACTACTCGCGCTTTTTAGACGGGCGCCGCGTCGGCGAGCCCCCCGCCACCCTCTTCGACTATTTCCCGAAGGACGCCCTCCTCTTCATCGACGAGAGCCACGTCACCGTCTCGCAGATCGGCGCCATGTTCCGCGGCGACCGCTCGCGCAAGGAGACGCTCGTCAACTACGGCTTTCGCATCCCCTCGGCCCTCGACAACCGCCCGCTGACCTTCGAGGAGTTCGAGGCGAAGAGGCTCCAGACCGTCTACGTCTCGGCGACCCCCGCCGACTACGAGCTGAAGAAGGCCGGAGGCGTCGTCGTCGAGCAGATCGTGCGCCCCACCGGCCTCGTCGACCCTCCCATCGAGGTGCGCCCCGCCCGCGAGCAGGTCGACGACCTCATCCACGAGATCCGCGAGACGGTCAAAGAGGGTTCTCGCGTCCTGGTGACGACCCTCACCAAACGCATGGCCGAAGACCTCACCGGCTACCTCGACGAGCTCGGGATCAAGGTGCGCTACCTGCACTCGGACATCGACACCGTGCAGCGTGTCGAGATCATCCGCGATCTGCGCCAGGGCAAGTTCGACGTTTTGGTCGGGATCAACCTGCTGCGCGAGGGGCTCGACATCCCCGAGGTCGCCCTGGTGGCGATTCTCGACGCCGACAAGGAGGGGTTTCTGCGCTCCGAGCGCTCCCTCATCCAGACGTGCGGGCGCGCCGCGCGCAACGTCGCCGGGCGCGTCATCATGTACGCCGACCGCATCACCCGCTCCATGCAGGCGTGCATCGACGAGACCGGGCGGCGCCGCGCCGCCCAGCTCGAATACAACGAGGCGCACGGCATCACCCCCGAGACGGTGAAAAAATCGATCCGCTCCATCCTCGAGGACATCGCCGAGAAGGGGGACTACGTCGAGCTCCCCCTCGCCGCTGAGGAGACGGCCGAATACCGTACGACGGCGCAGCTGCGAAAAGAGATCGCCCGGCTGAAAGAAGAAATGCTCGCCGCCGCCGCCGCCCTCGAATTCGAAAAGGCGGCCGAGCTGCGCGACCGGATGCTGGAGCTGGAGAAGAGGGAGCTGAGGGTGGGGTGAGGGGGACGAAGGCCGGAGAAAGTTCCGGCCTTCGGAGAAGAAGAGCTTAATGCCGGCCGAAGAGGAACGAAATCGTCACCCCGCCCGCGAGTTTGTCCCGGTACTGGATCTCTGCCTCGATCAGGATGTCGTAGACCGGCGTCCAGCGGATGCCGGCGAACCCGCCGAAATTCTTCCCCGCCCGATAGGAGCCGGAGAGATCCGGATCGTTCGAGGTGAAATCCCCGTTTCTATAGTGCCAGAAAGGTCCGGCGTAGAGAAGGGCACCCTCTACCTCCCTTTGAAACGCCACGCCCGCATTGATGGTATACGAATTGTCGATCTCGATGCGCAATCCATCTTCCTCGGCGGTATAATCGCTGAAGTAGCTCCCTTCGACGAAGCCGCCGACATCGAGGTACTTCCCCCGATATCCGATCCCCTTGAGGCCGAGGGTGCCGTAGGGGGCGAAGCCGGTGTCGCGCAGATCCCCCCTCAGATTGGCCATTCCCAGCCGCGCATAACCCTCGATCTGCGGAAAGAGTCCGACGCTCAGTTGGGCGAAGGAATGAGTCTGCCGCACATCGGCTTCCTCCGTGCCGAGGTTGTCGATACGAAAATCCCACCGGTCGGCAAATTCGAAGACCCCCACCCCCAGCGAAACCTGCCCGGGTCTGGTCTGGGGCTCGGCGGGGCCGAAGGGGGCGGCCAGGGCGAGCCCTGCGCCGAGATGGAGTGCCGCGATGGCCAGGACGATGATGCGCTTCATGAAACCCTCCCTGATGTTTAATCCGCAATTGAGAAGCTCTCATTATCGTGAATGCGCACGACAAAGTAAATCAGTTTTCTGCCTCTTTTAATCCCCCGCCGAAGCGGCCTCGTCGATTTGGGAAGTGCGCTCCGCCAAAAACCCGATATCATTAATGTAATCGTCTGCATTGAACAGGAGGCCTCTCATGACTCGCCCTAAATCTATGGAAGAAGCGCGCTCTCTGGAAGTCGCCGAATCGGCGCGGGAGACCGAATGGAGGCGGCCGAGCTTCGTCGGCGGACTTTTCATGGGGAGGGTTCATTCGGAGCTGATCTTCCCCTTCCCCGAGCAGGATCCCGCCGACCGGCAGCAAGGGGATGCGGTGCTGGCGAAGCTCAAGCCCTTTCTCGCCGAGAAGGTCGACGCCGACCGCATCGATGAGCAAAAGGAGATCCCCGCCGAGGTGATCGACGCCCTGCGCGAAATGGGGCTCTTCGGCATCAAGATCGCCAAGGAGAACGGCGGGTTGGGGATGTCCCAGGTGAACTACAATCGCATCATCGAGTTGGTGGGGAGCCACTGCGCTTCCACCACGGTCATGCTCTCGGCCCACCAGAGCATCGGGGTTCCCCAGCCGCTCAAGCTCTTCGGAACCAAAGAGCAGAAGGAGAAATACCTGCCGCGTCTCGCCGGCGGCGCCATGAGCGCCTTCGCCCTGACCGAGCCGGGGGTCGGCTCGGACCCCTCCAAGATGACGACCGAGGCGGTGCCGGTCGAGGACGGGGCGGCGTGGCTCATCAGCGGAGAGAAGCTCTGGATCAGCAACGGCCCCGAGGCGGAGCTGATGATCGTGATGGCCCGCACCAACGACCCGCGGCACGAGCGCCCGGAGATCACCGCCTTCATCGTCGAAGGGGACAGCCCCGGCCTCTCCACCGTACACCGCTGCGATTTTATGGGGCTCAAGGGGATCCGGAACGGGCTGCTACGCTTCGACAAGGTGCGCGTCCCCGCCGAGAACATGCTGGGCGGGCGCGGCGAGGGGCTGCGCATCGCGCTCGTCACCCTCAACACCGGTCGCCTCACCCTCCCCGCGGCGAGCGCCGGGGCGATGAAGCAGATTCTGGCCATGAGCCGCGCCTGGGCCAACGAGCGCAGCCAGTGGGGGGCGCCGGTGGGGAAGCACGAGGCGGTGGCGGCCAAGATCGGCATGATGGCCGCAGACCTCTTCGCGGTGGAGAGCCTCACCTGGCTCACCTCCGCCATGGCCGACAGGGAGGAGGCCGACATTCGCCTGGAGGCCGCCATGGCCAAGCTCTTCTGCAGCGAGGCGCTGTGGCGCGCCGCCGACGCCGGGGTGCAGGTGCGCGGCGGACGCGGGTACGAGACGGCCGATTCGCTGCGGGGACGCGGCGAGATTCCGATGCCGATGGAGCGGATGCTGCGCGACGCGCGCATCAACCTCATCATCGAGGGGACGAGCGAGATCATGCGCCTGTTCATTGCCCGCGAGGCCCTCGATCCCCACCTGCGTAAAGCCGGCGTCAACGTCTCCGAAGGGAAGGTCCACTATAAGGATGCGGCGAAATTCTACGCCGCCTGGTACCCCCCGTTGTGGGTTCCGGGGCGCGGCAAGGGCGAGATCCGTCTGCACCCCTCCCTTGAGGGGCACATGCGCTACGTCGAGCGCGCCGCGCGCCGCCTCGGGCGCGACCTCTTCCACATGATCGTGCGCTACCGCGAGGGGCTGCAGAAAAAGCAGCTTCTGCTCGGTCGCTTGGTCGACATCGGCGCCGAGCTCTTCGCCATGGGGGCGGTCCTCTCCCGCGCCTCCTCCCCCCAGGCTCCTCCGGGGTCGGAGAGGCTGGCCGATCTGTTCTGCCGCGGCGCCAAACGCCGCATCGATGAGCTGCACCGCGCCGTCTACGGCAACGACGACGCCTTCGTCTACCGCAGCGCCCGCCGGGTTCTGGACGGAGCGTACCCCTGGCTGGAGGAGAACATCGTGAGCACCTGGCGTCAGGAGGAGGCGCAGAAATGAGCGTGCCGTACGATTTCGTCGTCCTCGGCTCGGGGACGACGGCCTTTGCCGCCGCGCTCAAGGGGGCCGAGATGGGGGCCAGGGTCCTGATGGTGGAGCAGAGCCGTTTGGGCGGAACGTGCGTCAACTGGGGGTGCATCCCGAGCAAGACCCTCATCGCCAAGGCCGAGATGCGCTTCGAGGCGCGACGCGGCGCGTCGTTCGGGGTGAACCTGCAGGAGGGGCCTCTCGACTGTCTGCGCCTGATGGAGGCGAAGGAGGCCGCCGTCGACCTCGTGCGCAACGAGAGCTACCAGAAGGTGCTCGAAGCCAACCCCCGCATCGACGTCATGCGGGGGCACGGGCGGTTTCTCTCCGCGCGGGAGCTGCAGGTGGGGGCAGAGGTCCTGGTGTGCGACCGCTTCATCGTGGCGTGCGGCGGCGTGCCCAGAACGCTGCGCATCCCCGGGCTCGCCGACGTCGACTACCTCACCAGCTACTCGGCCCTGCGGCTCAAGTGCTTCCCCCGCTCGCTGATCATCATCGGCGGCGGGGTCGTCGCGCTGGAGATGGGGCAGATGTTCAGCCGCTTCGGCACGCAGGTGACCCTCATCGAGCGCGGCGACCGCGTGCTGAAGGATTTCGATCCGCGACTCACCGCCCTGTTCGAGGAGATCCTGCGCGAGGAAGGGATGACGCTGCACTACGGGCTGGAGGCGCAGCGCGTCTACCGCGACGGCGACGACGTCTGTCTCGTCACCCGGCGCGGGGACGAGGAGGTCGAGGTGCGCGCCGAGCGGATCATGCTGGCGGTGGGGACCGTTCCGGCTACCCGCGACATCGGGCTGGACGAGGCGGGTGTGGCGACCGACGAAGCCGGCTTCATCTCCACCGACGAAGAGATGCGCACCACCGCACCCAACATCTGGGCCGCGGGGGACTGCGCCGGCCCACCCCTCATCGCTCCGGCGGGGGTGCGCGAGGGGGAGGTCGCCGCCGAGAACCTGCTCGATCCCGAGGCCCATCGGCGCATCGACCACCGCAACACCCCCATGGCGGTCTTCACCGATCCGGAGTTCGCCAACGTGGGGCTCAGCGCGGAGCGTGCCCGCATAGAGGGGAAGGAGGTCGTCGAGACGTGGCTTGATCTGCACAAGGTGGCCAAGACCCATGTCCTGGGGCATCGCAAAGGGGGGATCGTGCTGGTCAGCGAGCGGGGATCGGGGCGGATTGTGGGGGTGGAGATGCTGGCGCCCCGGGCGGCCGACATCATCCACGAGGCGGCTCTTGCCGTGCGCTTCGGCCTGAGCGTGCACGATCTGGCGAGCACCGTCCACGTCTATCCGAGCATCAGCGACGGGCTGCGTCTGGCCGCCCTGCAGTGCCTCGCCCGGGAGCACGGTGAAGAGGCGTCCCTGACCACTTGGCACACGGGGGAGTGAAAAAAAAGACGGCACACTCCGGATTTTCCTCTGGAAGAGACGGGCGTTTCTCGCCCCTCCCCGGTCGCTCTTTGAAGTTCGGCATAGCCGAAATTAAATGCGTCTCTTGCAGAGGAAAATGGAATGTGCCGTTTTTGTGGTGATAGTAATAGCAGAGACGGGGCGGGATGAACATCGGGGAATCCCTGATTTTGGCCCGGAAAAACCCTGAAACCGCAAAAAAGGGGAAGAGGAGGGGGAGCGATTGGTCATCGGGGGCGCTTCGTGCCCCCGGCTGGTGGGATTTTCAGGAGCGAAAATCGCTCACAGGGAGGTGAGCCCTTCGCGCACGGCGTACTTGACGAGATCGGCCAGGTTGCCGAGCTTGAGCTTGCGCATGAGCTGCGCGCGGTGCGTCTCGACCGTCTTGACGCTGAGGGAGAGCTCCTCGGCGATCTCGCGGGTGGTCTTCCCTTCGGCGATGAGCTGCAGCACTTCACGCTCGCGCACGCTCAGCGCCACCGCCACCGCCTCGGTGGGCTCCTCCTTGAGCAAGTCCTTCAGAACCAGCCCGGTGATCTTCGGGCTGAGGTAGATGTTGTCCTTCATGACGGTGCGGATGGCGGTGATCAACTCGTCGAAGGCGCTGTCCTTGAGGACGTAACCGCGCGCCCCCGCCCGCAGGATCTGCAGGATGATGTTGCGCTCGGAGTGCATGGAGAGGGCAATGATGCGGATGTTCGGCAGCTCGGAGAGGATCTTGCGGGTGGCGTCGATGCCGTTGAGCCCCGGCATCGAGATGTCCATCACCATCACGTCGGGGGCGAGCTCCCGGGCGAGCTTCACGGCGCTGCGGCCGTTGTTGGCCACCGCCACCATGTTCATGTCGTCCTGCAGATCGAAGAGGTGGCGGATGCAGTCGTGAAAGATCTCGTGATCGTCCACGAAGATGACATCGATCGATTTTTCGTTCATCCTGCGAATCATCTTTCCCCCCCTGCCGCGTCGCTCTTTCGTTGTCTCGATCAGCACACTTCGGTAATATGCCACAGCATAAATCTTCGGTAAAGGGAGTTGCCCATGGGGTACAGGAATCTGGAGTCCGCCGTCCGTGATCTGGAGAAGACGGGGCAACTCGTGCGCATCGGGTGCGAGGTCGACGCGGATCTTGAAGTCGGCATCATTCAGCGCCGCGTCTACCAGGCGGGTGGGCCGGCACTTTTGTTCACTAACGTGCGCGGCTGCGCCTTTCCGCTGCTGGGCAACCTCTTCGGCACCCTGGAGCGCACCCGCTATCTCTTTCGCGACACCCTGGAGCGCATCCACCGCATGGTCGAGGTCAAAAACGACCCGTCCTCGCTGCTGCGCAATCCGCTGGGGGTCTTCGACGCGGCTCGAGGCGGGCTCTCCTTTTTGCCGCGCAAGGTGAGCAGCGGACCGGCCCTCGCCCACGAGACGACCGTCGGGAAGCTGCCGCAGATCAAGAGCTGGCCGATGGACGGCGGCGCCTTCGTCACCCTGCCGGCCGTCTACTCCGAGAGCGCCGAGCGCCCGGGGTGGCGCGCCTCCAATCTCGGGATGTACCGCGTGCAGCTCGGCGGCAACCGCTACGAGCCCGACCGCGAGGTCGGCCTGCACTACCAGATCCACCGCGGCATCGGGGTCCACCACGCCGAGGCCCTGCGGCGCGGGGTCCCCTTTCGCGTCAACGTCTTCGTCGGCGGCCCTCCCAGCCTGACCGTCGCCGCCGTCATGCCGCTGCCCGAGGGGATGCCCGAGCTCGCCTTTGCCGGACTTCTCGGCGGCCACCGCCTCACCC
The DNA here is from genome assembly GCA_050485365.1 of Desulfuromonadales bacterium. GTDB lineage: Bacteria > Desulfobacterota > Desulfuromonadia > Desulfuromonadales > JACZKF01 > JARFUG01. Next base: position 40,649 of record JBJHBH010000009.1, on the reverse strand, counting down.
TCATCGAGCGGGCCGGAGCGCCGGCCATCGTCGCCGAGGCCGACTTCTGCATCAGCGGCACCGTCGACCCGACGCGCACCCTGCCCGAAGGTCCCTTCGGCGACCACCTCGGCTACTACAGCCTCGCCCATGACTTCCCCGTGCTCAAGGTCGACCGGGTCACCCATCGCCCCGGCGCGATCTGGCCCTTCACCACCGTGGGGCGCCCGCCGCAGGAAGACACCTCCTTCGGCGCCTTCATCCACGAGCTCACCGGCGATCTGATCCCCTCGGTCCTCCCCGGGGTACACGCCGTGCACGCCGTCGACGCCGCCGGGGTCCACCCGCTTTTGCTGGCGCTGGGGAGCGAGCGCTACGTCCCCTACGAGCCCCGGCGTCAGCCCCGTGAGCTCCTCACCCAGGCCAACGCCATTTTGGGGCAGGGGCAGCTCTCGTTGGCCAAATTCCTCTTCATCGCCGCCCGCGACGACGCCCCCGCCCTCGACATCCACGACATCGAAGGATTTTTCCGCCACGTGCTGGAGCGCGTCGACTGGCGGCGCGACCTGCACTTCCAGACCCGCACCACCGTCGACACCCTCGACTACAGCGGGACGGGGCTCAACGAGGGGTCCAAGGTCGTCGCCGCCGCCGTCGGCGAGAAGCGCCGCGCGCTGCCGACGCAGATTCCGGGCGATCTGCGCCTGCCCGCAGGTTTTGCCTCCCCGCATGTCGTCATGCCGGGGATCCTGGCGGTGCAGGGGCCTGCGGCCGCTGCGCCGCGCGGGGCGAACGATCCGGTTATGGCCGATTTCTGCGCCTTTTTCAGCGCAAACGACCCCATCAACGCCTTCCCGCTGGTGGTGGTGACCGACGACAGCGACTTCACCGCCCGAAACGTCGACAACTTCGTCTGGGTGACCTTCACCCGCTCGGACCCCGCCGCCGACATCTACGGCGTGGGGGAGTCGATCGTCGCCAAGCACTGGGGGTGCGCCGGCGCGCTGGTGATCGACGCGCGCCGCAAGCCGCACCACGCCCCCCCGCTGGAGGTCAACCCCGCCGCCGAGAAGCGTGTCGACGAGCTCGGCGCGCCGGGCGCCCCTTTGCACGGGATCCTCTGAAACGATGCCGCTCCCCGAGATCGTTCGGCGCACCGCCGAAAGACACCTGGACGAGTTCTGCCGCGCCGAGCGTCTGTGCGCTTCGGGCGAAGAGCTGCGCTTCTCCTTTGTGCTCGACGAAGAGGCGGCGACCCTCTTCTGCGAGCGTCGCTCCCCCATGTCGCAGACCTGGCGGGGGCGGCGCTCCGTGGCACGCCTCGTCTTTCATTCCGAGCTCGGCCAATGGACCCTCCACTACCCCGACGGCGCGGGGCGCTGGCGTTTCTACCTGAACGCCGGCCCCTCCCTCGAGATCGGCAAGCTGCTGCGCCACATGGCTCAGGACCCCTTCGGCGTCTTTCGTCTCCAGGACTGAAGAACACATCCCCTTTTCTCCAGAACCGTCCCCGATCTACTTGATCAGCCGCCGCGCCATCCCCCGTAGCGCCGCCAGATAGGCGACGAGGGTGAAGAGGGCGAGGTAGGCCAGCGATCCGATGAGGTGCGCTCCGACGTGTCCGAAGCTCACCTCCCGCACCAGATGTACCAGGTGCGTCAGGGGGAGAAATCGGGCCACCGAACCCGCCCAGTCGGGGAGGGCGTCGAGGGGGAAGAAGGTGCCGCTGAACAAGAACATGGGGGTGATGAAGAGGAAGATCGGCAAGTTGAACGTCTCAATGTTGGGGACGACGGCCGTAAAGAGCATCGCCGTCGCGCCGAAGGCGAGACCGCCCAGCAGAGCCAGGGGGAGCAACAACAGCCCCTCGGGGAAGCGGATGAGGCCGAAGGCGCTGATCACCGTCATCATGATGGCGGTGCCGATAAGGCTCTTGGTCGCCCCCCAGACGATCTCGCCGGTGATGATCTCCTTCAGCGACAGGGGGGTGGCGAGCATGGCGTTGAAGGTCTTCTGGTAGTACATGCGCACGAAGGAGGCGTAGGTGTTCTCGAAAAAGGCGCTCTGCATGATGTTGATGGCGATCAGCGCCGGCGCGATGAAGGCCACGTACGAGATCGTTCCCCCCCGATAGTCGATGTCGCCGACCAGGGCGCTCAGCCCGACGCCGAAGGCGAGGAGATAGAAGAACGGCTCGAGCAGCGGGGGGACGAAGCTGATCTTCCACGTCTGCCGGTAAACCGTCCAGTTGCGCTGCCACACCCTTGACGACCCCTTCATTCCCGAAGCTCCCTCCCCGTCAGTCGCAAAAAGACATCCTCCAGCGTCGCCTGACGCAGCGAGCACCCCTGCGCCTCGAAGCCGCGGATTTTCGCGAAGAGCCCATCCCCATTTTCCCCCGCATAGACGATGAGGCGATAGCCGAGGTTCTCGTGCTCCAGTCCCTGCTCCCGCACGAAGGCGCACAGCGCCTCGCCGGGAGCGGCGATCTCGATGAGGTGTTCGCCGACATGGCGGCGGATGAGGTCGCGGGGCTCCCCCTCGACGAGGATGCGCCCCTGGTCGATGATGACGAGCCGATCGCACAGCCGGGCGGCCTCGTCCATGTAGTGCGTCGTCAGCAAAATGGAGAGCCCCCGGCTCTTCAGATCTTCCAGTCGCTCCCACACCTGGTGGCGCGACTGGGGGTCGAGGCCGGTGGTCGGCTCGTCGAGGATGACGATCTCGGGGTCGTTGATGAGGGCGCGGGCGAGCATGAGGCGGCGCATCATCCCCCCCGAGAGCTCGGGGACCTTGGCGGTGCGCCGGTGCTCCAGGGCGATGAAGACGAGGAGCTCGTCTACCTTGCGTCGCGTCTGTTTCTTCGGCAGGTCGAAGTAGCGGGCGAAGACCTCCAGATTCTGCTCGATGGAGAGGTCAGGGTCGAGGGTGTTCTCCTGCTGGCAGACGCCGAGGCGCCCCTTGATCGCCCGCAGTTCCGTGTCGAGATCGCGCCCCAGAACGGTGAGGGTGCCCGCGCTCTTGGGGGTGAAGCCGTAGAGCATGCGGATGGTGGTGGTCTTGCCCGCCCCGTTGGGGCCGAGCAGCCCGAAGCACTCGCCGCGGCGAACGCGAAACGAGATGCCGTCCACGGCGGCAAAGGAGCCGTACTCCTTTCGCAGGTTGTCGGCGATGATGACCTCGTCCACGGCTCTTCGGCTCACTTGCGTTTTCGCAACGAACGCAGGGAAAAGAGGGCGCGCCTCCCCATGGGAGCGGCCCACAGAGTCTCGTTCACGAAGCGCACGTCCTCGATGGAATAGAAGGCGTTGGGGTTGTAGCGCTTGATGATCTCGATCACCTCGGGGAGCTTCTTGCGCTTGACGATGGTGAAGATGACCTTGACCGGGCCGGTCTCTCCGCGCGCATCGACGCTCGTGACGCCGTACCCCGAGCGCCATAGAAATTTTACCAGCTCATCGGCCTCCCTGCGGGTGATGATCCGAACGATGAGGCTGCCCATGGCGAGCCTGCGCTCGATGACGACCCCGACGAAGTTGCCCGCCGAGAAGCCGAAGGCGTAGGCGACGTAGGTGACCCAGTTGGTGAGGTTCTGCATCACCTGACCGATGGCGACGATCCAGATCAGCACTTCGAAAAATCCCACCAGCGCCGCCAGATACGGCAGCCCCCGCGAGACGAAGATGATGCGCAGCGTGCCGAAGGTCACATCGACGATGCGCGAGATGAAGATGAGAAAGGGGATGACGACGAGGGAGAAGAACGGTGAGGTGAGAAACGGCGCTTCGAACACGGGCGGCCTCCTCGGAAAATGTGGTGGCTCCTCTAGTGAAGATACACCCGCCGGGGGCGCAGCGCCACGGATCGGCGGCGCGATGCCGCTTCGAAGCGACTTGCTATACTGGAAAGCGTGCCCCCCCGGCGAGGGGGGCCGCAGCGCCGGAATTCGATGCCTTCTTCCGGGACAAAGCTCGAGGATCGGGAGCGCCATGGAGGATAAACAGATACTCCAGCCGGGGCGCAACTGCTGGCGCATCGCCCCCTGCCGGCGGGCCGCCTTCCTTGTCGACGGCGAGGCCTACTTTTCGGCCGTCGCTTCGGCGATGGGGCGGGCGACCCGCTCCATCTTCATTCTCGGGTGGGATATCGACAGCCGCATCCGGCTGCGCCGCAGCGAGCGCAAGGACTACCCCTTCCCTGCGCTGCGGGAGTTTCTGAACCGCCTGGCGGCGCGTCGCCCGGAGCTGCACATCTATGTGCTCGACTGGGACTTCGTCATGCTCTACGCCCTGGAGCGTGAGCCCCTTCCCTTCTTCAAGTTCGCCTGGAACACGCACCGGCGCCTTCACTTTCGCCTCGACGATCGCCACCCCGTCGGGGGGGCGCACCACCAGAAGATCGTCGTCGTCGACGACAAGGTCGCCTTCGTCGGCGGATTCGACCTGGCTGGATGCCGGTGGGACACCCCGGCGCACCTCGCCGACGATCCGCGGCGCAGCGACTATGGGCGCACCTACTCCCCTTTTCACGACATCCAGATCATGGTCGACGGCGACGCCGCAGCGGCGCTGGGCGATCTGGCCCGAAACCGCTGGAAGCGCCGCACAGGTGAAGTCCTCACCCCCCCGGCCTCCGGCGCGAACGATCCGTGGCCCCCAGCGCTCGCGCCCGACGTCGTGGAGGCGCCGGTGGCGATCGTGCGCACCGCCCCTCCCTTCAACGGGCAGGCCGAGGTGCGCGAGGTCCAGACCCTCTATCTCGACGCTATAGCCGCGGCCCGCTCGTTCATCTATATCGAAAACCAGTTCTTCACCTCCGCCGTCGTCGTCGACGCCCTCGGCGCGCGGCTCGGCGAGGAAGCGGGTCCCGAGATCGTGCTCGTCTTCCCCAAGGAGTGCTCGGGGTGGCTCGAGGAGTCGACTATGGGAGTGCTGCGCGCCCGCGCCATGCGGCAGTTGATCGGGGCCGACCGCTTCGGAAAGCTGCGCATCTACTATCCTCGCCTCGAAGGGGAGGAAGAGCGCTCGGTCAATCTGCACAGCAAGGTGATGATCGTCGACGATCGGCTGGTGCGCATCGGATCGGCCAACCTCAGCAACCGCTCGATGGGGCTCGACACCGAGTGCGATCTGGCGATCGAGGCGGACGGGGACGCGACGCGCCGGGCCATCCGGGCCTTTCGTTGCCGACTGCTTGCCGAGCACCTTGGGGTAGCCTCTGACGAGTTGCATCGGCGCTCGGCCGAGGGGGGTTCGCTGATCGAGCTCATCGAATCGCTGCGCGGCCCCGGGCGCTCTCTGGCTCCGCTCGATCCGAAAGAGGACGAGTGGTTCGATCAGATCGTCCCCGAGGCGCATGTACTCGACCCGGAGCGCCCCATGCCCTTCGAGGAGTTCGTCGAGGAGATCATCGCCCGGGAGTCGCCCGAGAAGAGCGAAGGGAAGGGGCGCTGGCTGATCCTGGGCGGGGTCCTCGCGGCAATGCTCGCCCTTTCGGCGGCCTGGCGCTGGACACCCCTTGGCGAGTGGATCGATCTCGACCTGCTGCGGACGTGGGGGGCGGCGGTGCGCGGAAGCCCCTGGGCGCCGCTCTTCGTCACGGCCCTCTTCGTCGCCGGGGGGATCGTCCTGTTCCCGGTGACGCTTCTGATCTTCGCCACCGCCCTGAGCTTCGCTCCCCTGCAGAGCTTTTTCTACGCCCTCGCCGGGGTGCTGGCCAGCGCCGCCCTCTCCTACGCCGGGGGGCACTTTCTCGGCCGCGACACGGTGCGTCGGTTGGCCGGCTCGCGCCTCAACACCTTGAGCCGGCAGTTGGCGAAAAGGGGGGTGATCGCCGTACTGCTGGTGCGCCTGTTGCCCATCGCGCCCTTCACCATCGTGAATCTGGTGGCCGGCGCCAGCCATATCCGCTTCAGGGATTACTTTCTGGGGACGATGCTCGGCATGGGGCCGGGGATCCTGGCCATCACCGTTTTCGAGAGCCGCCTCAGAAAGGCGCTCACCGACCCGAGCGCCGGGAACATCGTCACGCTGCTCCTCGTTCTGGCGGCCATCGGGGGGGGCGTGTGGTACGTGAAGCGCTGGATCGCGAACAAAAAGGGGGGAGAGTGAGACGAGGGGATGTCGAAGGACAATGAGAGCGGATGCTGCCGGGTCGCCTCCTACAACATCCACTCGGGTGTGGGGATGGACGGGCGGCTCGACGTAGCGCGCATCGCAGAGATCATCCGCGATCTGCAGGCCGACATCGTGGGGCTGCAGGAGGTGAACGCCCCCTACGGCGAGGACCGAACGAGCATGCAGATCGACTTTTTATGCGGTGCCACGGGAATGCGGGCCATCGGGGGTCCGACCCTCGAGCGCCACGACGGCTACTACGGCAACGCGCTGCTGACCCGCTGCCGCATCCTCGACGTACGCAGGCACGACCTGTCGTACCCCCACCGGGAATCGCGGGGCGCCCTCGACGTCGAGCTCGAAACCTCGGCGGGGCCCTGTCGGGTCATCGTCACCCACCTCGGGCTGCAGCCCGCCGAGCGCCGCTATCAGGTGCAGAAGCTGCTCAAGATCATCGAGCTGTCGCCCCTCGAGGCCTCCGTCATCGTCCTGGGGGATCTGAACGAATGGTTTCTGCTGGGGCGCCCCGCCCGCTGGCTCCATCGGCACTTCGGGCGCACCCCGGCGCCGCGCACCTTTCCGGCCTTCTTCCCCCTGCTCTCCCTCGATCGCATCCTGGTGCAGCCCAAGGAGAGTCTGGTCGAGATCGGCGTCGTCAAGAGCCGGGCGACGATGATCGCTTCCGATCATCTGCCGATCGTCGCCACCGTCAGGCTCGGCTGAGGGGGAAAAAACGACGAGGCCGGCACCTTTTAGGGTGCCGGCCTCGTCGTCGAACGCGTCACGTCTGCCGCTTGGGGTTATCCCCAGAGCTGATTGAGCTTTTTGCGCTGCCGCTCGAGCTCTTTTTGCCCCCGCTCGATGGAGTTCAGCAGGTAATGGCGCCAGTCTTCGGCCACATCGCCTCCGCGATCGATCAAATCGGCGGTCTTTTCGCCCAGATCCTCCACCGCGTCGGAAACGGTTTCGGCCGCTTCGTGGATCATCGCCTCCGCGTCGTTGCGCGCCCTGCGGGCGCAGCGCGAGAGCTGGCGGCGGGTCTTCACGCCGGACTGCGGAGCGTACATAAGAGCCAGACCCGCGCCGATGATTCCGCCGGCCAGAAGCATAAGGGCGCCTGCAGTCGTTCTGTTGTCGTTTGCCATCTTGCCCTCCTTGGGTTCAAGTATCCACTGACTACTTATTAAACCACAAGGTCGCCGGGGTGCAAGGGATCCGCTGAAAGGGAGCGAAGATTTACCCCGCCCCGCCGTCCCCCCGTTTCGGACCCCTCCTGTCTTTGGCCACGTTGTCATGGCTTGGGCTGCGCCGCTCGATGCACGGGACGTGCTGCATGCAACACTGCGCAACAGTTGCTCTGAAATGGTCGCCGAATCGCTGGCGTCGGATTTTGAACAATAGATAATGACGAGAATTCAAGCATTTGTGCAAAGGCGTGCCGACGGGTCTTTTGCCCGGGATGCCGGATTCTGAACACCTTCGGGGCGTGGCCCTCTGCGTAACGCCACGATGCAACACTCCCGCCTCGATCGCAACCCACGGCATAAAACGGCCCTTTGCAACGCCTGAGTGAGGCGATGCAAACCCCGGCATTGAGTCCCGCTCCGGAAGGAGAGCTCCCAGACGCCCGAAGGCTCCCATTTCGACCCGCCGGGAATTGAACATTTTTCGTTGCGAGCGGCCGCTTTGTGCGAGACGACACTGTAAGTTGCCGTAAACCAACATGTTTTAAATGTGGCACGGCCGTTGCTATATACGAAGACAAGAGCAAGGACGATCGATGGAGACAGACTCCATCACCTCATAGATCCGGCAGCGGTCCCCACGGGGGACCCAAATCAAAGGAGGTAGGCCATGGAAACAACCATCAACAAAATCGGACAAAAGGCGAAATCGGGTTATCTGGTTGGTTTGCTGGTCGTGACGGGGTTCATGTCGATGGTGACGGCGGTCCTGATCGCCTATCCCGCCCTGGCCTTCCTCGCTTCCAAGGTCGGCTGAGACTCCCGGCGGACGTCATCCCCAATAGCTCCGGTGATCCGGACAGCGCAATGGAGGAAATTATGGAAAACGTGGTCAGCTTCCGTGAAAAGGTGAAGGCGAGTTATCTGGCGAGTGTGCTGGTTGCGACCGGTATCGTGTCGGCGGTCTCGGCGGTGCTGATCTCCTACCCGGCCTTGGCCTACCTCGCATCGAGGATCGGCTGAGAATCCAGGCAGGCGTCATCCAGAATAACTCCGGTGATCCGGACAGCGCGATGGAGGGAATTATGGAAAACGTGGTCAGCTTCCGTGAAAAGGTGAAGGCGAGTTATCTGACGAGTGTGCTGGTTGTGACCGGCGTCGTATCGGCGGTCTCGGCGGTGCTGATCTCCTACCCGGCTCTGGCCTACCTCGCATCGAGGATCGGCTGATCCGGCGCGAAAGACATCGGCTTTCGGCGAAATGACCAATGGACGTAAGGAAGGATAAAGGAGCGGAGGAGAAGATGGAAACCATCCCTGGGAGAATGAAAGCGAGTTTCGTCATCGCAGTGCTGGTCCTCGCGGGGGCCATGTCCGCAATCGCGGCCGTCGTCATCTCCCCCCCTGCCCTTGCCTTTCTCGCCTCCACGGTCGGTTGAGACCGATGCTTCGAGGCGCTGAGGTCGCGGCGGATTCCGGGCGAAAAAAAAGGCGCCCATCAAGGGCGCCTTTTGGGACAACGGGAGTTGCGTCGTTACCAGGTGATGCGAATGTCGGTGAGGATGGCATTGAAATCCTCTTCGACCGAAGTGAGGATGGAGTGGGCATAGTCGGCGTTGTGCGCCCCTTTGGCACCGTCCTTCTTCACGAGCTTGAGATTGAAGACCGCTTTCTGGAAAGTTTCCCAGCGCGCCGTGTTGTCCCGGCCGCGGGCATCGCCGTCGCGCAGGGCGTCTTCGACGGTCAGGCGCAGGCGGTCGAGTTTGGCAACCTGCTCTTTGGTATCTTGCTGCCACATGACCAGAATCTCGTTGTAGCCGGCGTCATGGCAATCGATGCAGGTGCTCGCCGAGGGGCGGTAGATGCCCTGGAAGACCGAGGAGTGGCACATCTCGCAGCTGATGCCGAACATGGACTTGAGTCCTTCCTCTTCCGGCACGCTGCGGGCGCCCTGGCCCAGGTACATGTCGTTCTGCACCGAGTGGCAACCGGCGCAATCGGCCAGAAGGGGAGCCGACGAGCCTTCGTAGCCCTGATGGCAGGCGATGCACATGTTCATCAGGTCGGTCTTGCTCTGGGGGTTGTGCACGACGCCGAAGTGACAGTCGTTGCACGACAGGTTGAAGGCGTCCATGTGGAAGACGTGGTCGAAGCGCGAGTTTTCGCGGGTCGGGCCCGCCAGGATGTCGGGAATCCCCTTGCGCTCGCGAAATTCCGGATTCTGGACGCCGTCGAGCATGCGCATGTTCACGATGTCCATGAAGCGGGTCGCCTGACGGGTGGCGAGATTCTGCTCATCGGAGTGACAGTACAGGCAGTGGTCTTCCGGAACGAGGTCGGGGGAGGGGTTCGCCAGGATGGCGAGTTTTTCCTCCGGCGAAAGGGCGAACTGCATGTAGACGTCGTAGAGGCCGCCGATCTTGGCCTTCATGTAGCCGACCAGACCGGGGCGGCCGTGGCAGTCGAGACACGAGACGCCGGCGGCCGCGTGGGTCGAGTGGGCCCACGAGTCGACCTCGGCGAGCGGACCGTACCCCTGGTTCGGGTGGCACATGGCGCAGAACTCCGGTTCCGAGGTCATGTGAAGGATCTGCACGTTGACGACGGCGAAGACGAAAATGAGGCCGACGGCAAGAAACGTAACCAGCAGAAGGTGCCTTTTGCACCACGCCCAGAGATCTGAAAGCGACATCGTGTCTACCTTTTCCGTTGGTGTTAATGGGAAAAAACTTATTCAGGACGGGTATTTAAACGCTCGGAGAATACCGGATTAACCGGAGAAATGCAAGACGGATCTTTCGGCGGCGGTAAATTTACCCCTCACAGGAGGAAAAAAAGGAGAGATCGAGTATCTGAAGGCGAAGCGGTTCGGGTGGATCAACCGGGTGATCGAAATCGAGAGGTGTGCCATGAGTGATGCACAAGTCAGACATCACAGTTCGTGGAATTCGCAAAGCGCACGCACCGGCAGGGCGTCGGCCCATCTCTCCGTCGCCTCGTCAGCGCTCACCGGCGCCGTCCTCAACTGCGTGGCCGACGCCGTCTTCACCGTCGACGAGCAGATGCGCATCACCTCCTTCAACAGCGCCGCCGAGCAGATCACGGGCTTCACCCGCGAGGAGGTCCTCGGACGTCCGTGCCACGAGGTGATGCGCTCCACCCTCTGTTCGAGCTGCTGCCCGGTGCGTGAAGCCCGCAGGTCCGGCCGCCCCATCGTCAACCGGGATGTCGAGATCCGCAACAAGGACAACAAGCGCGTCCCCATCTCGCTCAACGCCTCGGTGCTGAAGGACGCCGCGGGGCACGCCATCGGCGTCGTGGAGGCGTTTCGCACGCGCTGCGAGCAGGCGCCGCAACACGCGGCGCCGTACACCTTCCGCAATCTCGTCAGCTGCAACCGGCTGATGCGGCGGCTCTTCGATGCGCTGCCCGATGTGGCGCGAAGCGATGCCACGGTGCTCGTCTCTGGGGAAAGCGGAACCGGCAAGGAGTTGGTCGTCAAGGCGATTCATGAACTCAGTCACCGCAGCGCCGGCCCCTTCGTCACCGTGAACTGCGGTGCCGTGCCGGAGAAGCAGCTGGAAGCCGAGCTCTTCGGCACCCGCCGAGGCCCCGACGGCGACGGCGCCGATCGCCCCGGGCGGCTCGAGCTGGCCAGGGGGGGGACGCTCTTCCTCGACGAGATCGGCGAGCTCCCCTTGTCGCAGCAGGTGAAGCTGATGCGCGTCATCGAGACCCAGGAATATCTCCCCTTGGGGAGCGATGCGCCTCAGAAGATCGATGTGCGCTTCATCGCCGCCACCAACTGCGATCTGAGCGCCAGAGTGAGCGCGGGGACGTTTCGGCGCGACCTCTTCTTCCGGATCAACGTTCTGGCGCTGCATATTCCGCCTCTTCGCCAGCGCCCCGAAGACGTTCCGCTGCTCATCGATCTTTTCCTAGAGCGCCTCAACCGCACCTACGCCAAGCAGATCCGGGGGATCTCCTCCGGGGCGCTGCAGGTCCTGCTCGATTACGACTACCCCGGCAACGTGCGCGAGTTGCTCAACATCATGGAGCAGACCGTCATCTTCTGCCGCAGCGACGAGATGGATCTGGAGCACCTCCCGGCGGCCCTGGTGCCGCGCAGCGCGCCGACGCATCCGGCGGCACGCAGCCGGCGCAAGGAGATCTCGGCCGATGCGCTCAGCGACCTGCTTAACCGGCACGGGGGAAACCGCACCGAGGTGGCGGGCGTTCTGGGGGTCGATCGCACCACGCTGTGGCGCTGGATGAAACGGCACGAGTTGGCCTGAAGTTGACGGGCGGAACCCTCGCCGATGGGCTCGGAAAGTGCATCAACGAAACAGGAGAGAAGGTGGGCTGATGAAGCGGAAAAGGTTGACAGTGTCACATAAGAGTCATCTAATGGCCTATTCCCTGGTCCTGTGCCCTCAAAGAGAGTAGCGGCCGCCCGAGCGTGCGGCCGCACAGGTCGAAGTGGCAAAGGAGGTCAATCAAACTTTGGCCAAATTTTTTTGTGGAATTTTCGAACAGGCCAGAAAAAAGGACCTATGGGAGGATGGCAACGCATGAACGATCATTGTCCGGCCTGCTCCAGTTCAGATTCCTATCTTTTGGCGGATGGCCGTCGTCTGTGCCGTCACTGCCGCGTGAAGTTCACCCCGCATCCGCGCCAGGGGCGACTGCCGCAGGAGAAGCGCGAGTTCGTCGCCCAGCTTTTCTGGAATCTCGGTTCGGCCTACCAGGCCGCCGATCTGGCCGGGATCAATCGCAAGACGGCGCAGCGCATCTACCGCGAGCTCCGGGAGAAGATGGCCGCCCAGAACGACCTCGTTCACTGCCCCCCTGTCGCGTCGCAGGGGAATGAGGGGCGGCCGGAGAAGATCGTCGATCTTCTGTGCGGCATCGGCGTTCGCGAAGGGACCGTGTGGGTCGCCTTTCCCGACGGCTCCGCAGCGGCCCTTCCGCCGGCGTGTTGTTCGTACCTCGTTCTGGGGGGGCAATGGGGGATGAAGGAGAACTTTCTCAGCCGCATCCTTCAGCGTCACCTCCCCCACAGCACCGAAAGCGATCGAGGCGTCGCTTCGGAATTCTGGGAATTCTCCCGCAAGCACCTGAGGCGGTATCGGGGGAGTTTTCGCAACGAATTTCAGCTCTACCTCAAGGAGATGGTTTTTCGATTCAACAACCCGGACAAGGACAAGGCATTGGAAGTATTGTTGCGTAGCTGAGGCGGATCCATGTATTTCAACTCAAACTGGAGGATGAAGCCGATGAGGTTCAGACTGATTCCGATTTTGCTCTTCTGCTGGATTCTGGGCGCACCACTGTCGTCACCCGCAGCCCTGCCGCCTGCCGCCGAAAGCTGCATGGACTGCCACATGGGGGACATCGACGCCGAAGCCTTCGGGATGTCGGTTCACGGCCACAACTCGTGCACGAGCTGCCATACGCAGATCACGGATATCGATGCGCACATGGACGGCACGGCGCGCATCGAGCCGGTCAACTGCTCCCGCTGCCACCGGGAGGAGACGGCCGAGCACGCCGCCAGCATCCACATGATGAGCGGCATCGGGTGCAAGGACTGCCACACCGAGATCCACGCCGTCCAGGCGTGGCGGGGGAACAAGGTGACGGCCGTCGAGTCGTGCCAGCAGTGCCATTACCACCCCGAATACCTCGAGTCGATTCACGGCCGTTCGGTCCTGGACGGCAACCCCGATTCGGCCGCCTGCCACGACTGCCACGGCCTGCACCAGATCGACGCCCTCGGAGACGACCGGCAGAAGATGGCCTTCCATACCGACGCCTGCATGAGCTGCCACGGCGATGAGCAGATGATGAGCCGCGCCGGTCTCTCGGCCCTGACGGTGCGCACCTACCTCGACAACTACCACGGCAAGGGCTACCGCCTCGGCTTCCCCGAAGACACGGCGGGCTGCTCTGACTGCCACACGGCCCACGCCGTGCTGCCGCGCGATCATGTCGCCTCGAGCATCCACCCCGACAACCTGGTGGCCACCTGCGCCCAGTGCCACCCCAGAGCGAACAAACTGTTCACCCAGTTTCAACCGCACGGCGACCACACCGACCGGGCCAACTACCCGATCCTGTACTGGACCTACATCAGCATGACGTCCCTGCTGGTCGGTGTCTTCGCCGTCTTCTGGATCCATACGCTGCTGTGGATGTTCCGAGGCTTCGTCGAGAACCGCGAGAAGCAGGCCGAGCGCGACGCCCAGTCGCAATCGGTGTCGCACGACGAGGAGACCGCCGAAGCCGTTGCCGACGGGGTGTCGGCGTCGGTCGCCGTGACCATGCCCGTCGGGGGGATGCACGGAGGCGGAGCCGCAGGGGCGCACGCCCACGCCATCTCCGAGCCCAACAAACAGTACATCCGCTTCGAGAAGCGCCACATCTACCTGCACCTGGTGGTGATCATCAGCTTCCTCGGCCTCTCTTTGACCGGTCTACCCCTGAAGTTCGCCGACCAGGCCTGGGCCGTGAGCATGATGAACTTCTTCGGCGGGGTGCACCTGGCCGGTCTCATCCATCGCGGCTGCGCCATTCTGACCTTCTACTACTTCCTCGGCGCGCTCATCATGAGCTTCGACTTCCTGTTCATCCGCAAGAACGTCTACAACCGCAACGGCACCAAGGCCCACTGGCTGCAGCGCCTCTTCGGCCCCGACTCCCTCATGCCCAACCTGCGGGACGTCAAGGACATCAGCGCCATGGTCAAGTGGTTCTTCTTCAAAGGGCCGAAGCCGACCTTCGAGCGCTGGACGTATTGGGAGAAGTTCGACTTCCTCGCGGTCTTCTGGGGGATGTTCGCCATCGGCGGCTCGGGGCTCATGCTGTGGTTCCCCGAATTCTTCGCCCTCTTCCTGCCGGGGTGGACGTTCAACGTCGCCACCATCGTCCACTCGGACGAGGCGCTGCTCGCCACCGGCTTCATCTTCACCGTCCACTTCTTCAACACCCACGGGCGCCCCGAGAAGTTCCCGATGGACTTCGTCATCTTCAACGGGCAGATCTCCAAGGAAGAGTTCATCCATGAGCGCGGCGATCAGTGGAAGCGCTACGAAGAGCTCGGCATCCTCGATCAGTTCGAGGCCAAGAAGACGAGCGGCGTCCTCTACGACTTCTTCTTCAAGGGCTTCGGCTTCCTCGCTGTCTTCACCGGCCTGACGCTGGCCTTCCTGATGCTCTACGCCTTCATCTCGGGCTGATGGCGGAAAAAACGGGGGGAGCCTCGCGCTCCCCCCACCCTTCACCTGCGGAGGTAAAGATGAAACTGCAAAAAGATATGATCTGGGGCGTATCGGCGTTGGTCGTCTATGTGTTGGGGGGTATCGTCACCTTCGTCGCCATCGCCATGATAGGGCTACTCGGCGGAAAGGAGCTGGCCGGCATCGGCGAAGGGAGGAGCCTCGGCTACGTCGTCCTCTGCGTCGGCTTCTTCCTCTCCATCCTCGGGGTGATGCTGATGCGCATCTTCCGGAACCGAAGCGGCATTCACATGGTCAGAGCCGTCAGAAAAGCCGGCGTTGCGAGCAGGCCCTGAAAGACGAATCCCCTCGAGATGAGGGGATTTGGAAGAGCGCAGACGCAGTGCGAAGAGCCCGGGAGGGCGCGGGTCGAAAGATCGGCCGGCGCCCTCCCGTTTTTCGTTCAGACTCGTTTTTCGTCGACAAAGACCGGCATGAACTTGTTGATCCCCCAGAAAAGGATGAAGGGGGTGGTCGCGACAAGCAGGGCGCCGGTAAGCCCTTCCCGGAAGGTCTCCCAGTTTTGCGGAATGATCGGAAGCTGATAGTGCATGAAACCGGCGAAGCTCAGGGAGAAGGCCTGTCCGCCGATGACGATGTTCCAGCGCATCATGAAGACGCCGAAGAGGACGAGGATGCAGGCGATGACGGTCCTTCTCACGGTGCGCCCCGGCATGACCATCATGATGAAGGGGAGGATGTTGCCGATGCCGAACTGCATGATCCAGAGCGAGACGAACTTGCGCTCCATGATGACAGTGCCCAGGATGTCCCACGATTTTACCTGAGTGTAGCCGCGGAAAATGATGTCGAGGATCTCCAGGGTGACGGCGCCGATCATGAAGTAGAGAAGATAGTTGGAGGCGATCGCAACTCCCCCCTGCTCCGCTCCTTGAAGCTGCTCGATGCTCGGGGCTTTGGGGTCCTTCCCCCAGCGTGATAGTTTTCGTTTGGCCATGAACTTGCGGATCTCCTGCGTCACCACATAGCACAGGATGCACAGGGCGATCCCCGAGACGACGGCGGACATGATGAAGATGACCGGCATCAGGGGGGTCATCCACAGGGCATTGGCCTTGACCGATCCGAAGATGAACCCGGCGTATCCGTGCAGAAAACAGGCGACGGGAATCCCGACGGCCGCCAGGTACTTGGTCGCCTTGTGGTCTTTTTCGAGAGCCTCCTCGCTGATGTCCATGGCGCCGAGGGTGAGGATCTTGTTGAAGTTGAGGCGCAGGTTCTCGAGGGAGGTGCGGTCGCGTTTTTCCTTCAGCTCCATCACCGTAAGGACGAAGTGCTTGCGGTAGACGAACCATAGCTCGCTGGCGACGATGGAGCCGTAGGTCATGAAGACGATGCCGAAGGCGGCGATCGCCGAAGTGAAGTGCGGCGTCATCATGACGTGAAAGCCGCGAAACGGTTGCGTAAGATGAAGCAATAGCGGCATCATCGCCACCGGCAGCAGGGCCAGGGAGAAGACGAGCGAGAAGCGCGCGATCTCCTTCAGGCGTTTGATGCCGAAGACGTGATAGAGCGAGGAGAGGACGAAGGCCCCCGCAACGAGCCCCGTCATGAAGGGGTACATGACGATCTGGATCGACCAGTAGACGTATTCGTTGGGCAGAACGAAGAACTCCTTGAGGGTCCAGGCTTCACCGTGAACAGCTTGTGCCAGCTCCATCATCTTCAACGCACCTCCGTGGCAAGACCGATATAGAAGGCCTGGGGTCTGGTACCGAATTCATCTTTGAGGATTCCGACGCGCTCGGTCATGATGATCCTGGTCACCGGATCGTTGACGTCGCGGATATTGCAGAGCCTGCGGGCCTCGAAGGGGCAGGCGTTGACGCATGCCGGCTCCAGACCCCGGTGGATCCGGTGGTAGCAGAAGGTGCACTTGTCGGGGACGTGGGTAACCGGATGGAAGAAGCGCGCGGCGTATGGGCACGCCATGACGCAGTAGCCGCATCCGATGCACCACGTCTTGTCGACGAGGACGACTCCGTCGTCCGTCTTGTAGGTGGCGCCGACAGGGCAGACCTGGGTGCAGGGGGGGGTGAGGCACTGGTTGCAGAGCTTGGGGACGAAAAAAGCCTTTCCGACGTTGTCCGGATCGATGTCGACCTTCCCGGCGATCCCCTGATCGATGCGAGGGTCGGTGTAGCCGTGTTCGGCCCCATTGGGGCTGTCGATGTAGCGGCGGTCGTCCTTGGTGTAGACGTAGCGCTCGACCCAAGTGCGGTGGACGTTGGCCTCGAGAGGAACATCGTTTTCGATCTTGCATGCCTTGACGCAGAAGCCGCATCCGACGCAGGTGTGGGTGTCGACCAGAAAGGCCCAGTGAATGTCGGGGTTCTGCGCCAGGACCTCCTTCGGGTCGACCAACTGCAAGGCCGAGAGGGGGACCGAGGCGCCTGCAATCACCATTATCGAATTCTTGAGGAAGTCTCGCCTCTTCATTTACATGTCCTCCAGTCTCGGATTGTGCGGATCGTGGCAGTCGACGCACGACATGCCGGGGTTGTGCTCATGGGGGTCGATCCCGGGGATGCGCTTGCGCTCGCTCGTCGTGTAGGGGAGGTGGGTGTGACAGCGCAGGCACAGATCGCGGCTGCGGTCGATCAGGAGATTCTGCGGCTCGTTGGGGTGATCGAGAGCCGGACCGTGGCAGTTCTCGCAGGAGATCATTCCGTGCATGTCCTCGCTGCGGATACCGATGGTGCCGCCATGGCAATCCAAGCAGTGCTCGTGCAGTTTCTGGCGACCCGTATCGCGGTACTTCGGCTCGATCGCTTTCCATTCATCGACGTTGGACGCCCGATGATAACTGTACATGAAGCCGTACTTCCCGCTGCCGAAGTCGCTCGGCACGTAGAAAAAGCGGAAGGTCAAAATGACCGCTACGAGGCCGAGAACGACGTAGAGGGGGCGCCAGACATGATTCTTCAAAATAACACTCCTTTTCTTCGGACGTTCTGAAACGACGGTTATTCCGAAAAGCCTTGCGATATGGAAGCGGTGTGATGGTATTAAGACAGAGTCGGCTATAAAATAAAATACTTTTCTATTTGCTCTGCGTCAAGGCCGGGGATGAAAAAGAGTCTCCCTCGGCACCCCCCTGCGCGCACCGGCCCGCCCCGCCACCTTTGCTCGCTTTCTCTCGAAGAGACAAAATGTGTTATGCGATGGATCGAAAAAAAAATCGCACTCAATCAGCAGGTTGACATTGGGTGCCAGTGTGGTGTAATGCTGATGCAGAGTCAAATAAAAAAGTGTTCTACTTCAGATGGAGAGCTGCCATGGCCGACAGGACCGCATTGCTCGAAGCCCGCATCGAGAACCTGGAGCGTGAATTGTGCGACATCCGAAATGTGGTCGCTTCGCTGCGGCCTGCGGCTGGCGGCGCCAAGGCGCCGAAGGTCCGCTCGGCCGCCCTCGATGAGGACGCCCCGGAGAAGCTGCTGAGCTGGGTCGGCAACTCGTCGCTACTTCCGCGCATCTCGACCCTGTGCTTCCTTCTGGTCTTCGCCCTGGTGCTGCGGACCCTGACCGACGGCGGCACCCTCGACAAGGATCTCGGCTCGATCATCGGCATGACGTATGCCGCCGCGCTCATCGGGCTGGGCTGGCTCGGCTACAGCCGCTCCAGTGCCCTAGCGCCGATCTTCGGGCTGAGCGGCGCGGTGCTGATGTACACCATCGTGGTGGAGACCAACGCCCATTTCGGCTCGCTCAGCGCCCTGCCCGCCTACCTGATCCTGGTCGTCACCGCGCTCGCCATGGCCGCTCTCAGCTCCCTCTACGCGACCCCTCTGCCGGTGCTGGTGGGGACGCTGGGGCTCGGAGTCGCTGCCGTCTCCATCAACTTTCCGGCCCCCTATTTCCCCCATCTCGCCGTGGTTCTGCTCGTCGCCAACGTGCTGGGCGCCTACGCCACGCGCATCAAGCGCTGTTCGTGGCTTCGCTGGATGATCTTTCTTCTCACCGCAGGGATGGTGCAGGTCTGGGGGGTGAATCTCGTCATGCGCCTGGCGCAGGAGGGGGACGTCGCCGCCCTCGGCGCTCTGGGGCTGAACTGGTACCTGCCGGTGGTGGCCGTCTTCACCCTCTTCTACCTGCTCAGCGCCGTCTACGCCGTGACGCGCCCGGGAGTGCAGAAGGTCTTTCGTTTCGACCTCGCCCTGCCGACCGTCAACGTTCTGTGGGCCTTCGGCGCCATGTTCTACGTCATTCGCATCTGGTGGGACAACTTTCTCCCTCTGGCGCTTGCGGGGATGGTCGGGGCCGTCGTGCACCTGGGGATCGCCTACTGGCTGACGCGGCGATGCGCGGAGAAAACGACGTGGGCGAACGCCTTCATCGTCGCCGGGATCGTGCTGCTGGTCAAATCGCTCCCCATCGTCGCCGGCGGTTTCCTGCCCGCCCTGCCGGTTTTGTCGGCGCTGGCCCTGGGGCTGGCGTGGCTGTCGCGCTCCTGGTTTAACGGGGGGCTGCGCTTCATCTCGTATCTGCTTCAGTTCACCGTCGGTGCGGTGCTGACGGTCACGATTCTGGGGCGCCACCCCGGCGAGGCTCCGCTGCTCGCCGCCGCCGTCGCCGCATGCGTCTTCGCCGTCGCTCTGATGCACTTCTACTGGCTGCGGATGAACCGGGCGCCCGCCGTCTCGCAGGTCTTCAACGCCTGGGACCGCAAGGACCGCTCCGGCACCCTGGTGCTCGTCGCCTCTCTGGTGAGCGGCTTCGTGCTGCTTCGCGCCGCGCTCTATCTCGCCATCGTCGGCAATGTCGCCGCGCCGGCGGCGGTCTTTCAGGGGGGGCAGACGGTCATCATCAATCTGGCGGCCGCCGTGCTGCTCCTTGTCGCTTGCCGCCTCAGAAACCGGGAGATCCGCAATGTCGCCGTTCTCGTCACGATTCTGGGCGGCGCGCGGGTCGTCCTCGATTTTCTCAACATCACCGGAGTACCGCTGGTGGCGAGCGTCTTCACCTTCGGGCTCACGGTCCTGGTGATCTCCTTCGTTCTGAGCCGTTGGCCGGGCGGCGAGACGATGGAGAGCCGCCCTCGTCAGGGATTCGCCGATGCGCCCGAGGGGGCGGCGCTGAGCGAGGCGTCGGGGGGCAAGGGGTAGGGGGAAAAGTCGCCTTCGCGGCGGACGCAAAAAAAAGGGGAGCTCCTTGCGGGCTCCCCTTTTTTTTTTGCTGTGCTTGGTGCGGGATTCTTAGCCGGCCATCGCCTGCAGGACCTGAACGACCTGATCGGTGAAGGGGTTGGCGAAGAGGATGATCATCGCCACGACGAAGACGTAGATGGCGAGCGACTCGATCATCGCCAGACCGATCATCATGGTGGTCAGAATCTTGCCGCTGGCGCCGGGATTGCGGGCGACGCCCTCGACGGCGCTGGCGATGGCTTTACCCATACCGAGACCGGTACCGATGGAGCCGACGGCCATGGCGAAACCTGCAGTGATCAGTGCCCAAGTGAAAAAATCCATTTCTGTTACTCCTTCTTTCGCGGTTTGTGTTGTTCCTATATGACATAGGACCTATGGAAACGTAAGACGTATCTCAGTGAGCCTCTTCCAGCGCGCCGCCGATATAGATCATGGTCAGCAGGGTGAAGACGAAGGTCTGGATCAGGATGATGAGGAGCCCGAGGAGCTTCATCGGAACCGGCAGCAGGAACGGGACCAGCAGCATGAAGATGATGAGGACGACTTCCTTGCCGAACATGTTTCCGAAAAGACGCAGGCTCAGCGAAACGGGGCGAGCCAGGTGACCGATGATCTCGATGGGGATCATGATGGGGGCGAGCCACCACACCGGGCCGACGAAGTGCTTGAAGTAGGCGAGCCCGTTCTCCTTCACCCCGACGATGTGGGTGATGAAAAAGACGGTGAGCGCCAGGGCGGCCGTGGTGTTCCAGTTGGCCGTCGGGGGGAAGAAGCCGGGGATGAGGCCGAAGAGGTTGCACGTCAGGATGAACAGGGCCAGCGTGGCGATCAGGGGGAAGTAGTTTCTCCCCTTGGGGCCCATGATCTCGTCCATGAGGTTGAGGATCCCCTCGACGGCGACCTCCATGAAATTCTGCAGTCCGCGCGGAACGAGCTGCACGTTGCGCCCCGCCAGGTAGCCGATGACGGCGAGGACGACGACGGCCAGCGTCGCGTAGAGGACGTGCTCGCCGACGTGGATGCCGAGCGTCTCGGCCAGCCACTCCAGGTAGAGAAACGGATGAGGCATAAGAAAGATTTCTCCCTAGTTAATTCGATCCTCCGCCCCTGAGGACGCGGACCGCGGTGGTCCAGAGGATGTTGATCATAACGACCGAGAGTCCCAGGACGAGCCCGAGAGGGTCGACGCCGACGCGGTCGAGCAGAACGTAGATGATGAACCCGATCGCCGCGAGGCGCAGAATGTATTGCACCTGAAAGCCCTTGGCGCTCGCGCGTTCGGGGTCGGCGATGGTGCGCCTGAGCGATCGGTGAAGACGGCGGTAGCTGATGATGGAGATCATCGCGCCCCCCGCCACGCCGAGGGTGAAGGGGAGCGATTGCCATAGGGCGCTCAGGGCGAGGAGGGCGGCGAAGATGATCCAGTTGCGCCGGCCGATCTGCCCCGGCAACTCCTCATCCATCACCGTCGCCGTCATTTTTCTTGTTGTTTTCCCTCTCCTGGCGCTTGAGCTCCCGGGAGGTCAGGATGAAGATGTTTCGAAAGCCCGCCGCGATGCCGAACCCCAGAAAGAGCAGGGTCAGCCAGGGGGAGGTGCCGAGCCACTTGTCGAGGTAGTACCCCATGGCCAGCCCGATGAAGGTGGAGGCCACCATGGAGGTGCCGACGGTGGAGAGAAACCCCACCGACCGTATGAGCTGACGTCTTTCCTCAGACATCGAATTTTGTATACAGCATACAGTTTCCCGTAGAAAAACCTGTGTTAGATAGCACAGCGTCCGCTTGCGTGTCAACTCCTTTAATGCTGCGCAACTCCCCTTGTTTATCCGCGTTTGCGCCCTTTCCAGTCGCGGATGCTCCAGGCGATCTGGCTCCACATCCCGCGCAGCAGCGACAGCTCAGCCTTGTCGGGCGCGGCTCGGTTGAGAAGGCGGCGAAGGGGGTTCATCACCCGCTCGGGGCAGTGCGGGTTCAAAAAGGCGATGCGCTCCAGCACCTCTTCGGTCTGGGCGAACATCGCCTCCATCTCTTCTCTGGCGGGCGGGTCGTGAGCCTGGGCGGGGGAGGGCGCCGCGGTGCGGGCGAACTCGTAGAGAAAGACGACCACCGCCTGCGCCAGGTTGAGAGAGCCCTGGCGAGGGTCGCTGGCGATGGTCGCCGCGTGGGAGCACAGCGCGACCTCTTCGGTGGTGAGCCCCGAATCCTCTCGCCCGAAGACGAGGCCGAGGCGCCCCCCCTCGGGCAGGCCGGCGGCGAGCCCCGGGGCTTCGGCGAGGTTCATCAGTTCCCCGCGAAGACGTCCCGGGCGCCGGGTGGCGGCAACGCTGAGCTGCAGATCGGCCACCGCCGAGGCCAAGTCGGGGAAGGTGCGCGCCTCGCCGAGGAGGTCGCTGGCGAAGACGGCGAACTTGTGCGCCTCGGGGTGCAGGTACTGGCAGGGGTTGACCAGACGCAGCTCGCGGGCGCCGAAATTGGCCATGGCGCGGCAGACCATCCCGATGTTGCCGGGGGTTCGCGGTTCGACCAGTACGACGACGACATGGTTCAGGGGATTCACGGTGTCGGGTAGCTCTCCAGGATCTGGCGGCGGCGGAAACAGTCGTGCGTGTGGTCGTTGACCATGCCGACCGCCTGCATGTGGGCGTAGCAGATGGTGGAACCGACGAAGGCGAAGCCGCGCCGGCGAAGATCCTTGCTCAGGGCGTCCGATTCGGGGGAGGTGGCCCGGTAGTCGGCGGCGGTGCGCACCTCGCCGACGATGGGGCGGCCGTCGACGAAGCGCCACAGATAAGCGTCGAAGGTGCCGAACTCCTCCTGCACGGCGAGAAAGGCCCGGGCGTTGGCGACGGCGGCGGCGAGCTTGGCCCGGTTGCGGATGATGCCGGGATTTTGCAGCAGCGCGGCGATCTTCTCCTCGTCGTAGCGGGCGACCTTGTGCGGATCGAAGCCGTCGAAGAGGCGCCGGTAGTTCTCCCTCTTTCGCAGCACCGTGTACCAGCTCAGCCCGGCCTGGGCCCCCTCGAGGATCAGGAATTCGAACAGGAGACGGTCGTCATGGAGCGGCACCCCCCACTCCTCGTCGTGATAGGCGACGTAGTCCGGCTTTGTCGGGTCGACCCAGGGGCAGCGACAAAGATCGCTCATGCAGATATCTCCCTCTGTTGCCGCGTTTCGAGGCAAGGGGAATGTAGCAGGGGAGAGGGAATTTCACAAGATGTTGGGCGAAACGACACAGGGGGGGGAGCTCTCTTGCCCCTGGCCCCTCCCGCCCCCTGGATCGGGCCTTACTTGAAAATCTCGTCGAAAAACGCCTTCATCTCCCGCCACGACTGTGCGTCGGCCTCGGCGTCGTAGGCCAGCGGCAGACCGAATTTCCGGCCGAATTCGTCGGCCCGGGGGTTGGTGAAGCTGTGCACGGCGCCGGGGTAGTCGACGAAGCGATAGTCGACGCCGGCTCTCTCCATCTCTTTTTTGAAGGCGGCGATCTCCTCATCGGAGACGAGGGGGTCGTCGGCGCCGTTGAGCACCAGAACGCGCCCCTTCACCGCGCCGCTTTGCGCCGGATTCTGCGTCCCCAGGCTGCCGTGGAAGCTCACGACGCCGTCCAGATCGACCCCGCGGCGCGCCATCTCCAGCACCACCGCCCCGCCGAAGCAGTAGCCGATGGCGGCGATCTTCGACGCATCGACGCTCGGGTGGGCCTGCAGCGTTGTTTTGGCCGCCTCGAAGCGCTGCTTGGCCTCGGGCAGATTGGTGCGCACCGCCGTGGCGAAGCGGCCCGCCTCATCGGGGTGCTGCGCCGTGCGCCCGTCGCCGTACATGTCGAGAGCCAGGGCCGTGTAGCCGAGCTCGGCCAGCATCCGCGCCCGCTGTCGGGCGTAGTCGTTGTGCCCCCACCACTCGTGCACCACCAAAATGCCGGGGCGCGTCCCTGGGGCGGCGGCGTCGAAGGCGAGATATCCCTTCATCGTCGTCTCGCCGACGCGGTATTCGATCTCCTCCCCCTGCACCGCACCCCAGGCCGGGGCGGCGCAGATCAGAAGCGACAGGAAAAACGCTGAAATTCTCCTCATGGCGACCTCCTTGGCATGAGCGCATGCGCAGGCGCGCCGCGCGTGCGGGATTCCTTTAATCAGCGTATCGCCCGGGTGATCGGTGTCAATCGCCTGCGGGGCCGCGCAGCAAGGGGGGCTTTGCAGATTAAAACGGGCCATCCCCCCGGTCCTAAAGGTCTTTTCTGTTTGACAGCTCGGGGGTGTCTGGCGTATACAGGTGCGCCGGGCCTCCGGCCTTCCGTTTTCTTTCCCACCCAACGCGTAGAGAGAAGAAGAATGATCAACCTGAAACCTGAAGTGGTCGCCCGGCTCGAGCGGGTCCTCAGCTCCGTCGAAATGCTCCTCCCCAAGGCCGTCAAGCCCGTCGACTGGGCCGAGTGCCACGCGGCCAACTGGCGCCGCCACTCTTTTTCCGGCTACCTCGAGCCGGTGAAGGTGACCGACAACACCACCCTCGACGAGCTTCTCGGCGTCGAGGAGCAAAAGCGCATCATGATCGACAACACCCGCCAGTTCATCGCCGGCTACCCCGCCAACAACGCCCTGCTGTGGGGGTCGCGCGGCACGGGGAAGTCGTCGCTCGTCAAGGCGTTGCTCAACCGCTTCGCCCCCGAGGGGCTGCGCGTCATCCAGGTCGAAAAAGAAGATCTGATCTATCTCTCCGAGATCTTCTCCGCCGTCGAAGACCAGCCCTACCGCTTCATTTTGCTGTGCGACGATCTGACCTTCGAAGTCGGCGAGCTCGCCTACAAGATGCTCAAAAGCGCCCTGGACGGTTCGGTCTACTCGGCCCCCGAGAACGTGCTGATCTACGTCACCTCCAACCGCCGCCATCTCCTGCCCGAGTACGCCAGCGATCACCTCGGCGGCAAGTTCGTCAAGGGCGAGCTGCAGCAAAGCGAAGCGATGGAGGAGAAGGTCTCCCTGTCGGACCGCTTCGGGCTGTGGATTCCCTTCCACGTCTTCTCCCAGGAGCGCTATCTCGACGCCGTGCGCCTGTGCGTCGAGCGCGAAGCGCGCAAGCGCCAGGTCGAGATCCCCTGGACCAAAGAGCTGCAGGGCGAAGCCATCGAATGGTCCCACGACAAGAGCAAGCGCTGCGGACGCACCGCCTACCAGTTCTCCAAGAACTACGTCGGGCGCTATCTTCTCGGCAAGGCGGCCTGAGCCGCGCAAAAAAAAGTGGAATGTCGCAAAAAAAGAGCGGGTCGTCTGGTGGCGGCCCGCTCTTTTTTTGGGACGAACCCAGCCGGGCCGGGGCTTATGGGAGCGCATGAAGGAGGGGTATAATGTAGGGGCGCAGTTCATTGCGCCCATGTGCGCCGGGGTGGACATGGTTGGAAGACCCTCGCGTGCCGCCAAATTCGGGCGTGATGAATTCGGTCTGTCATTCGAACGTTGGTAAGCCGATGTGCAAGGTATCCATTAAAAAGCGTACGCGGTTGGGATCGGCCCTCTTGTCGGTCGCTCTGGTCATCGCAATGATCATCTCGGGCGGCTTTCGGGATATGGCCGATGGAGGGGAACCGGCCAAGGCGGTCTTTGCCGGAGGGTGTTTCTGGTGCATGGAGCCCCCCTTCGAGAAGCTTGCCGGGGTCCTTTCCGTGACGTCGGGATACACCGGGGGGGAGGAGCCGAATCCGACCTACGAAGAGGTCTCCTCGGGCCGCACCGGGCACGTCGAGGCGATCGAGATCGTGTACGATCCGTCGCAGATCGGCTACGAAGAGCTCCTGGAGGTCTTCTGGATGAACATCGATCCGACCGACCGGGGCGGGCAGTTCGTCGACCGCGGTCCCCATTACCGAAGCGCCGTCTTCTATCTCGACAAAGAGCAGAAGCGCCTCGCCGAAGCCTCCAGAGAGCGCCTCGCCGCATCGGGGCGCTTCGAGGCGCCCATCGTGACCGAGATCCTCCCCGCCGGCCCGTTCTACCGTGGCGAAGAATACCACCAGGGCTACTACAAGAAAAATCCGATTCGCTACAGGTTCTACCGGTTCAACTCGGGGCGGGACCAGTTTCTGGACAGGGTATGGGGGAAGGAGCGGCCGCGGTGAGATCAGGAGTGACGATGGTGGTAAGGGCCCAGGCGTATCAGAAGGCGGATGTCTCGGCGAGGATCAAGGATAAATGGGCGGCTCCGACGGCCGTCCCTGCGGGTTGATTAATCCTCAAAATCTTCCCGTCGTAGCCCCCACTGGCGAACTATCGAGAAAAAGGTTCCGAGTGGGTATCTTCTCGGCAAGGCGGCCTGAGCCAACTGCGCCTCGTCGATTTGCAGTAAGAACAAGGCCCCAGCACCGGGAGGTGCTGGGGCCTTTGTTCACTGGCGCGTCGCGAGAGATTCGAACTCCCGACCCTCGGTTCCGAAGACCGATGCTCTATCCAGCTGAGCTAGCGACGCGGATGATTTTCGAAGCAGGTTAATGGGCAAACCAGAGGGTGTCAATCGCGAAAATACGAATAGGCCGATTCGCGCGCGGTCGAGTTGTTGTAGTGGCGCGATACGGAGGAGTGGAATCCGTTCTTTCCGCCGCGCTTGGCGGCGTACATGGCGCCGTCGGCCGCCTGGATGAGGGCGTCGAGGTCGTCGCCGTCGCGGGGGTGGACGGCGATGCCGATGCTGGCGCCGATTTTGAGCGCCCGGCCGCCGAACTCGATAGGTCGCGTCAGGCTGTGCAGGATCTTGCGGGCGATGGTCTCAGCCTCGTCGTAATCCCGAACCAGGCCGACCCACACGAATTCGTCGCCGCCGATGCGCGCGACGGTATCGCTTTGCCGGACCGATTGCGTGAGGGTGTCGGCGACGGCTTTGAGGTAGGCGTCTCCGACGGCGTGGCCGAAGGCGTCGTTGATCTGCTTGAAGTCGTCCAGGTCGATGAAGATTACGGCGACCGACGTCCCCTGTCGCCGGGCTTCGGCGAAGGCGCGCTCTGCGCGCTCGCGAAGGAGCAGGCGGTTGGGCAGCGAGGTGAGCGCGTCGTAAAACGCGAGGGCGCGCGCTTCTTTCTCTGCTTCCTTGAGGCGCTCTTTTTGAAGATGCAGGGGGCGAAGGAGCAGGAAGTAAGCGGGGGGCCAGAGAAAGGCGACGAGCAGGGCCGCCTGCAGCGCCATCTGCGCCTGTCGGGCAAGGCCGCCCAGCGCGGCGAGAATGAGCATCGTCTGGGCGACGGCCAGGAAGATCAAGACGAACGAAGTGGAAACCAGCAGCAGGGCTTTGGGCGAACGGACCGGTGCCGAAGAGAAGGGGGGTGGTCGGCGGCCGAGGCGCCGTGGGTGAGCGGGTCGGCAGGTTTGAGATTCCATCGTTACCCCCGGTGGCGGTCGTGTCGAAGAAGGAGCCCGGTCGAAGGGGTCGGGCAGACAGGACCTTTCGGGAGCAAAGGCGGTCTCCCCTCTCTTCGGCGGCTCGGCTGTCCGTCTCGGACCCGTGGCTTTGCGTCCCCGGATTCCTCCAGGTTTGCTCTTGTCGGAGAGGTGTACGCTCTGATTTTCGTCCCTTTTATAGGCCCTCGGGGTCCTCTTGTCAATGAAAAAGTTAGTATTTATTAACTATTCGATTCTTGCTCGCAAATGGGCTGTGTGCCGTCTGTCTGCGCGTCGTGGAACGGGGTATAATGGATGAAAAAGGAGTGTTCGATGGCAAGGAGCGGCCTGCTTTTCGTCTGCCTTGTGCTGCTGTGCGCGGCGCTGGGCGCCTGCGTCGGCTCCCCGCCCGCCGGGGAGCAGGCGCAGCATGGGGACGGGGAGCCGGCGGCGCTTCGCGTCTACTCGGTTCACGAGGGAAGGTACGTCATGACAGAAAAGATCGACAGGAGCGAAGTCGAATGGAGAGAGATTCTCTCTCCCGAACGGTACCGTGTCTTGCGCGAGAAGGGGACCGAGCGGGCCTTCAGCGGCGCGTACTGGAATCATCACGAAGCGGGGACGTACCGTTGCGCGGGGTGCGGCCTCGATCTGTTCAGCTCGGAGGCCAAGTTCGAGTCGGGGACGGGGTGGCCGAGCTATACCGAGCCGGTGGCCCCCGAGAACATCCGCACCCGGCCCGACAACAGCTTCTTCATGCGGCGCACCGAAGTCGTCTGCGCCCGCTGCGGCGGCCATTTGGGGCATGTTTTCGAGGACGGCCCGCGACCGACGGGCCTTCGCTACTGCCTGAATTCGGCCGCCCTCACCTTCGACAAGGCGCCCTGAACAGGAGCGGGCGCGGAAAGGCGCGGATGAGAGCTCTCGCTGCGGTGGCGGTGTTAATGGCGGCGCTCGTTGCGGGGTGCGACTATCTCCCCGTCGGCTACACGTCCATCGGGGAGGTCGTCGGCGCCCCGGGGCGCTTTGAGGGGGAGGTGATCAAGGTTCACGGGGAGGTGGTCCAGGTCGCCATGCTCCCGCTGGTCGATCTCAGAAGCTACACCCTGCGCGACGACAGCGGAGAGATCCTGGTGCTGACCGAGGGGGCCGTCCCCGCCCTCCACGAGCGAAGGGCCATCCGGGCGCGGGTGAAGGCGATCGCCGTCGTCAACGGGCACGCTGTGGGGCTTCGCCTGGTCGAGATCGAAACCCTCCCCGTGATCGGACTGCGGCGCTAGCGCGCTAGCGCCCCTCGTCGATCTCCCGCTTCGTCTGAGGGACGCGCGTGGCTGTCCAGGGCGTGCGCTCGGCGCCGCTGCGATGGATAGCCCCCTCGATGACGTCGTCGGCGACGCTCCCCTCGAAGAGGAGGGCTTTGGTGCCCTCTCCCCCCTGATCGAAGCTCATCTCCAGCCGATCGCCCTGCAGCGTGGCGCGGCTCGCCTGCCGAAGCCCTGAATCGTCCAGAAGCAGCGCGGTGATGCGCTGATAATCCTGAATGATCTCGATGCGGAGGTTGCGCTCGTGCTCCGCCCTTTCTTCGCGCCATTCCCAGACGCCCGACACGTTGGCCGGAACGATCCAGAAAAAGACGTTGTGGCGTCCGATGGTGCTCTGCGCGTCGGGGTCCCAGCTCCCCATGTGGAAGGCGTGGGAGACGACGCGGGTACCGGGGGCGAGCTGCTCGAAGAGGGCCGGGCGAAGGCGCAGGTTGAGGCTGGGAAGCAGATAGAGGGTGACGACGGTGGCGTCGCTGAAGTCGGCGCTGAAGAGGTCCTCCTGGAGGAACGTCACCCGGTCGGAGACGCCGGCCTGCTCGGCGTTGCGCTTGCCTTGCTCGACACGGATCGGGTCGATGTCGATGCCGACGCCCTGGGCGCCTCGCTGCTTGGCGGCGGCAATGACGATGCGCCCGTCGCCGCTCCCCAGATCGTAGACCAGGTCGGTGTCGTCGACATCGGCCAGGCGCAGCATTTCGTCGACGACCTCGGGCGGGGTCGGCACATAGTGCACGTCGGGGCCGCCGCTGGGGATCCACTCGCCGTCGGACCAGAAGTTGGCGGCGTGGGTCGCCGCGGCGAAGGCCAGAAGGAACACGGCGAGAAGGGCGGTTTTTCGCATCATGGCACGGGTCTCCTTTGGGCTATCGTCGCTTGAGCAGGAAAAAGACGGGGATGCCGGCCACCAGAACCGCTCCGCCGAACAGCGCGCCCATCCCGGTGAAGGCCAGGCTCGAGTAGAGCATGTAGAGGCACACCGCGATGAAGAGGAGCGGCAGCAGAGGATAGAGCGGCACCCGAAACGGGCGCGGGGTGTGGGGTTCGCGGCGGCGAAGGACGAAGAGCGACAGGCCGATCAGGGCGAAGAAGAACCAGAAGACCGGCGCGGTGTAGTCGACCATCGACTCGAAACCGTTTCGGGCTTTGGCCCCCCCGATCACGAGCAGCAGGGCGATCCCCCCCTGCAGCAGCAGGGCGTTGACGGGGGTCTCGCGCCCTTCGCGCCAGCGACCCAGAAAACGAAGGAGCCGAAAGTCGCGCCCGAGGGCGTAGGTGGTGCGTGCGCCGGTGATGATGGTGGCGTTCATGGTGCTCAGGCACGCCAGAACGATGAGGAGGCTGACGAGGGCGGCTCCGGCCTCGCCGAAGCTCAGCCGCATCAGGTCGGCAGCCACCGCGTCGGAGGCCGACATCCCCCCGAGGCCGAGCCCCTTGAGCAGCGCCAGATTGACGGCCAGATACAAAAGCGTGACGGCGGCGATGCTGTAGAGCAGCACCCGCACGATGTTGCGCCGGTGACCCTGCACGTCGGCCGACAGGTAGGCGGCCTCGTTCCAGCCGCCGAAGGTCAGAAGGACGAAGATCATCGCCCGGCCGAAGACCGAAGGGTCCGAGGTCTGCTGCGCGGGCGAGACGCTTGCGTTCGCAAGAGATCCGGTCACGATGATGGAGCACAGCCCCAGCGCCAGCAGGGCGATGAGGGCGGTCTGCATCCCCTTGCCCTGCCGGATGCCGGCGATGTTGACGGCGCTCAGCGCCACCACTGTCGCGGCGGCGTAGTGGGCCGAGCTGAAGGGGAGGGCGCCCAGCGCGGCGGCGGCGTAGTCCCCGATCAAAAAGGCGAGCATGGCGATGGAGCCGGTCTGGATCACCGTCATGCGCGCCCAGGCGAAGAGGAATCCGGGGGCTGGGCCGAATGCCCGCGACACGAAATGGTACTCGCCGCCGCGCTCGGGATAGCTCGAGGCGAGCTCGGCGTAGCACAGCGCCCCGATGAGCGAGATCGCGCCGCCGGCGACCCACAGCAGAACCAGCCCCTCGGCGCTCCCCGCATTGGCCGCCACCACCGAGGGGGTGCGAAATATTCCGGCGCCGACGATGACCCCCACCGTGATAAGGACTGCATCGAAGACCGAGAGCGAACGCGTGGAGGAGAGGGGCGTAGACAAGGCGGCTCCGCATCTGCAACGGGATTTCAATCATTTCAGACCATCTTTGATGCTTTCGCAAGAAAGCGAAACAGGGGATGGCTAAGCAAAAAAGCGCCAAATGCAAGGCGCGCCATTGTCGAGCAATGAGGCGTACGTATGTACGTCGAAGCAGCGAGAGCAATGGCAGCAACGCAGCAGTTGGTGAATTTTTGCGGCGCCATCATCTTTCACAACTCTAGCGGCACCGTGCAGGGTGTCAACCGACCCGAGCTTGCTCCGTTCGTCGAGGCGGTGCATAATCGGTAGCACAAGAAAGTTCCGCCCATTGAGTACCTCCGTCTGAAAACCCGGGCGTTTTTTCGTCCCCGTCACTTCCCGGAGAAAGATCGTGATCGTCCTGTTCCTTCTGGTCCTCCTGTTCGCCTTCGTCTCGGTGGTGCTGTATCTGCGCATGCGCCGCCGCGACAAAGAGCAGGCGCGCCGCTGGGCCGACCGGCAGATCGCCCTGCTCAAGATCGTCATGCTCCTCGTCTTCGCCGTCGGCTTCACCCAGGTGCAGCCCTTCTACGGCGAGACGCTGCTGGTCAATGCCGTCTTCGGCGCCCTGTGCGTGGCGGGCGCGGCGCTGCTGTACTGGCGCCACTGGACGCAGCGGGGGCAGCGCCGGCGCGCGTCCGGACGCAAAGGGGAGTGAGAATGGGCGGCACGGGGGGCGCTTCGGGCGCATTTTTTCCGATAGGCGACCGGGAATTAAGAAGAAATGAGATAAGAAGGGTTGAGCTCATACCATTTTTGGGTTAATCTGCTTGCGTTTCAAGGCCATATGGTCTCAGGGAGGTTCATGACATCGACTTTGGTTTGATCTGGCGACAGGGGTCGTTGCCCCCGATCGTTCGGACGCAACGGATGCTATCCAGCTTATGAATGCAATCAGGCACTCAACGCGCAGACGACGCAGAAAACGTCTTAACCGCCTGTTGGCACTGGTCTTTTTAGGCGCCGTCGTGACGACGGTTTCCTTCTGGTCAGGCGGCGGCAACGACACGCTCTCCACCCTCGAGGCGAGCTACCCCCCTCCAGCGACACTCTCCCCCGCGGCCGATCTCGTGGCCGAGCCTCTCGACGAGGCGCTCCCCGAAGAGCCCGACAACGTCATCGCTTACACCATCGCCCCCGGCGACACCCTCGGCGCGATCTTCGACCGTTTTGATCTCGGCCACAGCGTCATGTACAAGATTCTCAGGGCCGACGAACCTCTGGCGTTGGAGACGCTGCGCCCCGGTCATCGGCTCACCTTCGTCCTCGATGAGCAGACGCGCAGCCTCGAGGAGATGGAGCTCTTCATCCACGCCGGCAACCGCGTCGTCTACCGCAACGTTGACGGGGCGAGCTTCGACTTCGAGGAGATCATCGTCCCCGGCGACTGGGAGCAGCAGGTCCTTTCGGGCGAGATCCGCGGCAGCTTCTATCTTTCGGCCAAAAATGCCGGCCTCTCCGAGGCGGAGACCGCGCAGGTGTCGACCCTGCTGGGCGAGCGGCTCAATTTCGCTCGGGAGATCAGGGCGGGCGACCGCTTTCAGGTGGTGCGCTCGCAGCAGCTCGTCGACGGCGAGCCGACGGGACAAAGCCGCATCGAGGGGGTGCGCATCCTGCGCGGCAACAGGATTCACAGCGCCTTTCTCGCCGACGACGGCAACTATTACGATCACAACGGCGACAGCCTCATGCGCGCCTTCCAGCGCTACCCGATGGCTCGCCAGTTCCGCGTGAGCTCCCCCTTCAACCCGGCGCGCCGCCACCCCATCACCGGGCGCGTTTCGCCGCACAACGGCGTCGATTTCGCCATGCCCATCGGCACCCCCATCCTCGCGCCGGGCGACGGCGTGGTGACGCGGGTCCAAAACCACCCCTACGCCGGCAAGTACATCGAAATCCAGCACGGGACGCATTACGTGACGCGCTACATGCACCTCGACCGCTTTCTGGTCCGCCCCGGCCAGAGCGTGACCCGCGGCCAGCGCATCGCCCTGTCCGGCAACACCGGGCGCTCCACCGGGCCGCACCTCCATTACGAATTCCACGTGCGGGGGCGGCCGGTCAACCCCCTGACGGCCGATATCCCCCTCGCATCCTCCATCTCCAAGGAGCAGCGCGGAAGCTTCAAACAGAAGGTGGCCGAATACGTGCAGATGATGGAGACTCCCGACACCCGACGCATCGCCATGGGGACTCGGTCCGAGGCCGACTCCCCTTCGGGCAATTCTTTACATTGAGAGGGATTTCAACTAAGGTTCCCCAAAATTTGAAGGACAGTCCATCGGCGCCCGCAAGGGCTTGATAGGGAAGAGGGGTGAGAATCCCCCGCGGACCCGCCGCTGTAAGCGAGGACGAAGGGCCACTCGACGCCACTGATCGACGGATCGGGAAGGCGGCCCCGAGGACGAATCGCGAGCCAGAAGACCTGCCGGATCGGACCTCCCCACATCAACCTCCCCGGGAATGGGAGGGTGGACAGATGCGGCGCTTTAAAGACGGAAAGGCCCGCGCACCCAAAAAGGTGCGCGGGCCTTTTGCGTCCCACGCCCTCCTGGTGCACCCGAGCCGTCTGCCGGGGTTATTCAAAAGGAGGATAGAAGGTCGAAGATGAAATGTTTAATGCGAAAGATCATGGCATGTACAGCAGCAGGCGCACTCCTTTCACCGGCGCCGGCCCTTGCCGCGCCGGTGGAGCTCGAGTCGATGATCGTTACGGCGAGCCGCATCGGTGAGGATCCGGTCACGGTGCCGGCGCATGTGACCGTCGTCACGTCCGAGGAGATCGCCGCCGGTTCGGCGCAGACCCTTCCCGACCTGCTAAGGGGGATCGTCGGCATCGACGTGGCCGACTTTACCGGCACCGGTCGCACCACCCAGGTTGACATTCGCGGTTTCGGAGAAACGGCCGGGGCCAACACTCTGGTGATGGTCGACGGGCGAAGGATCAACAGCCCGGATATGTCCGGAGTCGATTGGACCAGCATCCCTTTGGACCGCATCGAAAGGGTCGAGATCGTGCGCGGGGGCGGCAGCGTTCTGTACGGAAACAACGCCACGGGCGGCGTCATCAACATCATCACGCGACAGAGGGCGCCCCAAACCACGGTGAGCGCCGAGACGGCCATCGGGAGCTACGGCTATGCGAAGCAGGCCCTAGGGCTTGGCGGCAGCCATGGTGGATGGTCGTGGCACGTCGATGGTTCGTACACCGATACGGACGGCTATCGCGACAACGGCCATTTTCGCAACCGAACGACGGGGCTCAGCCTCGGGTACGATGCCGACCGCTTCGGCGTGCGCCTCTCGGCGGGCTACAAGGACGACAGCTACGGTCTGCCGGGCTCCATCGTGCAGGGCGAGCGTCGTCGCAGCACGCACTCCCTTGGCGATTTTGCCGAAACCCGGGAGCGCTACGTTCAGCTGACCCCCTACCTTCTCTTCCCCGACGATTCAGAGCTGTCGGTGGGTTTGCGCGCCCGGAAAGCCGATTCGAGAACCGAATACGTCCAGTGGCTTTCCTCCTTCGCCTATGAGCTCGACGACTACGGCATTTCTCCCCAATACGCCAAGCAACTCACCCTGTTCACGCTCCCCCATACGCTCGTCGTCGGCGTCGACTACCAGTCCAGCGACCTGCACTACAAGGAGGTCGGCCAGGATCGCCGGCGGCGCGAGACGGGTGTTTTCGCTTACGACAAGATCGCTCTGCGCGAGGACCTCTTTTTGAGCCTCGGCTACCGCAATACCCGCACCCGCTATGAAATCGACGGAGGCGCCAGCGATGCATTCCACACCGATTCTGCCACCGTCGGCCTCGCCTGGAACTATGCGCCCGGGAGCAAGCTCTTCGCATCGTTCGATCGCGCGTTCCGCACCGTTCTCCTTGACGAGCTCGGTGGGCCCGGCTTCAACGAGATCCTCTCGCCCCAGATCAGCCGACATTATCAGACCGGGGTCAGCCACCATTTCGGCGACCGTTTTCAAGCCGGGATCACGCTTTTTCGTATCGACACCCGGGACGAGATTTTCTTCAATCCCGAAGTCGAGTTCATGGAGGATTTCGGATTCTGGCGGGGTGAAAACGTCAACTACGGCCGGACCCGGCGCGAAGGGGTCGAGCTGAGCGCCCAGGTCGTCCCCCACGAGAAGGTGCGTCTGGGGGTCAGTTACACTTTCAACGATCATGAGCTGCGCGGCGGCCCGTATGACGGTAACAGGATTCCGGGCGTCGCCCGCCATATGGCCGCTCTTCGGGCGACGGCCTACCCGATAAAGGACCTTGTCGTTGACGTTCGCACCCGCTGGATTGCAGGCAAGCATCTGCTCAGCGATTGGAACAACGTGATCGGGGACGACTGGGAGGGAGGCGATTACACGGTGACCGATCTGATGGTGAGCTACGCATTGCGGCCCCTCACCATCTATGCGGGGATCAATAACGTCTTGAGCGAAAGATATTCGGAAACAGGCGTCTTTAGAGCCGAGGCGGCGAATATCTATCCCGCCCCCGAGCGAAATTACGTGGCGGGCCTCAGGCTGGTCCACCCCTTCTGACCGAACGTTCGACTGCGGCGGGCTTCGGCCCGCCGCAGCGCAAGGAAGCAATGAGTTTGAGCCACGCACGTCATCCGATCCGAAACGCGACAGCCGCATTTCTTCTTATTCTCCCCCTGCTTTTGCTCACCCCGGCGCTTCACGCCGCCGAGCGCGAGCTCGTCGACTTCGCCGGCCGGCGCGTCGTTGTGCCAGCCACGCCGCAGCGGGTCATCTCCCTTTCGCCCGCCGTCACCGAGCTCGTTTTCGCCCTGGGACGCGAGGGGATTCTCAAAGGGACGACGCAGTTCAGCGACCATCCCCCCGAGGCGCGCGCCATTCCCCTTGTCGGCTCGTACCACCGCCCCGACATCGAGCGGATCGTCGCGCTGCGCCCCGATCTCGTTCTGGCGATCCGGGACGGAAACCCCATCGAGGCCGTCAGCCGCCTCGATGCGTTGGGGATTGCGGTCTTCGCCGTCGATCCGCGTTCGCTGGCCGACATCATGGAGACGATCGCCGTGCTCGGCGAGATCCTCGGCGCCCGCGAGGAGGCGAAGCGGCACGTCGCGCAGATGAGCGCGCGCATCGACGCGGTGCGTGAGCGCGTCGCCGGCGCGGCGGCGCGCCCTTCGGTCTTCTTCCAGGTCGACGCCGCCCCCCTGGTCAGCGTCGGGGGGGACAATTTTCTGAACGAGCTGATCGAGACGGCCGGGGGGCGCAACGTCACCGCCGGCAAGGCCTCCTGGCCCCGCGTCGGGTGGGAGGAGATCCTGCGCCTGCAGCCCGACGTCGTCGTCATCAGCTCCATGGCCGGTGGGCAGACGCCCGAGGCGCTGCTGCGCGACTGGAGGCGCTGGCCGCAGCTGCGGGCGGTGCAGCGCGAGCGGGTCCACGTGGAGGATGCCGACCTGTTCAATCGCCCCACCCCTCGCCTGCTGGAGGGGTTGGAGCTGCTGGCGCGCCGCATTCACCCCGAGCTCTACGCGGAGGAGCGGTGAGCGCCCCCCTCGCCCCGTTGAGCGCACGGGTTCTGGTGCCCGCCGTCCTTCTCGGTGCGGCCCTGGCGGCGGCGTCCCTGCTCGGCCTCGCCGTCGGGTCGTCCGGCGCCTCGTGGGGTCTGCTGCGCGACTTGTTGCCCGGCGCGCATGGGAGCGACCCCGTCGCCTCGGCCATCGTCTGGCAGATCCGCCTGCCGCGGGTCGTTCTGGCCGCCGTCGCCGGGGGGGCTCTGGCGCTGGGGGGGCTCGTTTTCCAGGCCCTGTTGCGCAACCCCCTCGCCGAACCGTACATCCTGGGGATCTCGGGCGGCAGCGCCGTCGGGGCCATCGTGGGGATGCTGGCGGGGCTTGCCCCTTTTCCCGGAGTCTCACTGAGCGCCTTCGCCGGCAGCCTCGTCACCCTGGCGCTGGTGCTGTCTCTGGCCGGCGGTCGCTCGGCCCTGCGCAGCGACTCGTTGCTGTTGGGGGGGGTGATGATGAACGCCTTTTGCGGCGCCCTCATCATGTTCTTCATCTCCTTGTCGCAGGATCCGCAGATCCGCCACATCCTCTTTTGGCTCATGGGCGATCTCTCCCTGATGGGGCGCGATCAGCTCCCGGTGCTGTGGCTGGTGCTCCCTGCGGCCCTCGTCATCCTCCTTCTGGCCCGCTCCATGGATCTATTGCTCATGGGCGAAGAGGCCGCCGCCGCCATGGGGGTCAATGTGCGCGCCGTCTCGCTGACGTTGCTGGTCGCCACCTCCTTCATGGTCTCCATCGTCGTCAGCCAGGCCGGGCTCATCGGCTTCGTCGGGCTGGTGATCCCCCATGTCCTGCGCCTTCTTCTGGGGCCCGATCACCGGGTGCTGATTCCGGCCTGCCTTCTGGGCGGAGGGGCCTATCTCATTGTCTGCGATGTGGCCGCGCGAAGCCTCCCCGCCGCCGGAGAGATGCCGGTGGGGATCGTCACCGCCCTGGTCGGCGCGCCGCTGTTCGTCTTTTTGCTCTGGAGGTCGCGGCGATGACGGCGCTGACGGTGAGCGCGCTGGGGGTGACGCTGGGCAGGCGCGAGATCCTACGCGGGGTCGACTTCAGCGTGTACGCCGGGGAGTTCTTCGTCGTCATCGGACCCAACGGCAGCGGCAAGACGACGCTGCTGAAGGCGATGGCGGGGCTGGCGCCCTTTTGCGGCGGTGCGATCGAGGTGCTCGGAAGGCCCCTTCGCGCGTGGCCGCGAAAGGAGCTGGCGCGGCGCGTGGCGGTCGTCTCGCAGGAGGTGCCGCAGGACTTCCCCTTCCGGGTGGGGGAGACGGTGCTGATGGGGCGTGCGCCGCACCTGGGGCTGTGGGGCGCCGAAGCGCAGGCGGACAGGGACGCGGCGCTTGAGGCGATGCGCTTCACCGGCGTGAGCCATCTGGCCGGGCGTCGCCTCGATCGGCTGAGCGGCGGCGAGCGCCAGCTCGTCTTCATCGCCCGGGCCATCTGCCAGTCGCCGCAGCTGCTCCTTCTCGACGAGCCGACCGCCGCCCTCGATCCGGCCCACCAGATCCGCATCCTCGATCTGGTCGAGGAGCTGCGCGCCCGCAAGGGGGTGACGGTCGTCATGGTCTCGCACGACCTCAACATGGCCGGCCTCTACGCCGATCGCCTCCTGCTGCTGTCGGACGGAGAGGTCGCCGCGCTCGGCACGGCGCGCCAGGTCCTCACCGCGCAGCAGCTCGAGGCGATCTATCACTGCCGGCTTCTCGTCGAGGAGGGCACCCTCGCCAAGGCGCCGAGGGTCACCCCCATCCCCCTGAAACACCGGATCGGCGAAGAGCCCGCCGGAGACGAAGCGCTCTGAGGCCGCACTATTCGTTGACAGATCAGCGCACTTTGTCTATTTTGAAGCTCTGTGTGTCTTTTTAATTCCGGGGGGTGCGATGCTACTTCGAGAAGGGATGGCGATGTCGGATGAGCCGGGCAGAGACCTGCATGCCGAAGCGCAGCTGAAGCTCTTTCGCCTCAAGGACCTCCCCCCCGCTCCCGGCATGCTTCAGGAGGCCCTGCGGGTCGTCGGCGACGAAAAGGCCGCCCTGCGCGACGTCGCCGCCGTCATCGAGCGCAGCCCCGAACTGGTGGCGCGCATTCTGCGCTGCGCCAACTCCTCCTATTACGGCCAGAGGCGCCGCATCGTCACCGTCGAGGAGGCGATCATCCGCGTTCTCGGCCTCTCCACCACCAAGGGGCTGGTCGTCGCCATGTCCCTCTCCAACGCCTTCAACCTGCGGGCCTGCCCCAATTTCCAGATCGAGCGCCACTGGCTGACGGCGCTGGTTACCGCCGACCTCTCCGAAAAACTCGCCGTGCACCTCGACCCGCCGGTCCCCCTCGCTGCCGGAACCGCCTACGCCGCCGGGCTGCTGCACAACCTTGGCCTGCTCGCCCTGGTGCACACCTTCCCGCGGGAGCTCGACGCCATCTTCGCCGCCGGATCGGTCGCCGAGGGGATCCGCCGAGAGTTCGATCTTTCGCATCAGGAGGCAGGCGCCCAGCTCGCCCTGCGCTGGGGGCTCCCGGAAGTGCTGCTTCAGGCGGCCGCGCACAACGCCGATCCCGCCTACCGCGGTGCGGGGTGGCGCCTGGCGGCTCTGGTCGGTCTGTCCAAAGCCATCGCCGAGGCGCTGTACGACGGCGCCTCCCCTTCCAATTGTCCCCTCGACCGACCGGGCGATCTCGGTCTGTCGGATGAGACGCTCACAGGGGCGCTCGAACAGGTTCACGGCGATCTGACCGGGCTGCGCGAGCTTGCCGCAGAGCTCTCGGGAAAAGGGAGCTAGGGCGATGGAAGGGCGTTTGTCCGCTGCGGCGATGCAGGGGATGGGAGACGTCTTCGAGGAGATGCTCTCCTCGCTCTCGACGCTGCACAGTCTCGGGCAGGTCGACGTCCAGGGGATCGATGAACAGGCGCTACTGCGCCAGGCGCTGCGGGCGCTGGTGGAGCACGCCGGCGTCGAGTGTTGCTCCATCTTCCTGTGCCAGGGCGACGAGCTGGTGAACGCCGCCGGGCTCGACTGGCGCAATCTGCAAGACAACGCCCCGGCCCCTCCGTCGTGTCGTCCGGCCAAGCGCTACTTGGTCACTGAGAGCTTCATGGGGCTCGCCGTGCGCACCGGCAGGGTGCAGGTCTGCTCCGACTGCCGCACCGATCCGCGCTTTCGCCTCTTTCATGACACTTCGGCCAAGGCGCCCGGCTCGGTGATGAGCGCACCGGTGAAATCGTGCGGGCGCATCATCGGCGTCCTCAATATCTCCCACCCCGAAAAGGGCCACTTCAACGAGTGGCACATCCGGCTGGTGGCGATCTTCAGCGACTTTCTCGGCCAGATCATCACCAGCAGCCGCCTTCTGCGCAAGCTCGAGGACGAGGTCGGCCTTCGCACCCGGCAACTCGAAGAGGCCCTCGCCGAGACGCGACAGCTCAAAGGGCACTACCAGAACCTCGCCCTGGTCGACCCGCTGACGGGGCTCTTCAACCGGCGTCACTTCTTCACCGAGAGCCGCCTCGCCCTCTCCTTGGCGGTGCGCTACGGACGCCCCTTCTCGCTGATCATCATGGATCTGGACCGCTTCAAGCAGGTCAACGACAGGTTCGGTCATCTGCAGGGGGACCGCGTCCTCACCGACATCGCCCGCACGTTTCAGGCGCAGCTTCGCGACGCCGACATCTTCGCGCGCATCGGCGGAGAGGAGTTCGCGCTGGCCCTCGCGGAGTCGAGCCGCCCGGGGGCGGCGGATGCGGGGCGGCGCCTCCTTGAGGCCCTTCGCAGCCTGCGCTGGGAGTGCGACGGGCAGGAGGTGCGCCTGACCGTGAGCGCCGGGATGGTGCACCTGCCTGCGGGGACGCAGATCGCCAAAGAGCAGGAGATCGATGTCGACACCCTCCTCGACCGTCTCTACTTCCAGGCCGACCGAAGCATGTACGAGGCCAAGCGCCAGGGGGGAGACCGCCTGGTGGAGTCCCCCTTCTTCTAGAGCCTTTCCGCGCAGTCTGCTGAAACAAAAAGAGCCTCCCGGTCATCTTCGACCGGGAGGCTCTTTTGCGCCGAGGGCATTGGTGAAACGGGGTCTACAGGGCCTTGAACGCCTTGCGGGCGGCCTCGATCGTCTTGTCGAGATCGTCGGTGGAGTGGGCGGCGCTCATGAATCCCGCCTCAAACTGGGAGGGGGCGAGGTTGACCCCTTCGTCGAGCATCGCGCGGAAGAAGCGGCCGAAGGCCTCGGTGTCGCTCTTGGCGGCGTCGGTGAAGGAGTCGACGGGGCCGGGGTGGAAGTAGGTGCAGAACATCCCGCCGACGCGCGCCCAGCTGGTGGGGATCGGCGACTCTTTGGCCGCCTCGATGAGCCCCTTCTCCAGATAGGCGCTCTTCTCTTCGATCGTCTGGTAGAACCCCTCTTCCTTGAGGAGCTGCAGCGTGGGGATCCCCGCGCTCATCGCCAGGGGATTCCCCGAGAGGGTGCCGGCCTGGTAGACGCCGCCGACGGGGGAGAGCATCTG
>JBJHBH010000008.1:0-66302 GCA_050485365.1 Desulfuromonadales bacterium | reverse complement strand
GTGTACGACCTGCTCAACGTCATTCACGGCGAAGGGTCCCTGAACCAGGCCCTGATCAAGGACAAGCGCATCGAGAACCTCTACATCCTTCCGGCCTCGCAGACCCGGGACAAGGACGCCCTCACCATCGAGGGGGTCGAGCGGATCCTCGACGAGCTGCGCGAGCGCTTCGACTACATCGTGTGCGACTCGCCGGCGGGGATCGAGCACGGCGCCATGGCCGCCATGTACTTCGCCGACGAGGCCCTCGTCGTCACCAACCCCGAGGTCTCCTCGGTGCGCGACTCCGACCGCATCATCGGCATGCTCGCGAGCAAGACCCGTCGCGCCGAGCAGGGCAAGACCCCCGTCAAGGAACACCTGGTCGTCACCCGCTACGATCCGGGCCGCGTCCACCGCGGGGACATGCTGAGCGCCGCCGACGTGCAGGAGATTCTCGCCATCCCCTTTCTGGGGGTCGTCCCCGAATCGCCCTCGGTGCTGCTCGCCTCCAACTCGGGGGTGCCGGTCACCCTCGCCCAGACCAGCGACGCCGGGGACGCCTACCTCGACATCGTCGACCGCTTTCTCGGCCAGGAGCGTCCGCACCGCTTCATGGATGTCGCCAAAAAAGGGTTCCTCTCCCGCCTCTTCGGAACGTGAGCCATGGGATTTCTAGACTATTTCCGTTCGTCGCCCCGCAACACCGCCTCGGTCGCCAAGGAGCGCCTGCAGATCATCGTCGCCCATGAGCGAAGGCGCCCGCCGTCGGGTCCCGATTATCTGCCGATGCTGCAGAAGGATCTTCTCGACGTGGTGCGCAAATACATCCCCATCGCCGAAGACCAGATCAAGCTCTCGGTCGAGCGCAACGGGGACTGCGAAGTGCTCGAGCTCAACATCTCCCTCTCCGAAGGGCAGGGTCCGCGCTGAGCGGCAAAAAAAAGCGAAGAGGGCCGCCTCCGAACGGGGCGGCCCTCTTCGCTTTATTGCGTCGCGCCTGTTCAGCTCACCCCGGCGCCATGTAGCGGTCGATGGTCGCCAGCAGCAACCGCCGGTCGATCGGCTTGGTCAGGTAGTCGTCCATCCCCGCCGCCAGCGACGACTCCCAGTCTTCCCGGCGGGCGTAGGCCGTCAGCGCGATGATCGGCGTGTGGCGCCCCGTCCCCTCCTCCATGCGGCGGATGCGCCGGGTCGCCTCCAGCCCGTCCATCACCGGCATGTGCACATCCATCAGCACCAGCCCCACCCCCCCTGCGCTCCAGGCGGCCACCGCCTGCGCGCCGTCGGCCACCGCCGTCACGTCCCAGCCGCGCTTGCGCAGCATCGTCTCGGTGAGCTTGCGGATCGCGTCGTGATCCTCGGCGACCAGAATCGTCGTCACGGTCTCCAGCCGCACCTCCGATTCGGAGTGCGGCGCCTCGCGCTCCCGAAGCTCTTCGGTCCGTTGCTCTTCGGCTTCTTCACTGACGGTGGGCAAAAAGAACCTCCAGGGCGTACAACGTGAACGGGGGAGTGTCGAGACGGGAAAAACGACAGCGACGGAACCGCCGAGGCGTCGCCCCGATCGAACCCGTCGTGCATTCGCATCGGGCGGCGTTTTCCCCGATTGACCGGGCCGAGGTCTTTACGCTCGCCTTCGCATTCGGGAAGAATCGCTCTGCGCCCTTGGCTGATTCCGCCACTGTTGATTTCAGATTATCGCGATCGACGCCCCTTGTCAAAGCCCCCGCACCAAGATTTTTTCGCGCCGACAAGGGGTTGAAGACGTTGCGGCACCTTTCGCCCAGCGCCGCCGAAACCGGGGGTCCGTGTCGATTCCCTTGACAGCGCGGGGGGCGCCGTGCTAACGCAGTCGCAATTTCTCAACTGCCCCGCCACGGAGAATCGATCGATGGACAAAAAACTCTACATCCCCGGCCCGGTGGAGATTTCCCGCGACGTCATGGAGGCGATGAGCGCGCCGATGGTCGGCCACCGGATGAAGGAATACGCCGCAGTGCACCGGCAGGCCACCGCCCGGCTCAAGGAGCTTCTCAACACCGCCGACCCCGTCTTTCTCTCCACCTCCAGCGCCTTCGGCGTCATGGAAGGGGCGGTGCGCAACCTGGTGCGCGAGCGCTGCGCCTGCTTCGGCAACGGCGCCTTCAGCTCGAAATGGCACGACGTCACGGTGCGCTGCGGCATTGAAGCCGATCTCTTCGAGGCCCCCTGGGGCGAGCCGATCACCGCGCGGATGGTCGACGAGGCCCTCGCCACCGGAAAATACGACGCCGTGACGCTGGTACACAACGAGACCTCCACCGGGGTGATGAGCCCCCTGGAGGAGATCGCCGAAACGATGAAGAAGTATCCCGACGTCTCCTTCATCGTCGACACCGTCTCGTCGATGACGGCCGTCCCCCTCGACCTGTCGGCCCTGCAGACCGACGTCTGCCTGGCCGGAGTGCAGAAGGCCTTCGGCCTGCCGCCCGGCCTCGCCGTCTTCGCCGTGTCGCGCCGCGCCCTCGACAAGGCCAGAACGATCCCCGGCCGGGGGTACTACTTCGACTTCGAGGAGTTCGAGAAGAACGACGAGAAGGACAACACCCCGAGCACCCCCGCCATCAGCCTCGTTTACGCCCTGGCCCACCAGCTCGAAAAGATGTTCGCCGAGGGGCTCGAAAACCGCTACGCGCGCCACCGCAAAATGGCCGACGCGACCCGCGCCTGGGTGCAGAAGCAGGGGTTCGACCTCTTCGCCACCGAAGGGGCCCGCTCGGTCACCCTCACCTGCGCGAAAAACGACGGCCGCACCGATCTGGAGAAGCTCAAGAAGCTCGCCGCCGCGCGCGGCTACGCCATCGACAACGGCTACGGCAAGATCAAGAACAAGACCTTCCGCATCGCGCACATGGCCGACTTCACCATGGCCGACATGGAAGAGATCTTCGCCCTCCTCGAAGAGCTCCTCCCCCAGGCACGCTGAGACCATCAAGAGCCGGCCGATCAAAGGCCGGCTCCTTCACCTCCAGCCACACCCTGCATAAACCAGGGACACTCCCCCTATTTTTCATCCAAAATAGGGGGAGTGTCCCTGGTTTATGCAGGGGTAGTGGTCGATCATGTTTCACTTTCGTTTGCCCCGATATTGTTGAGACTCATCAGCAGGCCGCGGATCTGCTCGGCGTGGGCGAGGCTCTCCTGCGCGTCGGTTTTGAAGCGCCCGTGGGTGTAGCCGCGTCGGCTTGCGTCGTCGGCCATCTTGCGCAGCATCCGGGCGCGCTCCTCCAGGGTGCGCAGGGCGACCCACAGGGCTTTCTCTACCGCTTCCCCCTGGCCTTCTAGGAGATTGGCGGGGCTGTAGGCGTGCCCGACGCTGCAGCGAAACCGGATCAGGGCATCGTTTTCGATCTGCCACAGGGGACCGCCGCAGTCGGGGCACGACAGCGCGCTCGGAGCGCCGATCGGTTTGTCCGAAGAGATATCGCTCATGAGGTTCTCGCTGATCTTGGCTTCGAGTCGCAGTTCGTCCGGAACCGGCAAGGCGGGGGGAGCGGCCTCGCGGCTCAGGCGCTGCAGCAGCGCCCCGATCTGCGCCAGCGGCAGACAGTGATCGACGGCCAGGGCGCTCAGGGCGTTGCGCGGCATGTCGGGGTAGAGGGTGTCGTCCGGGTCCTGCACCACCGTCAGCCCGCCGCAACGCCGGATCGCCGAGAGCCCGGCGACGCCGTCGTCGAGGTAGCCCGACAGCAGCACCCCGACGACCCGCGTCGTCCAGGTCGCCGCCGCCGATCGGAAGAGGGGGTCGATGGCGGGGCGGGTGCGGTTCTCTTTTGGGCCGCGCGACAAGATCGTCTTGTGGTCGCGAAGGTGCAGATGGTGGTCGGGTGGGGCGACGTAGATGTGCCCGGTGCGGAAATTGACTCCGTTGCGGGCGTTCATCGCCGGGAGGGGACCGGCGCTCGACAGGATCTCGAGGAGGTTTCCGGGGGATTCGGGGGAGGTGTGAAGGACGATGAAGAGGGTTCCGGAAAAAGAGGGGGGCAACTGCCCGGCCAGATTCATGAAACCTTCCACCCCGCCCATGGAAGCCCCGAGGACGATGATGTCGCGTCTGTGCTGCGCCATGGATGGTCTCCTTTCCCCTATTCTACCGCACGGGGGTCAGGAGTCACCTTTCGCCAG
This sequence comes from Desulfuromonadales bacterium, assembly GCA_050485365.1. Classification (GTDB taxonomy): domain Bacteria; phylum Desulfobacterota; class Desulfuromonadia; order Desulfuromonadales; family JACZKF01; genus JARFUG01. Next base: position 62,156 of record JBJHBH010000008.1, on the reverse strand, counting down.
ATGCTCCTCCACCACGGCGTAGAGCCGCTCTCTGGAGACCGGCTTCGGAAGCCAATCGTCCATGCCGGCGGCCAGCGCCTCGTCGCGGTCCTCGCGCCGGGCGTGGGCGGTCAGGGCGATGATCGGCACATGGCGTCCTTCGTTCGCCCCCTCCCGGGTCCGGATCTCCCGGACCGCCGAGAGGCCGTCCATGGTCGGCATCTGTACGTCCATCAGGATGAGGTCGAAATGGTGATTCTCCCAGTGCGCCACCGCCTCGCGGCCGCAAGGAACGCTCGTCACTTTCCATGCCCTCTGACGCAGGATCATTTCGATGAGCTCTCTGACCATCGGGTCGTCCTCGGCGAGGAGGATCTTCAGATCGTCCCTGGTGGTGGCCGCAGCCTCCTTGTCCGGCGCCGGATCGGCTGCAACGGGCCGAAGCGGCACGGCGAGCGGAACGGTGAAGGTGAAGACGCTCCCCTTCCCCTCGACGCTCTCTCCCCGCAGGGTTCCCCCCATGAGCTCGACGAGCCCCCGGCTGATCGCCAGCCCCAGGCCGGTGCCGCCGTAGCGGCGGGTGCGCGAGGGGTCGACCTGGCTGAAGCTGTCGAAGATGAGGTCCAGCTTGTCCTGCGGGATGCCGATGCCGGTGTCGCGCACGGCGAAGTGGAGCATCGCCTCGCGCATTTCGACGCCCACCGCGACCTCTCCGCGCGCGGTGAACTTGACGGCGTTGCCGACGAGATTGATGAGGACCTGCGCCAGGCGATCCTCATCGCCGATGACCGCCTCGGGGACGTCCGCTGCGATATCGAGCCGCAGCTCCAGACCCTTCTCCGAAGCCTTTCTGCGAAAAAGGAGGAGGGCCGCCTCCGCCGAGGCGCGCAGGTCGAAGGGCTCGTGGGCGATCTCCAGGCGCCGCGCCTCGATGCGCGAGAAATCGAGGATGTCGTCGATGATCGCCAGAAGACGCTCGGCCGACGTCTCCGCCATGCGCAGCAGTTCGTCGGCCACCTCGGGGGGCCCTTCGCGAAGCTGCTCCAGGGCGCCGAGGATGACCGTCATCGGGGTGCGGATCTCGTGCTCATGTTGGCCAGAAACTCGCTCTTGGCGCGGTTGGCGTCTTCGGCCGCCTCCCTGGAGCGCATCGCCTCCTCTTCGGCGCGCTTTCGTCCGGTAATCTCCTCGGCGGTCCCGACAAAGACCGTTTGCTCTCCTTCGATCTCGACAGGCGAGACGATCAGGCGCACCCAGCCTTCGGACCCGCCGGGGCGCAACAGACGGCACTCGTCGCTCCAGATTTCGGTGCTTGACCCCCGGGGCCAACTCCGCAGCACCCGCGACCGGTCGTCGGGGTGGATCGCCCGTTTCCAGCCGAAGTCGAGACTCCTGCCCCCTCCGAGGCCGGAGAGCTCCTCCCATCGGCGGTTGACCCAGGTGAAGCGCCCGGCGGGGTCGCACTCGAAGACCCCCAGGGGGGAGCTCTCGGCGAAGGTGCGAAAACGCGCCTCGCCGGCGCGTTGCTTCTCCTCCGCCCGGCGCCTGGCGGTGACGTCGGTCATCGCCGCACGGCAGACCGGGGCAGCGCCATCGCCGGCCAGGGCGCTCTCCAGCAGGACCGTCCTCGGCTCTGCGTCGGTTGGGGTGACGACGATCTCGATCCCCTCATCTTGCCTGCCGGCGAAGATGCGGTCGAGGTGGAGGTAGAAGGGGCCGGCCCACGCGTCGGCGATGCGGCGCGCCAGGGGCTCTCCGACGAGGCTTCGGCGCGTCCCCCCCAGAAGATCGCAGGCGGTGAGGTTGATCTCGCGGATCGCCCCCTCCCGGTCGAGGGTGAGATAGCCGACGGGGGCGAAGTCGTAGAGATCGCGATAGCGTCGGCGCCCCACTTCGATCTCCAGGTTGGCGGCCCGAAGCTCTTCGTTCTGCGTCTCCAGCTCGGCCTGATAGACCCCGAGCTCGTGCAGAAGGACCTCGATGTCGCCGGGGGCGAGGCCGTCCAGCTCATGGCGCTCTCCGCGGGCGAAGGCCCGGGCAATCTCTTGGAGGCGATCTCTTCGTTCATTGCCCTTTGAACCCTGCTCATTCATGCGTTCTCCCCCTGCCGTTGGGTAACGTCTTCAAAAGCCAGTAGAATCAGATCCGCCCGTTCCTTGCGCTCGATGCGCCGGGCGTTCAGCAAAAAGACGCGGCGCCCGATATGCGGAAAATCGTGCTCGACGCGAAAATCGTCGAAGGTCTCGTTGGCCGGAACGATGCGCTCGAGCAGCTCGCGCAGCGGCGCGATGTCCCACTGCCCCGCTCCGAGCTCGAAGAGGAGCGAATTTTCCGTCTCGCTGCGTTCGACGCGAAAGACGTTGTAGAAGGCGCCGTTGGCCGAAACGACCTTCAGCCCGGCGTCAAGAACGAGGAAGGGCTCGCGAAGGGTCCCGATGATGGCGTCGGCGTACAGGCGCGCCTCGCGGGCGGCGATCTCCGCCTTCTTGAGGTCGGTGATGTCGGTGAAGGTGACGATGACGCCGGCGATGACGTTGGTGCTGGTGCGATACGGCACGATGTGCACCGCGTACCATCGCCCGTTGCGGCTCTCGATCTCGCGCTCTTTGCAGTGGAGGCTCTCCAGGACATCGCGCAGGTCGTCGCCGAGACCGCCCTGGATGAGGGTGGTGGCGATGTCGGTCACCGGGCGGCCGACGTCCGAGGGGATCAGGCGAAAGAACCGGGTCGCCGACGGGGTGTAGCGCTTGATGCGCAGCGAGGTGTCGAGGATCAGGGTGCCGATGTCGGTGGCGGTGAAAAGGTTGTTGATGTCGTCGTTGGCCTGCAGCAGCTCGTCGTTGGTCTTCTTGAGCTCGGCGTTGACCGTCTCGATCTCTTCGTTGGTCGACTGAAGCTCTTCGCGCGAGGTTTCGAGCTCCTCGTTGGTCGACTGCAGCTCCTCGTTGTTGGCCTGCAGCTCCTCGTTGGCGCTTTGCAGCTCCTCGTTGGCCGTCTCGAGCTCTTCAATGGTCGCCTGCAGGTCCTGGCGGGTAGAGAAGAGCTCGCGCTGAAGCCCGACCAGGCGCACGTCGCAGGAGTCGCCCCGGGGCGACTCCCCTTCGGTCGGTGCCGCCTCCACCGTCTCGAAGGTGACCAGAAGGTGGCCATGCCCCGCCGTCGGCATCGGCTTGACGCTGACTTCGACCCGCACGCTCCCGACGGCGGTCGGCATGCGCAGCGCCTCGCTTCGCACCCGCTGCTGCAGCGCCCGCGCCCGGCTCAGAAGGTCGGGCAGGGCGGCGGCCACCTCGCCGCGCACCAGGCGCGCCACGTTGAGCGACGGCTCTCCGCGCGGCGGCGAGAGGTAGGGGGATGTCTCGCCGTGAAAATAGAGGACGTCGTCGTGCTCGTCGAGCAGAACCCCCGGAGGGGCGTATTCTTCCATGAGCGAGGTCTCCACCAGCGCGCGAAGGGCCGCCTCGCGTCTTCGGACCGTCTGCGGCGAGGGCTTCTGCGCCGCTTGGGGCGTTTCTGCGGCGGCGGCCGTTCCGGACCGGATCTGCGGCATGAGGTTGAAGTCCTGATGGCGAAGGACGGGGGTCTGCTCCAGCGCGCGGAAGATCTTCCACTTGCGGTTGAGCGGCGTGAAGAGATCGCCGAACTCGCCGACCTCCTCCGAGGAGCCGAGCAGCAGCACCCCCCCCGGCTTCAGGGCGTAGCGCAGCAGCGGGATGACCTTTTTCTGCATCCGGGTCTCGAGGTAGATCAGCAGGTTGCGGCAGCACACCAGGTCGAGGCGCGAGAAAGGGGGGTCGCGCGTGAGGTCGTGCACCGCGAAGACGACCATCTCGCGCAGGCGCACGTCGACCCGGTAGTGCCCCTCGTGACGGGTGAAGTAGCGCATGAGGCGGCGCCCGGAGACGTCGGCGGCGATGGAGTCGGGGTAGATCCCCTCGCGCCCCGTCTCGATCGACTGCGGGTTGATGTCGCTGGCGAAGATCTTGACGGGGAAGATCTTCTCCAGCTCCTCCATCGCCTCGATCAAAAGGATCGCCAGCGTGTAGGCTTCCTCGCCGGTGGCGCATCCGGGGACCCAGACCCGCACCGGCTCCTCGGCGGGATGCTCTTTGAGAAGCCGGCGCAGCTCTTCCCCAAGAAGCTCGAAGGCCTCGGGGTCGCGAAAGAAGCTGGTGACGTTGATGAGCAGGTCCTTGAAGAGGGCCTGCCCTTCGGAAGGGTTCTGGCGCAGCAGCGCGGCGTAGTCGGAGAGGCGCTCGAGCTTGTGGATCGCCAGGCGGCGCTCGATGCGGCGGCGGATGGTGTTGCGCTTGTAGAGCGAGAAGTCATGCCCCGTCTGGGCGCGCACGATCCCCAGCACCGTCGCCATCTCGCTGCCGGAGCGCTCTTCGGCCCACTCGCGCTTCATCTCGCGGCGGGCGACGAGGGGATGGTTGCAGTAGCGCATGATCTCCTGCGCCATGCGCTCCGCCGGCAGGACGAAATCGACCATCCCCGTCTCGATGGCGCTGCGGGGCATCCCGTCGTACTCGGCCTCCCCTTCCTCCTGAACGAGCACGAGCCCCCCCGCGGCATGCACCGCGCGCACCCCCAGCGTCCCGTCGCTCCCCGTGCCGGAGAGGATGACGGCGATCCCCCGCTCACCCTTGTCGTCGGCGAGAGAGCGCAAAAAGGCGTTGATGGGGTGGCGAAGCGAAGAGGGCTCCGCCGAATCCTGCAGGTGCAGCGTGCCTCCTCGCAGGACGACGTCGCGCCCCGGAGCCTTGACGTAGATGTGCCCCGGTTCCACCGCCGTCCCCTCCTCGGCCAGCCGGACCGGCAGGTCGGCGTACTGCCCGATGAGGTTCTTGAGCAGGCTCTCGCGTTGCGGGTCGAGGTGCTGGACGACAACGAAGGCCATCTCGCAGTCTTGCGGAACCCCGGCGAAGAACCCCTCTATGGCCCTGAGCCCCCCGGCCGAGGCGCCGACGCAGACAATGGGAAAATCGCCGCCGCCCGGCGAAGCGCTCGACGGCGGCGTCTCGCCCGGCTTCGCCCTGCCCTTTTCGGCGTTTTTCTTCGTCGCGCGACCCTGCGCCTCACGCCCTGCCATTGTGCACATCCCTTTTCACCACAAAGCGCTCCGTCCAAGCGCGGTAACTTTAGTAAATTTTCACGACAGTTTCACTAAAATTCCGTAGATCGATTCACCTTGTACGAGTCGCGGCTCGCAGGGACGGCGAAAAGCGCCCCCTGGCCATTCCGTTCCCCTTCCTTTAGGAGAATCAATTTTACCAGAGTGCAAGTCCGAGAAGATAATCGGGGGGGGGGAGGGAGGAGGAGCGCCCTCAGGAGGCGAGCCGTTCGGCAAGAGCGCTTCGCCGCGGAACGCCATCTAGCGTTCGATGGCGGCCCCGGAAATAGGGGGATTCAAATTAGGGACACTCCCCCTATTGTTTCGGAGGCCTCCCCGCTCTCTTCGCCCGCAACACCACGTGCAGCCGCTCTTCGAGCATATCTACAAATCCCTCCGAGCCGAACGGCCGTCCGGTGCGCGTCGCCTTGCGGAGCGCCTCGTCGGTTTCATCCTTCGACTGCAGGAGGAATTCCCCATAACGTCTGCGCTGCGACGCATCGAGCCAGGACGCCTCGTCCAGCACCGCATCCTTCGCTCCGATCAGGTGCGCCCGGGCGCTGGACCAGGGATAATCCTCGACCCGATCGACCACACCCGCCTTCAACGGATTTCGTTCGATGTATCGCGCCACCGCCCACAGATACGCTTCATGCTCCACAATGCACGAGTAAAAGCGGTTCTGCCAGATGCGGCCGGACTGACGCAGCTTGCGGTTGAGATACTGGGTGTAGACCTGATTGGTGAGGCCGACGCCGCGCGCCAGAGATCTCTCGGTCTGCGGGACGGCGAGCAGATGGACGTGATTGTCCATCAGGCAGTAGGCCCAGATCTGCAGGGCGTGTTTGCGCGCGTAGACGCTCAGCAGTTTGAGATAGGTCTGCCGGTCTTCGTCATCGAAAAAGACGGTGGCGCGGTTGTTGCCACGCTGGGTGATGTGGTGGGGATAGCCGGGGGCGATGATGCGGGCGATTCTGGGCATGGGGGATGGTAGCGAATGGGAAGAGGCGATGCAAGGGAAATATGGGGAGTGTCCCTGGTTTTGTAAAATTAAATCAGTAGGGGATCGGCTCTTCCATGTAGCGCTCGATGGCGCTTCGCACGTCGTCGCCGATGTTGTGGAAGACGACGCCGAACCCTTCGGGGAGGCGTTCGGCGGGGCGGGGGGTTCCGCGGTTGATCCAGGCCACCCGCCCGCACACCTGGGCGAGCTTTTTTTGCTGCGGCAGCTCGAAGGTGACGCTGAGCTCGGTGTCGGGGGAGATGTCGCACACGTCGCAGGTGGCGAAATAGAGCCCTCCGCAGCTGATGTCGACGCTGAACCCGGCGTAGATGCGGCGGTCGGCCTTGACGGCGATCTCGGTGCGGTAGGCCGAGCGCGGCACGCGCACCTGCGCCTCCTCCTCGCCGCGGTCGCACCGGACGAAGGGGGCCTTGCGCAGGTAGCCGAAGAAGGCGTCGAGGACGCGCGGGTCGAAGTGTCGCCCCGATTCGCCCTGCAGAATGCACAGGGCCTCCTGCAGGCGCATCGGTTCGCGGTAGTGGCGCTTGGCGGTGATCGCTTCGTAGTAGTCGGCGACGGCGATGATGCGCGAGGCGAGGGGGATTTGCTCCCCCCGCAGGGCGTTGGGGTAGCCGGTGCCGTCCCAGCGCTCGTGGTGCGACAGGACGATGTCGGGGATCTCGCGGTAGACGCCGTCGAGGTCGATCTTTTCGAGGATCTGTTTCGAGCGGGCGGGGTGGGTGTTGATGATGGCCCTCTCCTCTTCGGACAGAGGGCCTTCCTTTTTCAGGATGGTGTCGGGGATGGCGATCTTGCCGTAGTCGTGCAGCAGCGCGGCGGTGCGCAGCATGCGCCGGAACTCGGCGCAGAGCCCCATCTGCGCGGCGATCCCCTCGGCGTATTCGGCAACCTTGCGCGAGTGGCCGGCGGTGAGGTAGTCGCGCGCGTCGATCGATTCGGCCAGAACGCGCACGACGGAGTCGAACTGGGCCTGCCGGGCTTCGAGGACTTCGGCGCTGCAGGCGTTCGCTTCGGCGGTTTCGGGTCGGTTCAGGGCGTGAGAGAGGTCGGTGCGCAGATCGCGTTCGATGAGATACTGAAGGGCCGAAAAGCCGGCGAGGGCGGCGCCGAGGGCGAGGGCCGCCCCCCAGAGCGGAGCGTACAGGAGCGCCGCAAAAACAGCGACGAGGGCGGCCGCCGCGTAGGCGATGCGCAACCGGCGCAGCGAAAGGCAGGCGCAGGGGAACGGTCGGTCGATCGTAGCCTTGGGCGATTGCATGTCAGGGGAAGATCATTCTCTCGAATGAAGAGACCCGCGCCCCCCTGGCTTGAAAGTCTCGAATTAAAAAAGGCTGCCGTAGTGAAATATCGTGCACTTCGCAGCCGATTGCAAGCGAAAACGCCCCGCCGAGACGGCCCCTGAAGCGCCCGCGACGCCTGCATTCGGCGGTGCTATAATGAAAACAACCCCTTACCCGGAGAGACCATGTTCGGCATCCGCCGCATCTACGACGACCTTCTGCCGATCAATCGCGCCGCGATCCGCGAGGTTCAGCACATCCTGCGCGTTCAGTTCCCCGATCTGTCGAAAAAGGACATCGACAAGCTCCCCGAGCAGCTCAGAAATCCGCTGAAATACCGCTTCCGCTCTATCCTCTACGTCGCCGAGGCGCAGCGCGGCCAGATGCTCGGCTTCGCGCTGGTGCTGCACGACCCGCAGCTGCGCTTTTGCTGCCTCGAATACATTTCGGCGGCGAAGAAGATGACGGGGCGGGGGATCGGCGGCGCGCTGTACGAGCGGCTGCGCGAGGAGGCGCTGGCTCTGGGGACGGTGGGGATCTTCTTCGAGTCGCTCCCCGACGACCCGAAGCTGTGCCGCGACCCGGCGGTGCTGCGCCAGAACCGCGCCCGCCTCAAGTTCTACGAGCAGTACGGCGCCCGCCCCGTCGCCGGGACCGCCTACGAGACGCCGGTGAAGGAGGGGGAGGACAACCCGCCCTATCTCGTCTTCGACGACCTGGGGCAGGGGATCGATCTGCCGGCCCAGAGCGCCCGGCAGATCGTGCGGGCGATTCTGGAGCGAAAGTACGCCCATCTGTGCTCGAAGGAGTACATCGAGAAGGTCGTCGCCTCCTTCCGCGACGACCCGGTGCGCCTTCGCCCCTTCCGCTATCTGAGCGCGATGACGCCCCCTCCGCCGCCGCGCGGCGCCGTCCCCGCCGACCGGCAGATCCCCCTCGTCGTCAACGACAAGCACGAGATCCATCATGTGCGCGAGCGCGGCTACGTCGAGGCGCCGGTGCGCATCCGCTCCATCGTGCGCGAGCTCGAACGCACCCCCTACTTTCGCCGCACGCCGGTGAGCCGCTTCTCCGAGAAGCACATCCGCGCGGTCCACCAGGGGGATTTCGTCAGCTACCTCAAGGCGGTCTGCGCCCGGCTCAGCGAGAAGGAGGCGGTCTACCCCTACGTCTTTCCGATCCGCAACGCCGCCCGCCCACCGAAGGAGCGGGCGATCCGGGCGGGCTACTTCTGCATCGACACCTTCACCCCCCTCACCCGCAACGCCTGGCTGGCGGCGACGCGCTCGGTCGACTGCGCCCTCACCGGAGCGCGCCTGCTGCTCAAGGGACACCGCATCGCCTACGCCCTGGTGCGCCCGCCGGGGCACCACGCCGAGCGGCGCGTCTTCGGGGGGTTTTGCTACTTCAACTCGGCCGCCGTGGCGGCCCATCACCTCTCGGCCCACGGGAAGGTGGCGGTGCTCGACATCGACTACCATCACGGCAACGGCACGCAGGAGATCTTCTACGAGCGCGCCGACGTCCTCACCGTCTCCATCCACGGCCACCCCCGCTTCGCCTATCCGTATTTCAGCGGCTTCGAGGACGAGAAGGGGAGCGGGCCGGGCAGCGGATTCAATCTCAATCTTCCCCTGCCGGAGCATGTCGACGGAGCGGCTTTTCGCCGCGCCCTCGAAAAGGCCCTGCGGCGCATCGCGCGCCACAAACCGCTTTTTCTCGTTCTGGCCCTCGGCCTCGACACCGCGCAGGGGGACCCCACCGGCACCTGGAGCCTGCAGCCGAAGGATTTTCTCGAAAACGGCCGGCTGCTCGGCGCGCTCAGCCTGCCGATTCTGGTGGTGCAGGAAGGGGGGTACGACAGCCGCGTTCTGGGGACCAACGCCCGCCACTTCTTCACCGGACTGTGGGCGGGGGCCTACGGCCATCCCCCGGAGTGAAGGGGGCGGGGGTTTGAAATCTTACCGAACGGATGATATATTTAGAAGTGCAAAGAAAAGTTAACTCTTCCGACCGGATTCTTCGCCAGAAGACGAAAGGAGCGAATCATGGCGGAAAAAACGGAAAAACCCACGACGAACAAGGAACCCGGATATTACTGCGAAATCTGTCGATGCCGCGTCAGCCGCGCTGAAGCCGACAGGATCTCGTACTCGCACTGCGGTCGCAAAATGACCGAGATGGAAGTCATCTACATGAGCGACCCGTCCCCTTCCGGGCCGTAACGCCCGGTCCCCCCTCTGACGGCGCATCAAGGGAAAAGGCGGCCTGTGCCGCCTTTTCCCTTTAGAGCCGAACCCGCACCCTGAACTCCAGAGCCGCCTCCCCGCGGGGGGGGACGGCCAGACGCCACTGCGCCTCGCGGGCGCTCTTTCGCTCGTGGGGGTGCGACTCCTCCACCACCTCCCACTCCCCCGGCAGCGGTTCGAGAATCGTCACCGTGACCTCGCGGTCGCCGGCGTTGCGCACCGCGATGCGAAAGGCCGACTCGAAGCGCTGCTCGCGCTCGGGGGCGGGGAGTCTGACAAAATCGGTCTGAACCCGGTCGGCCCGCAGATCGAAGGCGTGGCCGAGCTGAAGCCGGAGCGTTTCGCCGTCGGGGGTGTGGCCGATGCGATCCTCGCCGACGAGGTGGATCCTCCCGGCGCTGTCGGGTTGATAGACGCGGACCACCCCACTCGGCAGGGGGACGCCGAGGCCGCCCTGCGCACGGTTGTCGAGCTCGACGAAGGTCGCCACCGGCAGGTCCCTGCCGAGCTGCCCGTGGCGCCCGCGGTAATGGTACTCCTGCCCCACCAACAGATGTTCGCGCCGGGCGGGGACTTCGGCGGCGTCGACGAAGCCGACCTGGCGCATCTGGTTGGGTTCGAGGGTGACCGGGGGGGTGAGGGTGTAGAGGTGGTAGTCGAGGAGGGCTTCGCGCTGCACCTCGGGTGCGGCGACGGCCATCAGCTCGCGGGCGTCGCGCCGAAGATGAACCTCGTCGCGCACGCGGTGCAGCGATCCCGCGACGAGCTGCAGGCGCGCCTCGGGGTAGCGGACGGCACTGCGGTTGACGATGGTGAACGATCCGAGCAGGCGCAGCCGATCCGCATCGGCCGAGAGCTCCGCCATATAGTCGCTTTGCCACGAGAGCCCCGTGGCCAGATAGCGCAGCTCCAGCTCGTGGCGCCCCGGCGTCTCGGCAGCCGCCTCGAAGGCGAGGGCGGGGCGCCCCCGCAGCCCGTCGGGGACCTCTGAAAAGACGATTCTCCCCTCGGGCGCCGTCTCGATGCGATCGCCGATGCGCAGCACCACCCCGTCGGCGACGGACAACAGCTGCGCCTCGACCTGCGTCTCCTCTCCGGTGGCGGGATCGACCCGCACCACCCCGACGGTGCGCCCCAGATGCCTCTCGAGCAGGGCGCGGGGGGTGAGCAGATCGGCGTCGTAGCTCATCTGTCGCACCGCGACGCTGCCGGGGCGGCTCAGGCTGCCAAGGGCGGCGCTCTCGGGGCGAATCCGGTCGCTGACGTCTTCGAAGACGAGGCGGTTGAGCCCTGCCTCGAGCTCGGCGTTGCGGCGGTCCGAAATCAGCGCCAGATCGTCCGCATAGATCGTGATCTCGAGCGAGCGGCGCTCGGCCTCGGTCAGGCTCTGCTGCTGCGCGAATGCATCTGCAGAGAAAAGAAGCAGAAGCAGCGCAGCGATTACGGATCTCTTTGTCATGGCAAGCACTCCTTGTTCATGCCGAAGTAACTGTTCACCCGTTTGGGGTCGCGGCTCCCATGACAAGGGTGTCCGGCGCCATGGACGGCGAAAAGCGTCCCTTGGCATGGGAATCCGGCGACCGGACCGAAAGCTGGGATTTCCCGCCAAACATACCACGAAGCCCCTCGCTCGACCACCGCGTTCATCCTCGGCGGCACAGCTCGCGCAGGGTGAACGCGTTGTGAACGGCGTGGCCGCCGATGTCGTTGTTGAAGTAGGCGAAGACCTCCTTGCCTGCCGCGATCCACGCGGCTATTTTGGCGGCCTGCTCACGCAGGAAGGGTTCGGAGTAGCTGCCGCCGTAGGCGTCCTCGCAGGGGCCGTGAAAACGCAGATAGACGGTGCCGGAGGTGATCCACTCGGGGGAGCCCCCGCTTCGTCCGTGATCGTGGATGCAGAAGGAGGCGCCGTAGCGCTCGAGGAGACGTCGGATCTCGTCGCGATACCAGTCGGCGTCGCGAAATTCGAAGACGTGGGTGCGCCCTTGCGGCAGGGCCTTCAGGAATTCTTCGAGGCGCGACGGGTCGGCGGGGAAGCGCGGCGGGAGCTGATAGAGAAGCGGACCGAGACAGGAGCCGGCGCCTGAAATACGTTCGATGAATTTCTCCAGCGACGCCTCCGGATCTTTGAGGCGCTTGACATGGGTGATGTAACGGCTCGCCTTGAAGGCGTAGAGAAAGCCCGCGGGCGCCACCTCCGCCCAGTGGACAAAGGTCTTCGCCTCGGGGAGTCGGTAGAAGGTGTTGTTGATCTCCACCGTGTCGAAGTCGCGGGCGTAGTGCCCGAACCAGTCTTTTTGCGGCAGACCCTGCGGATAATAATCTCCGCGCCAGTGGGGATAGATCCACCCCGAGGTGCCGATGCGCAGTTTCCCACTCATTTCCGCTTTCCGTTCTCGCGTGATCTCTATCGAATCTTATCGGCGATGCGGGCGCGGTCAAATGCCCTCACGGCACCCTCTTTTTTGACATCCCCCAAAGCGGTGATATGGTGCAACCAGATGAAAAAACGTCGAAAACTCGTAAATTAATGATACGGCGGACACGAACCCTTCAACGAGGATGCAAGCGATGGCAACGCAAACGATCGAACGACGAGCCGATTTCACCCGCCCCCACTTCCCGTTTATCAGTTGGGGAGCGATTTTCGGCGGTCTGGCGGCAGGCCTTTCAACTTTCATTCTTCTGGCCATGCTCGGTCTGGCCGTGGGGATCACGGCGATCGATCCCCAAGCCACGGAGCCGGTGGGGAGAGTTCCGGCGATCACCGGGATCTGGACGGGGATCAGCATGATTCTGGCCGCCTTCGTCGGCGGCTATATCGCCTCGCGCATGTCCGGCATGTCGCGGCGCACCGACGGGCTCTTCCACGGATTCGTCGCCTGGGGGGCCATTACACTGGCCATGATCTATCTGGTGACCACCTCGGTGGGTGCCCTTCTCGGCGGAACCTTCAATATCCTCGGCCAGGGGTTGCAGGCGGTCGGTACGGTTACCGGAGCCGCGGCCGAAGGTCAGGATCTGGGGGCGCTCATCACCGGGACGCCGGGGGTGGAGGTCAGCCCAGAAGCGCTGGGCACACTGCAGGAGCAGCTCGGCGCCGGTGATCGCGAGGGGGCGATCGGGACCATGGTCGCCATGGGCTTCACCCGCGAGCGCGCCGAACCGCTGGTCGACCAGGGGATGGCCCTGATCGGAGCGACCCAGCAGATCGAAGGGCAGGAAGTGGCGGCAGCGGCGGTCGAAGGGCTCACGCGGGCTGCCTGGTTCATCTTCGCGGGGCTTCTTCTCTCGATGGCGCTCGGAATCGTCGGCGGATGGGCCGGCGCCCAATCGAGCGTGAAACGCCGGGGACCTGCGATCGCACACTGAGGCCGAGATAAAAGAAGAGCCCGCCGGACATCGCCGGACGGGCTCTTCTTTTTTGGCTTGGGTGATCGGGAAGCCCCCCCTGAGCGCTAAGCAGCCTTCGGGAGACCTTGCCCTGCCTCCCCCCTATGAAATAGGGGGGGTGGCCCACAGGGCCGGGGGGTTACCGATTGGCGTTCTGCAGGAATCGGTAGAAGTCCGAATCGGTCGAAAGGACCAAGCGCGAGTTCTCGCGTACCGTCTTCTGGTAGGCCTCCAGGGTGCGGCGGAAGGCGTAGAAGTCGCCGTCGCGCCCGTACGCCTCGGCGTAGATGGCGGCCGCCTTGGCGTCGGCCTCGCCGCGGATCTCCTCGGCGCGGCGGAAGGCTTCCGACTCGATGGTGCGCAGATCCCTCTGCATCGCACCGAGGATGTCGGCCCTCTCCCCCTCCCCTTCGGAGCGGTACTGGGCGGCCACCTGCCGGCGCTCGGAAACCATGCGCTCGTAGACGCGCTGGCGCACCTGCTCGACGTAGTTGATGCGCTTGATCTGCACGTCGATGAGGTCGATGCCGTACTCGGGGGTCATGTCGCGCGCTTCGCGCAGGATGTTGGCGAGGATCTCCTCGCGGCCGATGAGGTTGTCGACGTCGATCTCCTCCCCTTCGAACTCGATGACCTCTTCGCGCACCCCCGAAGGCGGGGTATAGTCGGAGCCGCGCACCAGCTCGACCAGAAGGTGCCCCGAGACGGCGTCACGCACCACCGAGTCGATGATGTCGTCGAGGCGGGCCTGGGCGCCGCGCTCGTTGTGGACCGAGCGGTAGAAGACGAGGGGGTCGGCGATGCGCCAGCGGGCGGTGACGTCGACCCAGATGTAGCGCTTGTCGCGGGTGGGGATCTGGTTCGGATCGCCGTCCCACTGCACGATGCGGCGCTGGAAGCGGTGCACGTCCTGCACCACGGGGAGCTTGAAGTGGAGTCCGGCGTAGCGAACCTCGCCGATGGGGCGACCGAACTGGGTGACGAGCGCCTGCTGCCCTTCGGCGACGACGAAGAGGCTCGACGAGGCGACCGCGATGGCGATGACTGCGATGACGATGATGGCTGAATGCTTCATTATTTCGCCGCTCCTCTGATCACGTCCTGGCGCAGGGGAAGGAGCTGCAGCGGGCCTCCCTGCGTACCGTTGCTGTCGATGATGTAGACCTCCTGCAGCCGGGGGAGGATCTCCTCCAGCGTCTCGAGATAGAGGCGCTTGCGCGTCACCTCGGGGGCCTTGCGGTATTCTTCGAGCAGCGCCGAGAAGCGGGTCGCCTCGCCCTGAGCGCGGTTGACGCGCTGGACGGCGTACCCTTCGGCCTCGAGGATGCGGCTTCTGGCCACACCGCGGGCATGGGGGACTTCGCGGTTATACTGCTCGCGCGCCTGCAGGATCATGCTCTCTTTTTGCTGCTCGGCCTCGTTGACCTCGTTGAAGGCGGCCTTGACCGGACCGGGGGGGTTGACGTCCTGGAAACGCACGGTGACGATGCGCACCCCGATGTCGTAGCTGTCGAGGATCGACTGCAGGTCGCGCTGGATCTCCAGCGCCAGGGCGGCACGCTCGGTGGTGAGGACCTCGGTGACGTTGGAGTTCCCCACGACGCGGCGCACCACCGACTCGGAGATGTCGCGGATGGTGTTCTCCGGGCGGTAGATGTGGAAGAGGAACTTGTACGGGTCGCGCACCTGGTACTGCACGATCCACTCGATGTCGGTGACGTTGAGGTCGCCGGTGAGCGTCAGCGACTCCTCCTCGAGCCCGCGCTTGGTGTAGCTGGTGCGGTCGCCCTGGACCATGCTGCGGAATCCGAAGTCCTCCCTCAAGACGCGGCCCGTCTTGACGAGATAGACCTGATCGATCCCGAAGGGGACCTTGAACTGAAGTCCCGGGTCGGTGAAATGGGAGAATTTGCCGAGCCGCAGCACGACCCCGGTCTCTTCGGTGTCGACCTTGTAGAAGCTGCTCAGGGCGGCCCACACCAGAACGATCGCCAGGCCGATGCCGGCGAAAATCTTGAATGGGGGCTGCTGTCCCTTCATCTGCCCCTTCATGCGGTTGACAAGTTCGATGACCTTCTCTTCGACTTCATCGCCCTTGCGGCCCCAGCCTCCGTTCTGCATCATTGTTCCTTTCCTCTCTGATCGCGCTCCGATAGGGCGGAGACGAAAAAAAATCGCCGGGCCGTCCCACACGGCTCAGCGCTTTATTTCTTTATGGTGATCTCTTAAGGTCATGGGAATTAAGACAAAATAGCCCCTACACGACTCCCGTGTCAAATAAAACCGGATTTGAAAAGGGCGAAATCGAACCGAGCGTCAAGGGAGCCTCTTCCTCCCCTTGCTCCGGAGGCGCTTTCTGCTATCGTTGCCGCGAATGCGGGAGAGGCACGACATTTCTTGGGATCGCGGAGATGATCGATCGTCTGAAGGTCCGGCAACGCCCGTCGGGGTGGCCCGTCATGCACCAGGTGTGGGACCGCCTCCTCTTTCTGCACTGGCCGCTCCCTGCGCAGCGCCTGCGGCCCCTTATCCCCCCCGAGCTCGAAATCGACACCTTCGACGGGACGGCGTGGATCGGGGTGACCCCCTTCACCATGCGCGGGATCCGCCCTCACCTCCTCCCCCCGGCCCCCATCGTGAGCCGCTCGCACGAGCTCAACGTGCGCACCTACGTCCACCACGACGGCGTCCCCGGCGTGTGGTTCCTCTCTCTGGACGCCGACAACGCGCTGGCGGTCCTCGGGGCGCGGGCCGCCTTCCATCTTCCGTATTTTCAGGCCCGCATGCATCTGAGCGCCGGACAGGAGCCCGTGCGCTTCTCCTCGCGCCGCACCCAGGGCGGCGCGCCGCCGGCCGAATTCCAGGGGAGCTGGCAGCTCGGCGCGCCGCTGCCCGAAGCGGCGCCGGGGGCTCTGGAGTTTTTCCTCATCGAGCGCTACGCCCTCTATGCCAAGGGGGACAAGGGTGCGCTTCTGCGCGGACGCATCCACCACCGCCCCTGGCCGCTGCGAAGCGCCCGTCTGCTCTATCTCAGCTCCACCATGATCGAATCGCACGGGCTCCCCGCCCCCGAGGGCGAACCGATCCTCCACGCCCAGAGCGAGGCGCTGCACGTGGAGATCTGGGCGCCGCACAGGCTCGCCTGAGGCCCCGCGTGCTTAGGCGTGTCGAACAGATTCGCCTTCAGGGGGCTTGTCGCGCTGCCGCGAGAGGAAGTCCCGGATCTGTTCGTGCGCCCGCGCCACGGCGCGCTGCGCTTCCAGGCTGAGCCCTTCGCCGAAGCCGAAGTCTTCCCCGGGAATCGCCGCCAGCCAGGCGGGGGGACGGCGGCCGTAGAGGCGCGCTGTGAGGCCGAGAAGGGACTCGGGGCAGAGGTGGTGCCCCAGAGGAGGCGCGCCCCCCTCCCCGTCGAGGGGGCGCAGTATCGGTGCGTCCGCATCGGCGTCGACAACGAAAGCATCGGCAAAGAGGGCGCACCGCACCTCGGGACGAGCCAGATCGACGGCGAGCTCGGGGGTGAGCTGGTGGAGGATGAGGATGCGCAGCCCGACAAGGCGCTCCGCCGCGAGGCGCCGCGCCAGGACGCCTCCGGCGCCGTCGTCGCGGCGAAGGGGATTGCCGCAGGCGATGAGGAGGATCGTCATCGCCGCAGGCGCCGCTCGATGAGATTTCCGGCGGCGTCGACCAGCGAGACGTCCAGCGCGACGGTGCCGGCCGCATGGGTGGCGCACGACAGGCAGGGGTCGTAGATGCGGATGCCGTGCTCGACCCGGTTGAGCAGCCCCTCGTCGAGGCGCTCGGCACGCAGGTGCTCCCTGGCGATCTGCAGGATGGTGCGGTTCATCGCCTGGTTGTTCTGCACGGTGGCGATGAAGAGGTTGACCCGTGTGAGGAGGCCGTGCTCGTCGACCTCGTAGTCGTGAAAGAGCGTTCCGCGGGGGGCTTCGGCCACCCCCACCCCGCGCCGGCGGTTGACGCCGGCGCGGGCGCGCACGTCGGTGCGAAGGATCTGCGGATCGTCGAGAAGCTGCACGATGCGCTCCAGCCCGTGCAGGATCTCGATCAGCCGCGCGTGATGATAGTAGAAGCTGTTGGTGACCGGCCCCCCTTTCTCGCCGTAGGCCCGAAAGCGGCGCAGCTCCTCGTCGGCCAGGGGGGTTCCGGCTCTTTGCGCCGTGTTCAGCCGCGCCAGCGGTCCCACGCGATACACCCCTGCCCACCCGTCGCGCCCCCGCGGCCGGTAGTAGGGAAACTTCATGTACGACCAGGGCTCCTGCGCCTCCTCGAAGAGCTCTCCGTAGCGATCCGCCGCAAAGGCGTCCTCCACGATATGCCCCCGGCTGTCGATGAGGCGCAGCGTCCCGCCGAAGTTCTCCAGCCCCTCCTCGGGGGTGAGCATCGCCAGGAAGAGACTCGGAAAGTTGCCGTAGGCCGCAGTTTCCGCCGGATGCACTTCGAGGATGCGGCGGTTGAGGTCGAGAAATTCGCGGGCGATCTGCACATATTCCGGGATCATCGCCAAAATCGCGTCGCGCGCCTGCGTCGTCAAGGGGTCGCGCACCCCGCCGGGGACGATCCAGGTCGGGTGGATGCGGCGCCCCTCGATCAGGCGCACCACCTCCTGCCCGAACTGACGCAGGCGAATCCCCTTGCGGGCGATCTCCGGATGCGCCTCGATGAGGCCGAAGAGATTGCGCTTGGCCGGGTCGCTCTCGAAGCCGAGCAGAAGATCGGGGCCGCTCAGGTGAATGAAGCTCAGGGCGTGGCTCTGGATGATGGTGGCCCAGTTCACCAGGCGACGCAGCTGGATCGCGACGTGGGGAATGTCGACGCCGAGGATGGCGTCGCCGGCAGCGGCCGAGGCGGTGGAGTGGCTCGTCGGGCAGATGCCGCACACCCGCGCGGTGATCCCGGGCATCTCCCAGAAGGGGCGTCCGACGCAGAACGCCTCGAATCCCCGGAACTCGGTGACGTGAAGCCGCGCATCGGCGACCTCGCCCGCCTCGCCGAGCACGAGGGTGATCTTGGCGTGCCCCTCGATACGCGTGACGGGCTCGATGTGAACGGTTCGTGTCATGAGATCCTTTCCCTTTCGTCGCTCGGATCGAGCGTCACCCGAAGGTGCGCTCCTCGGGGACGGCCTCGATCCCCTGTTTGCCCTCCATCAGGGCGAGGAGCGCGGGCCACGTCCGCTCGGGGTCGGGGGGGCACCCGGGGATGAAGGCGTCGACGGGAAGGACGTGGTGCAGCGGATACGACTTGGGCAGAAGCTGCGGCAGCACCTGCGAGGCCTCGTTGCCGAAGGGGGGCGCTCCGACGTCTCGGCCGTAGGAGTGCGCCAGAGCCTCCTCGGGGGTGAGGACGTTTCTCAGCGAGCTGACGTTGCCGGTGACGGCGCAGTCGCCGAAGCTCACGACGAGCTTGGTGCGCTGCCGGATCTTCCGGTAGAGCTCCAGGTTTTCGGTGTTGTTGAGCGACCCCTCGACCACGGCGATGTCCACCTCCTCGGGAAATTCCTTGATGTCGGTGAACGGTCCGTAGACCAGCTCCGCCCGCTCGCTGAGATCGATCAGCAGCTCTCCCAAATCGAGAAAGCTCATGTTGCACCCCGAGCACCCCCCCAGCCAGACGGTGGCGAGCCGGATTTTTCGTTGCGTCGTCGACTTCGTCACAAAGGACCTCCGTGAAGGGGGGGCCGCCGCCCGTCAGCTCCGCCGTCGTTCGATGAAGGGCTGTGCGCTGCGGCGCCGCCGGATGATCTCCATCAGGAAGCGGTTGTCCTTGATCATCTCGCCGACGGTCGCCCCTTTGTGGAAGAGCGCCCCGACGGGGCAGACCTGCACGCATTTGCCGCAGCGGGTGCAGCTCGTGCTCTCTTTCCAGGGGCGATCCAGATCGATGACGACCCGTTCGCTTGTACCGCGCCCCCGCACATCCCAGGTGTGCGCCCCTTCGACCTCGTCGCACACACGCACGCAGCGGGTGCACAGGATGCAGCGGTTGTGGTCGAGGCCGAAGAGCTCGTGGCTGATGTCCACCGGCATCGGCGGGTTGAGATAGTCGAAGCGCACATGATCGACCCCGAGGCGGGCGGCCATCGACTGCAGCTCGCAGTGGCCGTCGACGACGCACACGGCGCAGTAATGGTTGCGCTCGGCGAGGAGGAGCTCGATGAGCATCCGCCGGTAGTTTTCGAGGCGCGCGCTGCGGGTGACGACGTGCATCCCCTCGGCGGCGACGGTGGTGCAGGCGGTCAGGAGCCGCCGCTCGTTCCGGATCTCCACGACGCACAGGCGGCACCCCCCCCAGGGGGTCAGCCCTTCGAGGTGGCACAGGGTGGGGATCTCGATCCCGGCGTCGCGGCTCACGTCGAGGACGCTCTGGCCGTCGCGGCCGCTGACGAGATTGCCGTCGATGGTAAGGGTGATGACCGGCATCAGATCCCCTCCGATTCGCTGCGCACGTCGTGCGGGGGCGCCTGCGGGTCGCCCAGGCGTTCCCTGGGGACCTCGGTGAAGCGACAGACGCCGGCGGGGCAGCGCTGCTCGCGGATGTGGGCGTGGTACTCGTCCCGGAAATAGCGCAGCGTCGCCAGCACCGGATTGGGGGCGGTCCCCCCCAGTCCGCACAGCGAAGCCTCACGGGCCAGATCGCACAACTCTTCGAGGCGCGCGATCTCGTCTTCGACGGCGCCGCCGCGGGTGATGCGATCGAGAATCCGGTGCATCTCCACCGTCCCGGCACGGCAGGGGATGCACTTGCCGCAGCTCTCGTCACGGCAAAAATCCATGAAATACTTGGCCACGTCGACCATGCACGATTTTTCCCCCATGACGATGAGCCCCCCCGACCCCATGATGGAGCCCAGGACCGAGAGGCTCTCGAAGTCGACGGGGGTGTCGAGGTGCGCCGCGGGGATGCACCCGCCGCTCGGGCCGCCGGTCTGGGCCGCCTTGAACGTCTCCCCCTCGGCCATCCCGCCGCCGACCTCCTCGACGATCTCGCGCAGGGTGATCCCCATGGGGACCTCGATAAGCCCCGCGGTGCGCACCTCGCCCACGAGGGCGAAGATTTTCGTCCCCCTGCTCTTCTCCGTGCCGACGGCGGCGAAGGCCTCGGGTCCGCGCAGCAGGATCGGCGCCACCGCTCCCAGCGTCTCGACATTGTTGATCAGGGTCGGGTAGCCCCACAGCCCGCGCTGCGCCGGGTAGGGGGGGCGGGGGGTCGGGTTGCCCCGCTCGCCCATGATCGAGCTCATCAGGGCGGTCTCCTCGCCGCAGACGAAGGCGCCGGCCCCCAGGCGCAGGTCGATGCGGAAGCGAAAGTCGCTGTCGAGGACCCGTGCGCCGAGCAGCCCCAGGCGCTCGGCGTCGCGGATCGCCTTCTCCAGGCGCTTGGCGGCCACGGCGTACTCGCCGCGCACGTAGATGAATCCCTTGTCGGCGCCGACGGCGTAGCCGGCGATGGCCATCCCCTCCAGGATCTTGTGGGGGTCGGACTCCATCAGGGTGCGGTCCATGTAGGCCCCCGGGTCCCCCTCGTCGCCGTTGGCCACCACGAACTTGCGCTCCGCCCCCGCCTTGCGCACCAAGTGCCACTTGAGGCCGGTCGGATATCCGCCGCCGCCGCGGCCGCGCAGTCCGCTGCGCACGATCGCCTCGCAGACCTCCTCGGGGGTCATCTCGTGCAGCGCCCTGGCCAGTGCGGCGTAGCCG
Organism: Desulfuromonadales bacterium; assembly: GCA_050485365.1. Taxonomy (GTDB): domain Bacteria; phylum Desulfobacterota; class Desulfuromonadia; order Desulfuromonadales; family JACZKF01; genus JARFUG01. Next base: position 41,403 of record JBJHBH010000008.1, on the reverse strand, counting down.
TCGCGGCCGATGGAGTCGGCGATGTTCTCGGGGTCGACCTTGCCGCTGTGCTCCAGCACCCAGCGCGTCTGCCGGGTGAAGTAGGGCAGATCGGGGGGCAGGAGATGCTCCTGCGGAGCCTCCTCGTTCGCCGCGTGCGCGCGCAGCAGAAGCCGCGCCGACTCGGGCGTCACCTTCTGGTAGGCGATCTCCTCCCCTGCGCGCTGCACCGTCACGCGGGGGCCGCGGCTGCACGGCCCCATGCAGCCGGTGGCGACGACGGCCACCTCTCCTTTGAGCCCCCCTTGGGCGATCTCCTCCTCCAGCGCAGCGCGGATCGCCGGCGCCCCCGCCGAAATGCAGGGGGTGCTGTAGCACACCAGAAAACGCACCTTCTGGTCCCGGCGCGCCTGGAGCGCCCGGTCCCTGAGCTGATCGAGCTCGGCGCGGTTCATCGCTCCCCCCCTTCGCCCCGGCTCCCCTGCAGCAGGTCGCGCACCTGTTCGAGCACCGAATCGGCCGTCTCGTTGCCCAGCACCTTGCCGTCGAGGGTCAGCATCGGCGCCAGCGAGCAGCTCCCCAGGCAGCGGGCCGCCCCCACGTGGAGCCTGCCGTCGGGGGTCGTCTCCCCCGCCCGTATCCCGTACGCCTGCTCCAGGGCGGTGACGATCTCGCCGGCGCCCTTGACGTAGCAGGCCGTCCCGATGCACACGATGCAGCTGTGCTCTCCTTTGGGGCGCAGCGAAAAAAAGTGGTAGAAGGTCGCCACCCCGAAGACCCGGCTCTCGGGGACGTTCATCGCGCGGGCGATGACGTGCAGGATCTCTGCGCTCAGAAATCCGTACGACTCCTGGGCCACGTGCAGGACCTCGATGAGGGCGTCGGGCCGGTACTGGACCCTCTTCATGGCGCGCTCCACCATACGAAGGCGCGGATCGTCTGCCCCGGCGGGCGTCGTCTCCCGCGTGGTGCGGCTCGGTTCGGCCACGGAACCCTCCTTTCGTCCGAGACGGCTCGGATAGGGGCAAGGGTACTCAAAGCCCGGCGCGATTCAACCTTGGAGAAAAATAATTCTATCGGCGCGGTTCAACGGGCTTCGCCGGCGGCGTCAGCCCGTTGAACCGGTTTGGGGGGAGCGAGTCGAGGGAGGGGCGCTGCCGTTGGCGGTCAGTCGGTGGTCTCGAGGCGGGCCAGGCGCGACCCGGCGATCTGGGCCTTTTGCTCGAAAGCCTGATCGAGAATCGCGGGGGCGAGAATCCAGCGGTGGGGCGAGTTGAGCAGGACCAACAGAACCCGCTCCTCCCCCCGCTCGGCCGCGACGATGAGGCAGGGGCCGGCGCGGCTGGTGAAGCCGGTCTTCACGCCGGCCAGTCCGTCGTACAGACCGAGGAGCTTGTTGCTGTTGGTGAGCTCGAAGGTGCGCCCCGTGCACAGGGTGCGGATCTCGACACCCGTCTCGACAACGAGAGCGCGGAAGGTGTCGTGATCCAGCGCCGCCTCGGCCAGCCGGGCGAGATCGACGGCCGTGGAGTACTGGCGCGGGTGGTCGAGGCCGCTGGCGTTGGCGAACTGGGTGTTCTTCAGGCCGAGCTCGGCGACGCGGCGGTTCATCAGGGCGGCGAACTTCTCTTCGCTCCCCGCGACGTGCTCGGCCAGGGCGACGGCGGCGTCGTTGGCCGAGCGGATCAGCAGCGCCGCCAGCAGATCGCCCACGGAGAATCTCTCCCCGGCCTGAATTCGCAGACGGCTCCCCGTCTGGGCGGCGGCGGTCGCGGAGATCGTGACGACGTCGTCGAGGGCGGCCCGCTCCAAAACGACCAGCGCCGTCATCATCTTGGTCAGGCTGGCCGGAGGCATCCGGCGTTCGGCCTGATGGGACCAGAAGACCGTCTCGCCGGACTTGACGAGATAGGCCGCCGCGGCGTTCGGAAAGGGGTCGGCGGCGTGGGCGGGGATGACAAGGAGGCACAGTGCGAGGAGAAAAGTCGGCCCGAAAACGCGCAACACCATGATGCCCTCCCAGAGTGGATCGTCAAAAATCGCAGATGTCGAACAGGGGAATGTCGTACCGTCGGCGAGCCGGCATCGCTGCCGGACCCTATCTGGATATCATGAAAAGGTTTGGTTTGCAAAGGGTTTAAGAGGGGTTTTTGGTTGGAGGAAAGGATGAACTTAGGTTGCAGACGACACGTCCTGCGGCGTCCGGATCGCCGGGCGGCGGTGCAGGCGTTCGAGGTCGTTGTAGAGGGGGGTCAGCTCGAAGAGGGCGAAATAGGCGCCGATCCTCTTCCAATCGAGGTCGCTGCCGTGAACGGCGAGGAGGGCCTCGATGTCGGCCATTTCGATCTCGAGGCGCCGCGCGTCGTTGGCCAGAGCCTGCACCTTGAGGCCGATCAGATCCTCGGGGCGCGCGACCCGCACCGTCAACGCCCCGTCGAAGGCCTGCAGCGCCTCGGCGCGGTCGAGCATCTCGAGGGTGGCGTCGCGAAAGGCGTGGATGAAGCCGACTTCGCCGAAGGCCGCCAGATGGGAGCGGTAGCGGCTGAGATTTTCGGAGCGGATCTGCGGCTCGTATTCGAGGGCGAGCATGGCGCGGTCGACTTCGTGAAGGTCGCCGCGGTGCACCAGGAAGTTGAGGTCCTCGGTTTCGCGCTCCACCCCCCGCAGCTTCAGGGCACACCCTCCGATGAGGGCGTAGCGCACCCCCTTCTCCTCGAAGGTGCGTATCAGGTTTTCGCTGATTTTTCGAAGATCCATACGCCGCTCCAGTCCGCCTAACTCTTATCATAGCATGCCAGGGGGTGAAGTGCGCGATACGACCTGGAAAATGGGACAACAAAGGGATCTGTTCACGTGTGTGGGGTCACGGCTCCCATGACAAGGGTGTCTGGCGCCATGGACGGCGCCAGCCAAGCGGCCATGGACGGCGAAAAGCGTCCCTTGGCATGGGAGTTGGGACCTCATGCTGAACCTTGGCGAGCCGTGTACAAGCCGACGCTCTCAGGCGGGCTCGAGTCCGGCAAATTTGAGGAGGAGCTTTTTGGAGCCGACGGTGTTGAAGTAGATGGTGACCTTCTGGTTGTCGCCGCTCCCCTCGATGCGCCGCACCGTCCCGATGCCGAACTTGAGGTGGCGTACCCGGGTGCCGAGGCGCACCCCCTCCTCGGGCTCGGGGACGACGCGCACCTCGTCGAAAGGTGAGGGCTCGGCTGCGGCCTCCGCCTCGTCTTCCAGAGACGCGGCGGGGAAGCGCTCGAAGATGGAGGCGAGGTTGTGCCCCGCGGTCTTTTGCAGCGCCGGGGGGGCGGCGGGGGTCTGCGCCCCCTCCACCAGATGGGGGGGGATCTCCCCCAGGAAGCGGCTCGGGGGGTTGAACTGGAAGTCGCCGAAGATGCGGCGCTGGCGCGCGTGGGTGAGGTAGAGCTTCTCCATCGCCCGGGTCATCCCGACGTAGGCGAGGCGCCGCTCTTCTTCCAGCGACTCCTCGGCGGCGCTGGTGCGGCTGTGGGGGAAGAGCCCCTCCTCCATCCCCGTCATGAAGACGACGGGGTATTCGAGCCCCTTGGCGGCGTGCAGCGTCATGAGAGTGACGCGGTCGAGGCTGCCGTCATAGCTGTCGAGGTCGGTGACGAGGGCGACCTGTTCGAGAAAGTCGTGCAGCGTCCCTTCGGTGGCGACATGCTCCTCCATCCCCGCCAGCAGCTGCTCCAGGTTCTGCAGGCGCTCCTGCGCCTCCTCCCGGTCGGCCGCACTCATCGCCCCGGAGGCCGTCTCGCGCAGCGCCGCTCCGTACCCCGACTCTTCGATGAGCTCGGCGGTGAGCTCGGGGTAGGGGGTGTGCTCCATCTTCTCGGCGAATGTGCGCATCAGCTCGACGAAGCCGCGCACCTTGGCGGCCGCCGCCCCCTTGAGGGCGCCGCGCTCCAGGGCGATGGTGCAGGCGGGGAGGAAGCCGCCCGCTTCGGCCTCGAAGGCGCCGATGCGCTCGACGGTGGCCGCCCCGATCCCCCGGGGGGGGACGTTGACGATGCGCCGCGCCGAGAGAGCGTCGGCGGGATTGAGCAGGGCGCGCAGGTACGCCAAAACGTCCTTGATCTCCATGCGGGCGAAGAACTTCACCCCGCCGACCATGACGTAGGGGAGGCGCTCCTGCACCAGCGCCTCCTCCAGCGAGCGCGACTGGGCGTTGGTGCGGTAGAAGACGGCCACGTCGCGCAGGTGGCGCCCGCGGCGGCGCAGCCGGGAAATCTCGGCGGCGACGAAGCGCGCCTCCTCGCGGTCGTCGGGAAGGAGCTCGACGGTGAGCTTTTCTCCGGCGGGGTTCTCGGTCCACAGCGTCTTGCCCTTTCGCCCGACGTTGCGGGCGACGACCTCGCCGGCCGCCTCGAGGATCGTCGCGGTCGAGCGGTAGTTCTGCTCCAGGCGGATGACGGCGCAGCCGGGCCAGTCGCGCTCGAAATTGAGGATGTTGCCGATCTGCGCCCCGCGCCAGGCGTAGATCGACTGGTCGTCGTCGCCGACGACGCACACGTTGCCGTGGCGGTGCGCCAAGTGGCGGATCAGGGCGTACTGCACCTCGTTGGTGTCCTGGAACTCGTCGACGAGCAGGTGCTCGAAGCGCTCGGCGTAGCGGTGGCGGATCTCGGGGTGCTCGTCGAAGAGGCGCACGGTGAGCAGGAGCAGGTCGCCGAAGTCGACGGCGTTGGCCTGCTTGAGGCGCTGCTGGTACGCCTCGTAGACCCGGGCGGTCAGATCGTGATAGGCGTCGCCGCGCTCGACCTGGTGCGGCAGCCGTCCGCGGTTCTTCGCCGCGTCGATGGCGGCGGCCGCCGAGCGGGGGCGAAGGGTCTTCTCGGGGATCTCGAGCTCTTTGAGGATGGTGCGCAGCAGCCGCTCCTGGTCGCCGTCGTCGTAGATGGTGAAGTCGGAGGTGTACCCCAGCGCGGCGATCTCACGGCGCAGGATGCGCACGCAGGCGGCGTGAAAGGTGGCGACCCACAGCCCCTTGGCCTCGTCCCCCAGCAGGTGCAGCAGACGCTCGCGCATCTCGGCCGCCGCCTTGTTGGTGAAGGTCACCGCAAGGATGCGCCACGGCGCCGTCCCCCGCTCGCGGATCAGGTGCGCCACGCGGTGGGTGAGGGTGCGGGTCTTGCCGGAGCCCGCCCCGGCCAGAAGGAGCAATGGCCCCTCGCCGTGCAGGATCGCCTCGCGCTGGCGGGGATTGAGCCCCTTGAGCAGATCGTCTTTCATTGTTCACCTTGCAGTGTGCGGGCCATCAGAGCCCGGTTGTAGGCCGAGAGCATGTCGCGCCGGGAGACGATCCCCACCAGCTTCTTGCCCGTGTGCCGATCGACCACGGGGAGTTGCTCGATGTTGCGGATGCCGATCCGGCGCATCGCCTCGTCGAGGTTGTCGTCCTCGTGGACGGTGACGACCTTGAGGGTCGCGAGCTCCTTGACGACCACCAGATCCATGAGGTCGGGCTCGAAGACGACCCCCATGAAGTCCTGCTCCGAGATGATCCCGGTGAGCTCGCCGCTGCGGTTGACCAGGGGGAAGTTGGTGTGCCGCGTGCTCGCCATGAAGTCGGTGAACTGCCGAAGCGTCATGTTCTCGGGGATCGTCTCGGCCTGGCGGTTCATCACCTCGCCGACGCGGATCGACTGCAGGACGTTGCGCTCCTTACCCCCTTCCAGGTTGATCCCCGCCCGGGCGAGCTCCACCGTCTCGAGATTTTCGCGCTTGATGCGGCGGCTGATGGCGGTGCCGATGACGCACGTCATCATGATGGGGATGATGACCTCGTAGGAGGCGGTGATCTCGAACAGCAAAAAGATGGCGGTCATCGGCGCGTGGGTCGCCGCCGACAAAAAGGCCCCCATCCCCACCAGGGCGTAGGCTCCGGGCGAGGCGATCATCCCCGGAAAGAGGAGCTGCGCCCCCTTGCCGAAGGCCCCCCCGGCCACCGCCCCCAGAAAGAGGGAGGGGGCGAAGAGCCCCCCGGGGAGCCCCGAGCCGAGGGTGAAGGAGGTGGCGAGGGCCTTCAGGACCACCAGCGCCCCGAGCAGGTAGAGGGAGCCGTCGCCGTGCAGGACCGCCTCGATGAACTCGTAGCCGTTGCCGAAGACCTGGGGGAAGCCGACGCCGATGACCCCGACCAGCGCCGCGCCGACGAAGGGCTTGGCGAGGGGGTGCATCGACAGGGCGTCGAAGCGGTCCTTGATGCGGTAGTGGGTGTCGATGAACAGGGCGGCGAGCCCGCCGATGAGGACGCCGAGGACAAGATAGAAGGCGAGCTCTCCGGCGTGCACGAGGACGTAGGGGGGGACGACGAATTCGGGGTGATTGCCCAGAAGCGCCCGCGACACCACGGTGCTCATGGCGCTGGCGATGACGATGGAGGTGAAGCTGGTGCGCTCGAAGGAGGAGCGCAGCACGATCTCGTGGGCGAAGAAGACCCCGGCGATGGGGGCGTTGAAGGTCGCCGCCACCCCGCCGGCGACGCCGCAGGCGACGAGGACCTTCAGGCGCTCACCGCTCATCTTGAACCCCTGGCCGATCTGGCTGCCGATGGCACCGCCGATCTGCGCGATCGGCCCCTCCTGCCCGGCCGACCCCCCCGTGCCGATGACGACGGCGCTCGCCGCCCCCCGGGTGAAGATGGTGCGCCCCGGGATCTTCGCCCCCTTGAGATTGACGGTGGTGAGAAACTGCGGGAACCCCGAGCGCATCTCAGCCCCGAAGAAATAGAAGAGGGGGACGAGCAGAAACGCGCCGATCATCGGAAAGAAGATCACCAGTAGGCGCGAGGCGCTCCATTCGTCGAAGGAGACGCCGAGCAGAGCGCTCCCTTGGCCGATGACGAGCCAGTCGAAAAACTCGATCGTCATGCGGAAGGCGTAGTTGACCAGCCCCGAGATCACCCCGATGATCACCGCGAGGATGATCATGAAGGTGTTTTCGCTGACGCGCAAACGGCTCAAGGCCGCGGTGCATCGCTCCCGCAGCCGGTTCGGAGGTGTGATGGCCTTCAAGGCTGGTTTTCCCGTGGATCTGTGGTGAATGAAAAAGGGATATGCTAGGACGTCCGCGCCGTCAAATCAACCTCGAAAACGGCGGATCGGACCACTTTGCGTCGGGAAGAAGGGGAGACGATGCCTCAGAATCGCCACTGCAGGGTGACAAAGAGGTCGTCCTGCCCCGGATTGCTGTTGTAGATCCGGGCGTTGGAGACGTGCCCCCAGGCGGCGCCGATGCCGAGGCGCTCGCTCAGGCGGTAGGCGACCGAGAGGCCGGAGCGAAAGATGAAGAATCCCCCCAGATCCTTGCTGTCGCCCTTGTGGTAGGCGCCGATGCCGCCCAGGGGGGTGAGGGTGAATCGCCCCACGGCGATGTCGACGTAGGCGCCCATGTAACCGAAAACGCCCCCCTCGCGGTTGGCCACCACCCCGAGGGCCGGCCCGACGAAGGAGAGCTTGCGCCCGAGGCGCCCCTCGATCTTGACGGCCTCCACCGAGTGCCGGTCCGCGATGTCGAAGAACCCGACGCCGACCTCCAGAACGTTGCGGCTGTCGCCGAGCACATCGAAGGCGCCGAACGAACGGACGACTTCGGGTTCGCTTTGCGCCGCGGCGGCGCTCCCCCCGGCGAGGATGAAAAGGGCGATCAGAATGCACCGAAAAATCATGACAAAGCCCCTGCGGCGCACCTCCCGACGCGCCCCGGTTGGATGAATGAAGACCTGAACGTGAAAGTCGTCAGGAGCTTACACCGGGCACTCGAAAAGTCAACGCTCCGATTCAGCTGCGGCGCACCGCACGGTAGAATGTAGAGATGAATTCCCTCTTTCGCGCCATCGAACCGACCCTCTACAGCGGCCTGCTCGACGATCCCGTCGTCTCGGTGCGCGTGCGCCCCCGGGGCAAAGGCCTCCTGTTCGACTGCGGGCAGATCACCCACCTGGCCAAGCGTGTCCTCAAATCGACCGAAGCGCTCTTCATCACCCACGCGCACATGGACCACTTCATGGGGATCGACACCTTCGTGCGCCACGTCCACGTCTCCCCGCGCACCGTCGATCTGTTCGGCCCCCCCGGGATCGCCCGGCGCCTCGAGAAAAAACTCGGCGGCTACGACTGGAACCTCACCGAAGCGCACTGGTGCTCGTTTCGTGTACACGAGATCGCCCCGGGGCTCTCCCGCACCTTCCTTCTGCCCGGTCCCGAGGGGTTCCCCCTGCGCGAGTTGGGCGAAGTGCAAAGGGCCGGTCGCACCATCTACGAGAACCGTCACCTGCGTGTGGAAGCGGAAACGGCGGATCACGGCCTCCCCGTCCTCTTCTTCCGCCTCACCGAAGCGCCTCCGTTTCTCATCGATCCGGAAAAGCTCCTGCGCGAAGGGATCGAGGCCGGGCCGTGGATCGGGATGCTGAAAAAGAGCTTCCATCGCGGGACGATGGGCGACGAACCGATCCGCATCGTGCGGCGCACCGCCGAAGGGGAGCGAAGCGAGACGGTGCGCGACGCCCGCGCCCTGTACGAGGCGATCCGGGGCGAGGCGCCCCCGGCGAGCCTCGGCTATTTTACTGACGTCGACTTCAGCGAGGCGAACCGGCGGAAGATCGTCTCTTTGTTGCGGGGCGTGACGCTCCTGATCGCCGAGTGCACCTTCCTCGCCGCCGACGCCGAGAAGGCAAGGGCGTCGCGGCACCTGTGCACCACCGACGTCAACGCCCTCCTCGAAGAGCTGCGCCCCGGCGCCTTCCTCCCCGTCCACCTTTCCAAGGCGTACATCCGCAACACGCGGCGCCTCTACGACGAGTTGGAGATGCCCCGGGGGACGATGCTCCTCACGATCCCCGACCACATCCCCCCCCGCCCCCTGATCCCCTCCGAGGTTCCCCAACCGATTCCGCCAGAAGACTAAAGGTCAGACCTATTTTTTTATTCCACCCTTTGGAACGATTGTCGTATGTTACACTCTGGAAACCCCCTTCTAAAGTCGGTGTTCCCGCAGCGTGCGCCAAACGCCGATGCACAGGGTGAGGGCGGTCAGCGGCAGAACGAACCAGAGCATCGCCGTGCTGAAGGTCGGCAGCGCCCCGTGCTGCAGGGCCGAAAGAACGATGTAGAGGATGTAGGCGACGTAGTAGCCGAGAAAGAGGATCCCCTCCCAGCGGGCGATGAGGTGTCCGGTGAAGAAGACGGGGAGGCAGGCGACGGTCGCCACGAGCATCACCGGGATGTCGAACTGCAGGGCGGCGGGCGAAACGGGGACGCCGCCGGGGGTGACGAGGGCGGTGAGCCCGAGCACCGCCAGGATGTTGAAGAGGTTGCTCCCGACGGCGTTGCCCACCGCCATGTCGCGCTCGCCGCGCATCGCCGCCACGATGCAGGTGGCGACCTCGGGGAGCGAGGTGCCGATGGAGACGATGGTCAGCCCGATGATGAGCTCGCTCACCCCCAGGGCGCGCGCCATGACGACGGCGCCGTCGACGAGCCACTTCGATCCGGCGACGAGCATGGCAAGGCCCGCCAGAACCAGAAAGATCTGCTTGGCCGCCCCCCCCGAGGCGGCGGGGATCTCCGTCGCCTCGTCGTCGCCGCAGGCGATCTGTTTTCGGCTGGCGCGGATGGTCCAGACGAGATAGACGACGAGGCCGCCGAAGAAGAGGGCGCCGTCGAGGCGGCCGATGCGCCCGTCGAGGGCGAGGAGAAAGAAGAGGAAGGAGACGCCGATCAGCAGGGGGACTTCCTGCCGGATCAGTTGACGACAGACGGTCAGGGGGGTGATGGCGGCCGAGATCCCAAGAATCAGCAGGATATTGCAGATGTTGGAGCCGACGACGTTGCCGACGGCGATGTCGGCCTGCCCCGCGCCCGAAGAGAAGAGGCTCACGGCGAGCTCGGGGGAGCTCGTGCCGAAGGCGACGACGGTGAGCCCGATCACCAGGGGGGAGACCCCGAAGAGGACGGCCAGCCGGGCGGCCCCCCGCACCAGGATCTCGGCGCCGAAGAGCAGGATGACCAGACCGACGAAAAAAAGAACGAGGGTGAGCCCGTCCATGAAGCGCCTCCTCTTTCGAAACGAAAAGACCCTTACCCGCGCGCGCAGACGGATAAAGGTCTCGCAGCCGGATCGCGCTTCAGGCCCGACAGCGACCCGGCCCCGGCATGCCGAAGGATACTGATCCCTTATTTCGATGTCAAGAATGGACGCCGCGCACTGCCGCACCGGGCCGGCGCCGTCACATACCTTCTGGAACCACGTCATGGACGATCTGAACTTTTCCAACGATCTCGGTGCTTCCGCCTCGCCGCGAGCCTTCATGCCCGTGGACACCCCCCCGGAAGCCCACCCCGACACTCCGGAGGCGCTGCGGCGCGCCCTGCTCGACGCGAGGGCGGAGCTGCGCAGAAACGAGGCGATCCTCGCCGCCATCGACGACATCGTGACCGTCAAGGACGTCGATTTCCGCATCGTCTACCAGAACCCCGCCAGCGAGGCGGCGTTCGGAGCGCACCTCGGCGAGCACTGCTACCGGGCGCTGTGGGGGCTCGACGCCCCGTGCCGAGGCTGCCTCACCGTCGAGACGCTGCGCGACGGCCGAAGCCGCCGCGGCGAACGGACCCTCACCCTGCGCGGGGGAGAGCAGCGACACTGCGATCTGTCCGCCTCCGTCCTCAGGGACGCATCGGGCGACATCGTCGCCACCGTTGAGATCGCCCGCGACATCACCGAGCGCAGCCAGACCGAGCTTCGCCTCGCCGTCGAGCAGGCGGTGAGCGAGATTCTGGCCGCCGCCCCCACCGTCTCTGAGGCGATCCCCTGGGTGCTGGAGGCGATCTGCTCCTCCATCGGGTGGGACGTGGGAGGGGTCTGGTGGGAAGACGCCCAGGGGAGAAACCTTCGCCTGCTGCATCACTGGAGCGAAGCGGGAACCGACGTCGACGCGTTCATGACCGCCGGAAGAACGCTCAGCTTCGCCCCCGGCGAGGGGCTTCCGGGGCGCGTGTGGGAGGCGCGCAAGGCCTTCTGGGTCGAAGACGTGCGCAGCGACGACAATTTTCTGCGCCGGCCCTTCGCCGCCGAGTGCGGTTTGCGGGGCGGCTTCGCCTTCCCCATCGTGCTGGGGGGCAGAAGCGTCGGAGTGATGGAGTTCTACTCCCGCGCCAGGCGCCCCTTCGACGGCGACTTCCTGCACCGCATCGCCCCTCTGGGCAGCCACATCGGCCGTCTCATCGAGCGAAAGCAGGCCGAAGAGTCGCTGCGCGAGTCGGAGCGTCGCTTCCGCGAAACCTTCGAGAACGTGCAGATGATCGCCATCGAGCTCGACCGCCACGGGCGCGTTCTGTTCTGCAACGACTTCACCCTGGCGCTCGTCGGCTGGAGCCGCGAGGAGATTCTCGGGCGCAACTGGTTCGACATGCTCGTCCCCGAGGGTGCCGACCTCCTCGCCATGTACGGCGACTGGATCGACACAGGGACGATGCCCACCCACTTCGAAAACGACATCGTCACCCGAAACGCCGAGCGGCGCCTGATCTCGTGGAACATCACGGTGCTGTACGATGCGGAAGGGAGCGTCGACGGGACGGCGTGCATCGGCGAGGACATCACCGCGCGCAAGAAGTCGGAGGAGACGATCCTTCGGATCAGCAACCTCTATTCGGCCCTGAGCCGAACGAACAAGGCGATCATGCACAGCCGCGACCGCGACGCCCTCTTTCGGGAGATCTGCCGCATCGCCGTCGACTACGGCAAGTTCTGCCTGGCCGGCATCAGCATGATCGAGGAGGGGTCGAGCCTCCTGCGGCCGGTGGCCTTCAGCGGCTCGGCCGCGCAGTTCCTCCGCACGACCATCGTCTCCATCGACGAGCGCCGGACCGAGGGGCGCGGCCCCTCCGGCGTCGCCCTGCGCGAGGGGAGGCCGTACGTGTGCAACGACTACCTGCGCGACCCGGCTACCGGACCGTGGAGGGAGGCCGCCCTGGCCAGCGGCATCCGCGCCTCGGCCGTCTTCCCCCTGGTCGATCGCGGCGAGCCGTTCGGTTTCTTCAAGGTCTATTCGGAAAAGAAGGACTTCTTCGACGCCAAGATCCTCGACCTGCTGGCCGAGATGGCGCAGAGCATCTCGTTCGCCATCGACAACTTCTCGCGCGAGGAGGCGCGGCGCGAAGCCGAGGAGGCGCTGCGCCAGAGCGAAGAGCGGCTGCAGCTCGTTTTGGAGGGGAGCAACGACGGCTTCTGGGACTGGAACGTGACGACGGGGGAGATGACCTTCAGCCGCCGCTTCGCCCGCATGATCGGCTACGCCCCCGAAGAGATCGCGCCGACCATGACCGCCCGGCAAAAGCTCATCCACCCGGACGATATCCCCCGGATGCAGGAGGCCCTCGAAGCCCACCTGCGCGCACAGAGCGACGCCTACGAAGCCGAGTTCCGTTCGCGCACAAAAGACGGGGACTGGGAATGGGTTCTGGAGCGGGGGCGAATCGTGGAGAGCGACGAGGAGGGGGTGGCGCTGCGCCTGGCGGGGACGACCAGCATCATCACCGAGAGGAAGCAGTACGAGGAGCGGCTCAACTACATGAGCACCCACGATGCAACGACGGGGCTGTTCAACCGCGCCTACTTCGACGCGGAGTTGGAGCGGCTGTCGCGAAGCCGCCGCTACCCGATCAGCGTCATCATCGCCGACGTCGACGGTCTCAAATCGGTCAACGACAGCCTCGGCCACAGCGCCGGAGACCGCCTCATCAAACTGGCAGCCCGCGTCCTTCGCGAATCGGTGCGCCCCGAGGATGTGGTGGCCCGCATCGGCGGGGACGAGTTCGCCATCCTCTTGCCGAACACCGACACAGCCACCGTGCGCGCGGTCGCCGACCGCGTACGCGAAACCCGCGACGCCGTCAACGCCGAAGGGGCAGAGCAGACGTTGGAGATCTCCATCGGCGCCGCCACCGCCGAGACGGCCGAGCGCCTAAGAGAAGCGCTCCACCAGGCCGACACGCGCATGTACGAGCACAAGTTCCGCAAAAAAGCCCTGCGCGAAAAGATCGATCCCCCCTGGGCCTTCTGAGCCCGCGCGCGCACGCCCGGGCGCAGGCTTCAGCAGATCCGCGGTGCAGGAACGGATCGACGGACCTTGAATAAGAACTGGCCGAGGCTCGGCAGCAGATGGCCAAGTGCCTGAAGGAGTTGGGGCTATGACCCAGGGAGAACTGATCATCTACACCACCGAGGATGGGAATGTCGAAATGCAGCTGCGGGTGCAGGACGGCACGGTTTGGATGACCCAGGCCGAGATGGCCGAGCTGTTCCAGGCGACCAAGCAGAACATCAGCCTGCATACCAAGAATATCCTTGAGGAAGGGGAGTTGGAGGAAGAGGCAACTGTCAAGGAATCCTTGACAGTTCAAATCGAGGGGAGCCGCGAAGTCGGCCGAACTGATCGCCGAACGCAGCAACCCCGAGCTCCCCAACATGGGAGTGACGAACTGGGAGGGAAGCCGTGTGCGCAAGAAGGATGTCACGATTGCCAAAAACTACCTGCATGCCGAGGAGATAGAGGCGCTCGACCGCATTGTCGTCATGTATCTGGATTATGCAGAGGATCAGGCCAAACGGCGCAGGCAGATAACCATGGCAGAGTGGGAGCAGAAGCTCGATGCTTTCCTCTCCTTCAACGAGCGCGACGTGCTCACTCATGCCGGACGCATCCAAGCGGCGGTGGCCGAGAGGCTGGCGCTGGGGCGCTACGAGGAGTTCGATGCCAAGCGGCGGGAGGCGCAGAGACTGGAGGCGGATCGGGAAGATCTGAAGGTATTGGAGGGGATTGAAAAGTCCTCTTTGTTGGAAAAGAGGAAAAGTGAGCGCCGTTGAACCCGATCCAGCCCTGCCCTTCCAATCCTGAACTTTCTTTCCCGCCTCCCCCTTTTCAGCAGATCCGCGGCAGTTGCTCCCCCGAGAGCATCTCGATGGAGCGGCGCCCGCCGATGGCCGTCGTCATCACGACGCGCCCCTCCCCTGCCCCGACGACCTCTCCGATGATCGCCCCCTCTTGTCCGGCCGGGTGCCGGCGCATCGCTTCGAGGACCGCACCCGCCGCCTCCGGGGCGACCACCGCCAGAAGCTTCCCCTCGTTGGCGACGAAGAGGGGATCGAGGCCGAGAATGGCGCAGGCGCCACGCACCGCCTCGCGCACGGGGATGGCGTTCTCCCGAAGGGAGATCTCGACCTGCGACTGCAGGGCGATCTCCTTGAGGGTGGTGGCGACCCCGCCGCGGGTCGGATCGCGAAGGGCGTGCACCGCCTCTCCCCCCGCCGACAGGATCGCCTCCACCAGGGTGTGCAGCGGGGCGCTGTCGGTGCGGATGTCGGCTTCGAGCTCGAGCCCCTCGCGCGAGGCGAGGACCGCCATGCCGTGGTCGCCGACGGGACCGTTGATCAGGACCCTGTCGCCGGGGCGCGCGCCGCTGCCGCGCAGATCGAAGGGGTGCTCGATCACGCCGATCCCCGAGGTGTTGATGAAAATCTTGTCCCCCTTGCCCCGGGGGACGACCTTGGTGTCGCCGGTGGCGATGCGGACGCCGGCTGCGTCGGCGGCGGCACGCATCGATTCGATGACGCGCCGCAGGTCGGCCAGGGGGAGCCCCTCTTCCAGAATCAGCCCGACCGAGAGGGCCAGCGGGCGCGCCCCGGCCATGGCAAGGTCGTTGACGGTGCCGTTGACCGCCAGATCGCCGATGTCGCCGCCGGGGAAGAAGATCGGGTCGACGACGTACGAGTCGGTGGTGAAGGCGAGGCGCCCCCCGCTCGCCGCGAGGATCGCCGCGTCGTTCTGGTCGCGCGCCTCGATTCCCGAGAGCGTCGGAACGATGAGCTCGTTGAGGAGCTGGTGGCTCAGCTTGCCGCCGCTGCCGTGGCCAAGAAGGATGATGTCGTTGGTCATGAGTTCACTCAAAAGGGCAAATCGTTGCTGTTCAGCAGTCGTGAAGAAGGGTCTCGCGCCCCCCACTCCGAGGGACGCCATGAACCCATCCCTGGGGGCTTGACTGGCGCCGTCCGGGGCGCCAGACACCCTCTGCGCGGGCGCCCCGAGACCCTTCAGCGAACAGTTAAGGCGAATTATCGGAGGATTGTCACTCCCCGTACTTGTACTGCGCCGCGCACGTTCCCTCGCTCGAGACCATGCAGGCGCCGGCGGGGTTTTCGGGGGTGCAGACGGTGCGGAAGAGGGGGCAGTCGGTGGGGGAGATCTTCCCTTTGAGGACCTCGCCGCACTGGCATCCGCCGTGCTCTCTGGGCGCCTCCACCTCCACCGGAAGGCGGCGCGCGGCGTCGAAGTGCGCATACGCGTCCCGAATGCACAGACCGCTGCCGGGCAGCAGCCCGATCCCGCGCCACAGGGCGTCGCACGGTTCGAAGACCTCGTAGAGGATCTCGCGGGCCTTGGCGTTTCCTTGGCGCCGCACCACCCGGCTGTACTGGATCTCGACCCGCGCCTCGCCGGCGACGACCTGCCGGGCGAGCATCTCGACCCCCTGCAGGATGTCGAGGGGCTCGAAGCCGGTCACCACGCAGGGGACGCTGCACTCCCGGGCGAGGGGCTCGTACCCCTCGGCGCCGATGACGGCCGAGACGTGGGCGGGGCAGATGTAGCCGTCGACCTTGAGCTCGGGGTCGGCGGTGAGCGCCGCCATCGGCCCGGGGATCGTCTTGTGGGAGGGCAGCACGCTGTAGTTCACGAGCCCCTCCTTTTTCGCCTGCAGGATGGAGCCTGCGATGGTAGGGGTCGTCGTCTCGAAGCCGACGCCGAGAAAGACGACCTCCTTTTCGGGATTTCTGCGGGCCAGCGCGACGGCGTCCAGGGGAGAGTAGACGATGCGCACGTCGGCCCCGAGGGCCTTCTCGCGCTGCAGGCTGCTCGTCGAGCCGGGGACGCGCACCATGTCGCCGAAGGTGGCGACGAGGGTGCCGGGGCGGCGGCACAGGGCGACGGCGTGGTCGACGTAGTCGATGGGGGTGACGCACACCGGGCACCCCGGCCCGGAGATGAGGCGGATCTGCTCCGGCAGCAGGGCGCGCACGCCGTGCTGGTAGATCGCCATGGTGTGGGTGCCGCACACCTCCATCAGCGTCATGGTGCCCGCGTACCCCGCCACCGCCTCGCGGATCTTCGCCAGGAGCCGGGCGGCCACCTCGGGATTTCGAAATTCGCTCGTGTAGCTCATTCGGCGACGACCCCTTGCGCGACGAGTTGCCGGAAGAGCTCGAGGGTCTCCCTGGCGTCGTCCTCGTCGAGCTTCTCGATGGCGAAGCCGGCGTGGATGAGGATGAAATCGCCGACCTCGACCCCCTCCACCATCATCAGGCTCGCCTCGCGCCTCACCCCATCGATCTCGCACACCGCGACATCGTCTTCGATACTGATCACTTTCATCGGAACGCCAAGGCACATAGAAAAGACTCCTTGTATCTTATTCAACCTTGTGAGGGGTCGCGGCTCACATGACAAGGGTGTCTGGCGCCATGGACGGCGCCAGTCAAGCGGCCATGGACGGCGAAAAGCGTCCCTTGAATGGGATCTGGGACCCCATGCCCACTAGTTACGACTCCTTCAAAATCAGGGACGCGTATCGCGGTGTGCGGGACGCGCAATTCAAGTGCGGCGGCGTTCAGGCCCTCCGCGCCCCTCGTTCCGCGTCCCGCGCACCCTTCGCATTTGCCAACAGCCACGCATACCAGCGCTCCATCCCCTCGCCCGACTCACAGGAGAGCTCGATGATCTCGATGCCGGGGTGAACCTGCCGGGCGTAGGCTTTGCACTTCTCGACATCGAAGCGCAGGTAGGGCAGGAGGTCGGTCTTGTTGACGATCATCAGGTCGGCGGCGCGGAACATGTGGGGGTATTTGAGGGGCTTGTCCTCCCCTTCGGTGACCGAGAGGAGGGCGACCTTGTGGGCTTCGCCCAGGTCGAAGGAGGCGGGGCAGACGAGGTTGCCGACGTTCTCGATCATGAGGATGTCCGTCGCCTCCAGGTCGAAGGCCTCGACGCCGTGGCCGACCATGTGGGCGTCGAGGTGGCACCCCGCGCCGGTGTTGATCTGGCGCACCGGCACCCCGGTGGCGGCGATGCGCTCGGCGTCGTTGGAGGTCTGCTGGTCCCCCTCGAGGACGGCGAAGCGCACCCGATCCTTCAGGGCGGTGAGGGTGCGCTCCAGCAACGTCGTCTTCCCCGACCCGGGCGAACTGACGAGGTTCAGGACGAAGATCCCCTTTTCGCGAAAGAGCGCCCGGTTGGCCGCGGCGTACCGGTCGTTCTTGGCGAGCAGGTCCTCCTCGATGCGCAGGGTGCGCCCCTCGTGGTCGTGGGAATGGCCGTGACCCGCGTCGTGATGGTGGTGATGCCCGTGTTCCCCGTCGGGATTGGGGCAGCCGCAATCGATGCACATAACTTTCAGTCGACCTCCAGTTCGATGATGCGAAGCTCCTCCCCCTGCACCCTCTCCAAAGCGAAGGCGCCGCAGTCGGGGCACGCGAAGGTTTGAACCTCGACGGGGACCTCGGCGCCGCAGTCGCCGCAGCGTCCGCGTCCGGGGACGCGCGAGACGATGAGGCGCGCCCCTTCCATGAAGGTGCCGCGGGTGCACGCCTCGAAGCAGAATTCCACCGCCTCGGGGACGACGCCGGAGAGCTCGCCGATGGCGACGGTCACCGAGAGGACCTTGGCCGCCCCCTCGCGCCGGGCGTGCTCTTCGGCGATTTCAACGATGCTGCGGGTGATGCCGAGCTCGTGCATGGTGCCCCTTTGAGGAACGCGTCCCCCTTCAATATAACGACGTTTTTCACTATGGGGCGACGAATGTACCATGTCAAGAGCTAAACGGCGGCCCCGAGACGGCACTCCTTATGCAGAGCACAGACCATAGCAGCGAACCCTCACCAGACCAGGAGGTACCTTCCGATGCGAACCGCACTCGTCGTCGACGACGAACCGTTGATCCGCCGCCAGGTCGCCGAAGCCCTCTGCGCCTACGGCTTCGAGGAGATTCTCGAAGCCGCGAACGGCAAAGAGGCGGTCGATCTCGCCCTGGTGCGCACCCCCCTTCTCATCGTCATGGACGTCACCATGCCTGTCCTCGACGGCATCAGCGCCGCTGAAAAAATAGGCAAAGATGCGCCGACCCCCATCGTCCTGCTGACCGGGACCACCGACGCGCGAAACGTGAAGCGGGCGCGCCTTGCCGGCGTCATGAGCTATGTCGTCAAACCGTTCCGGGAGGAGCAGCTTCACCCCGCCGTCGACCTGGCCATCCACCACTTCATGCAGGCATCCACCCTTCGCGACGAAGTGAACCGCCTCAAGGAGACGATCGAAGTCCGAAAGGTCATCGAGAAGGCCAAGGGGACCCTCATCAAAAAGGGGATGAGCGAGCCCGAGGCCTACCGCAAGATGCAGAAGATCGCCATGGACAAGCGCAAAAGCCTCAAGGAGGTGGCCGAAGCGATCCTGTTGATGGAAAGCTGAGAAAGGCAATTGTGAATTTTGAATTAAGGGCTTAAGGCCTTTGATTTCAATTCAAAATTCAACATTCAAAATTGGTCTCCCTATGTCTTCTCCTTTCAATCTCTGCACCCTCCCCCCCTGGGTCATCGCATCGCGGCACTACCAGAGCCACCCCAAGGCTCTGGAGATCCAAGGGGTGCGCCGGACGCACAGCCTTCTTTTCCATCGTCTGCAAGGGCTTGCCGATCCAACCGAGCGCGCGGCGCTCTTTCACGACTACATGGACGTCACCTTTCAGCTCCACCAGTGGGAGCGCGAGACGTCGGAGCGGGGGCGAAAGAGCCTGAAAAAGAGCTACCTGCGGTTTTTGCGGGGGTGGATGTTCGACGCCAACTCCCTGGAGGGGGCGGTTCTAAAAGGGTGGGTGGAGAGCCGCTTCGGGATCGCTCCGACCTTTCATCGTGAGACGATCGACGACATCCACTCCGAGGCTTACTTTCTCTACACCGTCGACCGGATGAAGGGGGCCGAGCGCACCAGCGCCCTGCACTTCCAGCTCGATCTCCTCTTCGAGTTCGTCCAGAGCGAGCTCGCCCGGCGCCACCCCGGCCTGTCGCACCTCTCCCTGTACCGCGGAATCCACAATTTCGACGAGCATCGGATTCTGGAGCGCCAGGGGCGGCGATACCTGCTGCGCCTGAACAACCTCAACTCCTTCACCACCGACTTCGAGCGCGCCTGGGAGTTCGGCTCCCGCGTCCTGAAGGCCGAGGTTCCCCTGTTCAAGATCTTCTTTTGCAGCGACATCCTCCCCTCGCCCCTGCTCAAGGGAGAGGAGGAGGTTCTGGTGATCGGCGGGGAGTACGAGGTGGAGGTGATGATCGGAGGATGAGAAAGGCAATTGTGAATGTTGAATTTTTAATTTTGAATTGAATCTCTTATGATCTCACGCACGGACATTGAGCAGCGTGCTCTGGCGGCGTTTCTGGGGATGGCCCTCGGCGACGCTCTGGGAGCGACGACGGAGTTCATGACGCCGGGGGAGATCCGGGCGAAGCACAAGGTTCATCGCAAAATCGTCGGGGGCGGCTGGCTCGGCCTGAAGGCGGGGGAGGTGACCGACGATACGCAGATGGCGCTGTGCATCGCGCGGGCGGCGCTGCGATGCGGAGGGTGGAACCTGACGGCCGTCGCCGAGGAGCTCGCAGCGTGGCTCAAGAGCAATCCCCCCGACGTCGGCGCCACCTGCCTTCGGGGGATCCGCGGCTATATCGTCTCGGGGCGCCTTGAAGTCCCCTTCAACGAGTGGGACGCCGGCAACGGCGCCGTCATGCGCATGGCCCCAGTCGCCCTGCTCACCCTGGGGGACGAGGCGATGCTTGAGCGCTGCGCCCTGGCGCAGGCGCGCCTCACCCACAACCACCCCCTCTCCGACGCCGCCTGCCTCTGCGTCGGGCGCATGGTGCAGCAGGCGATTCTGGGCGCCGACCGCTTCGCCCTGCACGCCCTCACCCGCGAGCTGACGGCGAAGCACCCCTCCTTCCGCTTCAACGCCTACCGCGGCAACGCCACCGCCTACGTGGTCGATACGCTGCAGACGGTCTTCAACTATCTCTTCACCACGGGCGACTTCGAAGAGTGCCTCGTCGGCGTCGTCAACCAGGGGGGGGATGCCGACACCACCGGCGCCATCGCCGGGATGATCGCCGGCGCCTTCTACGGCCTCGACGCCCTCCCCGCGCGCTGGGTGCGCAGGCTCAGCCCCGCCGTCCGAAACGACGCCGAGCAGGCCGCCCTGGGGCTGGTGCGGATGAGCCCCTTGGCTGCCCCATGATGCACGGGCGGGCAAGGGCGACACCTTCCCGATTTGGCATGCCCTCTGCAAACCGATCGGTGTCCACCCCATGAAGGAGCTCGAGGGCATGTCGATCCCCCCCATCCAAACCCCGTCCGTCAACACCCCCGCAGCGCCGAAGGAGAGCGGGCGCAGCCACACCGAGACGGAGCGCTTCGCCGAGGCGCTCCAGAGCGCTCTGCCGCCCGGCAAGTCTTCGGAATCTCTGGCGCTTCAGGCCCAGATGATCGCCCACGCGGCAAAGATGCAGATGCTCAGCGCCTCCCTCAACTGGGGAGAGGGCTCCGACGAGAACGCCGTCCTGCCGAGTCAGCAGCACATCAACGCCCTCCTCGCCCGCTACGGCGCCGCGAGTCGAAACGTTGACACGTCGGCCCCGGAAGTCACCCGCAAGGCGTCATTCAGCGTCGCGTCGCCCCCGAAAGACTCCCTCGACGGCATCGTCGCGCGGGCCGCCGAGCGCTACAACCTCGCCCCCGAGCTCGTGCGGGCGGTCATCCGCGCCGAAAGCTCCTTCAACCCCGTGGCGGTCTCCCCCGCCGGCGCACAGGGGCTCATGCAGCTCATGCCCGGCACGGCCCGCGACATGGGGGTGAGCGACCCCTTCGACCCCGAGCAGAACGTCTTCGGCGGAACGCGCTATCTCAGGATGATGCTCGATCGCTACGACGGCGACCTCGACAAGGCCCTGGCGGCCTACAACTGGGGGCCGGGGAACCTCGACCGCAGCGACGGAACGTTCCTTCCGACCGAGACGCGCAACTACATCGCGCGGATCAAGGGATTTCTGGGGCAGGGGTGATCGCCCCCCGAAGGCGGCGACGCCGGGGGGCTCCGCCCGCTGCGGCGCTTCGGCGGCGGCCGTACGGGCGGCGTAGTGGTACATCGCCCACAGCAGCAGCAACAACGCGACGGCCGCGCCGATCCGCACCGAAGGGGGGGCCTTGGGACGCTTCGGGAAAAGGATCGGCTCCTCTTCCTCCTTCTTCACTTCTGCGTCCTTTTTCTTCGGATCTCCCTTTTTCATTCGACCTCCAGAAGCTGCCACTCGGCATACCCCTTCTTTCGCTCGGCGACCTTGCGCCCCGTCAGCACCACGCGCTCGCGCAGCGGATCGGTCTTCACCGCGACGTAGGCCCGCACCAGGGCCGCCATCGTCGCTTCCTGCAGCACCACAGCCGTTCCGTCCACCAACTGCAGCGTGGTACGCAGATGCAGATGCCCCTCGGGGATTTCCGTCGTCACCTGCACCACGTCCTCGTTTCTCACCATCATGGCCGATCCTCTCTCGCGACACGGGCCGCCCCTCTTGACAGCGCTGCGGGGGTGCCCCACACTGACACTATATCCTTGCGAAGGGAGGTCATCGACATGCGTCCCCTCATCCTCGCCGCCATCGCCTTGCTGCTCGTCACGGCGTGCGCCCCGGCCGTCAGCCGCGAGGCGATGCAGCTCGTCGACCCGCAGCTCACCTTTGAAGAACTGATCCGTGAGCCCGAGCGCCATGTGGGCGACTATCTGCTCGTCGGCGGCACCATCGCCTCGGTGCGCACCGACAAGGAGAGCGGCACCGTATTCGAGATCGTCCAGCATCCCCTCGACGGGCGCGGCCGCATCAGCGCCGTCAACCGCTCGGCGGGCCGCTTCCTCGTTACCGACCCCGCCTTCCGCGATCCGGCCATCTACCGGCCGGGGCGCCTCGTCACCGTCGTGGGCCAGGTTCAGGGGAGCCGCACCGGGCGCATCGACGAGCTCGATTACCGCTACCCGGTGCTGAGCGCCCACGAGATGCGCCTCTGGACGCCGACGGACCATCCCGAAGCGACCCGCACCCGATTCGGCGTCGGCATCGGGATCGGCATCAGCCGCTGAGCGACGAAGGCGCGAAGCGCTCGTCCGCCCCCGGGGGCGCACGCTCTCCAACAGGGGCCGCAACAGGGAGGATATGTGAACAGGATCACCCGAATATCGATTTTCTGCGGCGCAGGGGCCCTCTTCGGTGCCCTTCTCGGCTATCTCGGCCAATGCGCCGGCGGCATATGAGGCGCCCTCGCGAGCCCCTGGTCAGGGGCCCTGTTCGGATTGGCCGTCGGCACCGTCTTCGCCCTCCTTCCGGGTGAAAACCCGCAGAAGTAGCTCCCCCGCCACGGATCATACCATCGCCATCGACGCCGGTCGAGCCCGGGAGCGCGCCTTCCCCATTGCGGGCGCGCGTTTCGGAAAAGCTGGCAATCTCCTTCGGTTTCGGCTTAAATAGTCGCTCCCGGGAGATGCGATGCGCCAAATTTTCAAAAACCTTTCCAAAACCCCTTCGGACAGAAAAGAGCGCCTGAGGCGGCCCCGCCCCTCGGGGCTCGGCACCTTTCTCGGCGTCTACACCCCGACCATCCTCACCATCCTCGGCGTCATCATGTACCTGCGCTTCGGGTGGGTCGTCGGAGAGGTCGGGATCGGCCGCGCCCTGCTCATCGTGGCGATGGCCAACTCCATCACCCTCGTCACCTCGCTGTGCCTCTCGGCGGTGGCCACCAACTCCCGGGTCGGCGTCGGCGGGGCGTACTTCATGATCTCGCGAAGCCTCGGCGTCGACATCGGTGCCGCCATCGGCTTCCCTCTCTTTCTCTCCCAGGCCCTCTCGGTCACCCTCTACTCCTTCGGTCTGGCCGAATCGCTGCGCATCGTCTGGCCCGATGTGCCGATCCAGGCGACGACCCTCGTGATCATCGCCCTGGTGGCGGCCCTGGCCTTTCGCGGCGCCGGCGCGGCGCTGCGAACCCAGCTGCCGGTCATGGCGCTCATCGCCGTCTCGCTCCTCGCCCTGGCGGCGGGCGTCCTGACGGGCGAGCCCCCGGAGGGCGTTCAGGCCGTCGCCCCCGTTGAAGGGGTCGATTTCTGGCTCGTCTTCGCCGTCTTCTTCCCCGCGGTGACCGGCATCATGGCCGGGCTGAGCCTCTCGGGCGATCTGGCCGATCCGCGCAAGTCGATCCCCAAGGGGACGATCCTGGCCACCTTGACCGGATTCGTCGTCTATCTGCTCGTTCCGATCCTCCTCTTTCTGGGGAGCGACGCCGAGACGCTGCGCACCGATCCGCTTGTCTGGACGCAGATCGCCGTTCTCGGCCCCTGGCTCATCCTGCCGGGACTCTGGGGGGCCATCTTCTCCTCGGCCGTCGGATCGATGCTCGCGGCGCCGCGCACCCTGCAGGCGCTGATCGCCGACTTCTCCTCGCAGAAAAAGCACTCCGTCCAGGAGATCAACGGCAACAACGGCGCCCCCAAGGAGCCGATCGTCGGTCTCTTCGTCACCCTGGCCATCGCCCTGAGCGCCGTCCTGCTGGGGAATCTGAACACCGTCGCCACCGTCGTCACCATGTTCTTCCTCACCGTCTACGGCACCATCAACCTGGTGGCGGCGCTGGAGAAGCTCTCGGGGAACCCGGCGTGGCGCCCCCGCGTCGACGTCCCCTGGCCGATCAGCCTCGCCGGCGCGCTGGGGTGCTTCGCGGCGATGACGCTGATCAACCTGCCGGCCACGATCACGGCGCTGCTCACCGTGATGCTGCTGTGGCTCGTGCTGCGGCGCCGCGTCGCCAAGGAGCACTGGGGGGATGTGCGCCGCGACATCTACGAGGCGCTCATCCGCTGGGCGCTCATCCGCCTGGCGGACCGGCCGATGACGGCGCGCAACTGGCGCCCCCACGTGCTGGTCTTCGTCGGCAACGTCGAGCGACGCCTCGATCTGGTGCGCTACGGCTCCTGGTTCAGCGAGGACCGCGGCATCGTCACCGTGTGCGAGTTGGTGGAGGGGGATCTGCTGCACCTCGATCTCGACATCGCCAAGCGGCGCAAGGAGATCGAGACGGTCCTCAAGCGCGAGGGGATCGTCGCCTTCGGCGAGGTCGACGTGGTGCAGAATGTCGAGAGGGGTATCGTCACGGTGGCGCAGGCGAGCGGCATCGCCGGCATCGAGAGCAACACCGTCCTTCTGGGGTGGCCCGACGAGTTCGATCGCCAGGTCCACTTTCTGCGCGTCATACGGCACCTGAAGCGCCTGGGGATCTCCTTGATGATCGGGCGGCTCAAACCCCTGGCCCCCTTGCGCGAGGGGAAGCGGCGCAGCGTGCATATCTGGTGGGGGGGGCTGCAGCGAAACGGCGACCTGATGCTGCTGCTCTCGTTCCTGCTCACCCGCAACCCCGAGTGGCGCGGGTCGCAGATCCGCATCCTCTCGGTGGCCTCGAACCGCCTGATGCAGGAGAAGACCGAGCGCTTCCTGGAGAAGCTCATCCCCGAGATCCGCATCTCGGCCGAGATCGACGTGATGATCAAACCGGAGGGGACGAGCGTGAAGGAGGTGATCCTGCGCGAAAGCGGCGGGGCGGATCTGGTGATGCTGGGGCTGGCGACGCCGGAGGAGGGGGACGAGGAGAACCACGCCCGGCGCCTCGCCGAGCTCACCGCGGGGATGCCGAGTTGCTTCCTCGTCCACAACGGCAGCCTCTTCATCGGCGAGCTGGTCTCCTCGTAGGGGCGCGATTCATCGCGCCCGGTTCGTCACGCCCGGATTCATTGTGCCGGACGTCAGGGGGCCTGGGCGCAATGAATTGCGCCCCTACATCTCTTTCACACCTCCAGCTTGTATCCGGCGCCGTAGATGGAGTGGATGATGTCGGCGCCGGGGACGGCGGCGTCGATCTTCCTGCGCAGCTTCTTGATGTGGCTGTCGATGGTGCGGTCGCTGACGACGCGCTGGTCGGGGTAGATGCGATCCATGAGCTGGATGCGCGAGTAGATGCGCCCGGGGTGGGCGGCGAGGATGTGCAGCAGCTTGAACTCGACGGCGGTGAGGTCGATCTCGTGCCCGTGCAGCGCGGCGCTGTAGCGCTGGGGGTCGAGGACGAGCCCTTCGATCTGCGCCGCGCCCCCCGAGGCCCTGCGCAGCACCGTCTTCACCCGCGCCACCACCTCGCGGGGGCTGAAGGGCTTGCAGATGTAGTCGTCGGCGCCGAGCTCGAGCCCCAGCAGCCGGTCGATCTCTTCGACCCGGGCGGTGATCATGATGATCGGCACCTGAGAGAAGGTGCGGATCTCCTTGCAGATTTCCATGCCGTCGCGCCCCGGAAGCATCAGATCGAGCAAAATCAGCTCAGGGGGGGTCTGACGCACGAAGGGGACGACGTCGCGCCCGTCCTCCAACGTCCTCGTCTCGAAACCCGCCTGCTGCAGGTAGTCGCTGAGCAGCGAAGCCAGCTTGCGCTCGTCCTCGACGATCAGTACCGTCCTCATAGTCTTGCTCCCATCTTCGGAATCTTCACCGTGATCCACAACCCGCCGTGGGGCGAGGGGCGCGCATCGATGGTCCCGGAGTGCCCCTCGACGATGTTGCGGCAGATCGCGAGCCCCAGCCCGGCGCCGCCGGTGGCGCGGCTGCGCGAGCTCTCCACGCGGTAGAGGCGCTCGAAGAGCCGGCCGAGCTCCGCCTCGGGGACCCCAGGGGCGCTGTCGATGATGTGCACCGTCGTCCAGACGTTGCCGTTCTCCAGCGAGCATTTGACGAGGCCGGGACCGTCGGTGTAGCGCAGGGCGTTCTCCAGCAGATTGCCGAAGAGCTGACGGAGGCGATCCGGATCGGCGAAGATGTGGACGGGCCCCTCGGCGATGCGCAGCTGCAGCTTCAGCTTTTTTCGGGCGAAATCGTCGAGGAGCGGATCGAGGCACTGCTCGAGAATTTCGACCAGATCGACCTTGGTCTTGCGGTAGGTCAGCTCGCCCAGATCCGAAAGGGAGAGCTGATAGAGGTCGTCAACGATGCGCGAGAGCTGCACGACCTCGGTGTGCAGCGACCTGAGCGCCTCGGGGGTGGGGCGGCGCACGCCGTCCTGCAGCGCCTCGATCTCTCCGCGCAGAACCGACAGCGGGGTGCGCAGCTCGTGGGAGATATCGGCGACCCATCCGCGGCGCGCCTTCTCGTTCTTCTCCAGCGTCAGCGCCAGCTCGTTGAAGTCGCGGGCGAGCCGGCCGATCTCGTCGGAAGCGGCGGCGGGGACCCGCACGGCGTATTCGCCCGCGGCCAGACGGTGGGTGGCCGCGGCGATCTCCTTGATGGGGCGCACCAGGCGGTGGGCCAGCGGCAGGGAAAGCAGGGCCGAGACGAGCAGGACGATCACCGCCACGAGGGTCATGGTGAGCTTTTGCTGCTGCACGAAGCGCAGTTCGTGGATTTCGGTCAGATCCCTGTGCGGGGGCTGCCCCAGATAGCCGACGATGCGGCCGTCGACGGTGAGGGGGCGCAGGGTCATCTCCCCCTCCCCCCGGGGCTGACCGAGAACGATGTTGCGCTCGGCATCGAGCAGGACCGAGCGCCGCAGCAAAGATCCGGGCGGGCGTCCCCTGCCCTGCCATCTCTCCATGGCGAGTCTCGCCTCTTCGGGGTCCCCCCCTTGCGTCATGGCGAAAAGACGCATCCAGACGCCGGGGTCCTCCCGCAGGAAATCCCAGCTTCGGCTCTCGGCCCACCCCTGCTCGAGCCCCGCCGCGAGGCGCTCGATGCGCTCCTCCTCGACAGTGTTGACGTAGCGCACGAAGCCGCGGTTCATGCTCCACTGCATGATGAAGAACATGCACAGGACGACGACGCCAGAGGCGGCCAGTAGGGTGAGAAAAAGTCGGTGATGGATTCGGAAGGTCACGATGTCGCCTCTTCTTTTGTTCATCCATTTCCTATCATAGTGCCGCGAAGCGAATCCACGCCATTTTTCACCCTGAAGCGCAATTCCCCATTTCCTCCACATTTGTTCCCACATTGCCCGCTACCTTCTTTGCAAATACCGGCAACCGGCAAGGGTTGTCCACGCGAGAAAGGAATCGATGCGATGAAAAAAGAGACGATGAAGCGAATCGTGGCCATGGCGGCCCTGGTGGCCCTGATCCCCGTGTCGGGATGGGCTCAGGCGGAGCAGAGGGAAGGCAAACGATGGGGGCCGTCGCCCCAGGCGCTGCAGGCGTGCGCGGACAGAAGCGTCGGCGACGCCGTCGAGCTCACCACCCGAAACGGCGAGCTGCGTCAAGGGATCTGCCGCGAGATCCGCGGCGAGCTCGTCGCCATCCCCGAAGGGCGCTGGATGGGGGGTGACCGTGCGCATCATCTGGAGCGCATCGCCCGCGCCCTCGACCTGACGGCGCAGCAGCGTGAGCAGATCGGACAGATCCGCAGCGAACAGCGCAGCGAGCTGGCGCCCCTTCGCGAGCAGATGAAACAAAACCGCGCGCAGATGCGCAGCGTCCTGGGCGCCGAGACGCTGGACGAGTCGGCGGTTCGCGCGCTCACCGCGGCCCAGGCCGAGATCAAGGCGCAGCTCCTCGTCGCCCACGTCGAGACCCGTCGCCAGGTCCACGCCCTGCTCACCCCCGAACAGCGCGAGAAGGCCGACGCGCTCATGGAGCGGGGACACAAGGGGAAAAGAGGCGCCTGCCGCATGATGTAGTCTGCCGTCCGGCAGAGTGAAAGTCGCACGCGAGGGCTCCCGTCCGCCAGGATCGGGAGCCCTTTCTTTTCTCCATCGCTGCCGCCGCGGCGATTGACATCGACGTCTGGGGGTATAGATTCGGAAGAAAGGGGAGGCAACTCCCCCCGACCCGATAGCGATAACGCGACAAAGGAGCGCCCCTGCCATGAGGATCGGCTATCACGCATCTCACGAGCAGTTCCCCCCGAGCGCGCTGCTCGGCTACGTCCGCGCGGCGCAGGAGGCGGGGTTCGACGCGGCGCTGAGCTCGGACCACTTTCACCCCTGGAGCCGCGAGCAGGGGCAAAGCGGTTTTGCCTGGAGCTGGCTCGGGGCGGCCATGCAGGCGACCGACCTCCCCTTCGGCGTCGTCTGCGCGCCGGGCGACCGCTATCACCCCGCCGTCATCGCGCAAGGGGCGGCGACGCTGGCGCAGATGTTCCCCGGGCGCTTCTGGCTCGCGCTGGGCAGCGGGCAGCTCCTCAACGAGGGGATCACCGGCAGCCACTGGCCGACCAAGGCGGAGCGCAACGCGCGCCTTCGCGAGAGCGCCGACATCATCCGGGCGCTGTGGCGCGGCGAGAAGCTCACCCGCGCCGGGGTCGTGCGCATCGAAGAGGCGACCCTCTACACCCGCTCCGCCGAGCCGCCTCTCCTTCTCGGCGCGGCCCTGACGCCGGAGACGGCCGAGTGGGTTGGCGGGTGGGCCGACGGGCTCATCACCATCTCACACCCCCGCGAAGAGCTCGTCGAGGTCGTCGACGCCTTTCGCCGGGGGGGCGGAGAGAAAAAGCCGATGGTGCTGAAGGTGCAGCTCTCCTACGCCGCGAGCGACGAGGAGGCGCTGCAGGGGGCCTTCGAGCAGTGGCGCACCACCATCTTCGACAGCCCGGTCTTGAGCGCGCTGCGCACCCCCGAGGAGTTCGAGGCGGCGGCCGAGTTCGTGCGCACGGACGATCTGAAGGAGGCGGTGCGCGTCTCGGCCGACACCGAGACGCACCTGCAGTGGCTGCGCGACGATCTGGCCCTGGGATTCGAGACGCTCATCCTGCACAACGTCCACCGCGACCAGGAGCGCTTCATCGCCGATTTCGGCGAAAAGGTCCTGCCCGCGCTGCGGTAGGGGCGCGATTCATCGGGCCCGGGTGCAATGGCGTGTAAAGAGCAATGGCGAATAGGGCGCAATGAATTGCGCCCCTACGGGAGAAGACGAATGCCGCAGGAAGACCCCTACAAACCGATCTCCGACTACGCCGCCATCGGCAATCTGCGCTCGGTCGCCCTGGTCGGCCGCGACGGTTCCATCGACTGGTGCGCCTTTCCGCACATGGATCGCGGCAGCGTCTTCGCCGCCATCCTCGACCACCGCCGCGGCGGGCGATTCCGCGTCCACGCCCGAGGGGGCGAGACGCAGAATCAGGAGTACATCAGCGACTCCAACGTCGTGAAGACGACCTTCCGCAGCGGCGCCGGGCGCCTCACGGTCACCGACCTGATGCCGCTGGACGGCAACATTCACGCCTGCGGAAAATCGAGCGCCCCTTCGGAGATCCACCGCCTTCTGGGGTGCGAGCGCGAGGGGATCGAGGTGGAGGTCGAGTGGTCGCCGCGCTTCGACTACGCCCGCGCCGAAACGCGCATCGAGCGCGCCGACGGCGGCTGGCTGGCGCGGGGGGGGGACGACATCCTGTCGCTGGCGGGACTGGACGAAGGGGAGATCGAGGAGGACGAGACGGGGCCGACCGTGCGCGCCCGCTTCCGCATGAAGAAGGGGGAGCAGCGCGTCCTCGTCACCCGCTGGGGGTCGACGGACACCGTGTGCCGCTGCGAGAACGCCGTGCAGACGATGCGGCGCACCGTCGACATCTGGCGCGAGTGGTCGCACCGCGAAGGGATCGTCCACAGCCACGAATGGGCGGGCGAGTGGCTCCCCCACATCATCCGCTCGGCGCTGGCCTGCAAGCTCCTCACCCACGCCGACACCGGGGCGATAGCGGCGGCGCCGACGACGTCGCTCCCCGAGACGATCGGCGGGGTGCGCAACTGGGACTACCGCTTCACCTGGGTGCGCGACGCCGCGCTGACGGCCCAGGCCCTCATCTCCATCGGCCACAGCGCCGAGGCGATCGAGTTTCTGCACTGGCTCGAGCGCGTCTCGGCCGCCGGCTCCGACGACTGGAGCCCGCGGATCATGTTCGGCCTGCACGGCGAGCGGGAGATGCCCGAGGAGGAGCTCGAACACCTGGAGGGGTACCGCGGCTCGAAGCCCGTCAACGTCGGCAACGGCGCCGCCGACCAGTTCCAGCTCGAAGTCTACGGCGAGTTTCTCAACATGGGGTACGAGCTGCTGCGCCGGGGCGAAGAGCTCGAACCCGAGATCATGGACTTTCTGCAAAAAAGCGCCGACTATCTCGAAGAAGTCTGGGAGGAGCCCGACAAGGGGATCTGGGAGGTGCGCGGCGAGTCGCGCCACTTCGTCTATTCGAAGGTGATGGCGTGGGCGGGGCTCGACCGGGCGGTCCACCTGGCCGAAGGGTACGGCCTCAAGGGGGATGTGAAGAGGTGGCGCGAGGCGCGCGAGCGCATCCGAAGGGAGGTTCTGGAGAAGGGGTACGACGAGAAGGTCGGCGCCTTCGTGCAGTCCTTCGGCTCGAAGGACCTCGACGCCGCCAACCTGCGCATCTCACTGCTCGAATTTCTCCCCTTCGACGACCCGCGCGTTCAGGGGACCATCGACCGAACCCTGGAGCAGCTCACCGAAAACGGCATGGTCTACCGCTATCTCAACGACGACGGTCTGCCGGGGAAGGAGGGGACCTTCTGCCTGTGCACCTTCTGGCTCGTCGACGCCCTGGCGCTGTCGGGGCGCCTCGACGAGGCCGAAGAGATCTACGAGACGATGCTCGCCCACGCCAACCATGTGGGGCTTTTCTCCGAGCAGATCGACGCCGCCACGGGGGAGTTCCTCGGCAACTTTCCCCAGGCTTTCACCCACATCGGCCTGATCAACAGCGCCCTCTACCTCGCGCACGCCAAGGGGCGCCCGATCCCCGAACCGGCCCCCATCGGCACCTCCGAGCACCGAAAGAGCGTGGAGAGGGCCAAGTAAGACGCTACCTCTTGCGGAGGGCCTCCCGGAGCTGATCGACCAGCGATCGTTGCGGATCGTAGGGCTGACATTCCTCCAGGGCCTGAATGATCTCGTCGCGCTCCTCCAGGAGGCGCCGCTCCGATCGGCGGCACTCGGCGGCGTGCGCCCCCAGGGGGTGCGCGCACTCCGGGCACACATCATCGCCGGCGGCGGGGGCGACGGGGACCCTGCGCACCTTGAAGAGGGTCTGTTCGCTGTGGCAGCGGTGGCAGCGTCCCTTGAACTGCCGGCCGATGTTGATGTCGGCGCCGATCTTCTTCGCACATTCGAAGCACAGATCTTTTCCGGACCAGTCCTTCATCTTTTTTCGCCTTTCCTCCGATGCACTGCGCAAAGGCGCTTCATCCCGCCCCCCTCACCCGGTGAAGAAATTCCCTGGCGTAAAACAGGAGGGAAGCGACGACCATCACGACGCTCGCCCCCTGCATGACGGCGATCAGCGCCGCCGGAACCTCGAAGGGGACGACCATGAGCGCCAGCGCCGCCACGATGACGGTCACCGCGACTTTGCCGACCATATTCGAGGAGATGACCTCCCCGAACCTCCCCTTGAGGTAGAGCGCCGCCGCCGCGATGAGAATATCCCGCGAGACGATGACGGCAAAGAACCACAGGGGGATCTCCCCTGTCAAGGCCAG
The DNA here is from genome assembly GCA_050485365.1 of Desulfuromonadales bacterium. GTDB lineage: Bacteria > Desulfobacterota > Desulfuromonadia > Desulfuromonadales > JACZKF01 > JARFUG01. Next base: position 9,764 of record JBJHBH010000008.1, on the reverse strand, counting down.
AACGACCACCACCACCCCGACGCAGATCTTGTCGGCCAGAGGATCGAGAATCTTCCCCTCCTCGGTGACCTCCTCCCGCGCCCGGGCGACGCGCCCGTCGAGATAGTCGGTCGTCACCGCGAGCGCGATCCAGAAAAGCGCCCACCACCGCGCCGCCTCCCCGGGCTGCAGCAGGAAATAGACGATCGGAGCGAGCAGCACCACGCGGCTGATGCTGAGCAGATTCGCCGGGCTGCGCAGATTTTTCCACTCGATAAAGGGGCGTCTTGCCTCGTCGTCCATGCCGTCACCGCCGCTCGGTCGCAATTAATCCCTGTTATTCTGACAGTTTAACAAGACGCCTGATGCGGTCAAACGGCAGGAACGCGAAAAGGGCGTTGACCTGCCGGCGTTCAAAATGGTTATGCTATAGGAAACCCTTTGACGAGGAGAGATCGCATGGCCGTCGAATCCGCCGCCCCCCCAAAAACCGAAGGACGCCCTGCCGATCGGGGCGCCGTGCATATCGGCATCCGGGGGATGAGCTGCGCCTCGTGCGTGGGGCGCGTCGAGAAGGCGATCCGCGCGGTGCCGGGGGTCTCGGAGGTCGCGGTGAACCTCGCCGTCGAGCGCGCCCGGATCGTCTTTGCCGAGGGGGAAGGGGACGTTGCGGCGGCGGTGCGGGCGATCCGCGAGGCGGGGTACGAGCCGGTCGTGCAGACGCTGGAGCTCTCGGTGGCGGGGATGAGCTGCGCCTCGTGCGTGGGGCGCGTCGAGAGGGCGCTTCACGCCGTCCCCGGCGTCGTCGAGGCGGCGGTCAATCTCGCCACCGAGAAGGCGACGGTGCGCGCCGCCGAGGGGAGCGTGACGGCGGAGGAGCTCGCCGAGGCGGTGCGCGCGGCGGGGTACGAGGCCCAGCAGAGCGGCGCGGCCCCCGACAGGGCCGACCGGGAACGCGAGGCGAGAGCGCGCGAGGTCGCCTCTCTTCGGCGCGCCTTCATCCTGGCGGCGACCCTCACCCTGCCGATCTTCGTCCTCGACATGGGCTCCCACTTCATCCCGGCGCTCCACCACTGGCTTGCGCAGAACGTCGGGCGGCAGAACCTCTTCTACCTCTATTTCGTTCTGGCCACCGTCGTGCAGTTCGGCCCGGGGCTGCGCTTCTACATCAAGGGGTGGCCCGCCCTGGTGCGTGGGGGCCCGGACATGAACTCGCTGGTCATGCTCGGCACCTCGGCCGCCTGGGGGTATTCGGTCGTGGCGACCTTCCTTCCGCAGGTCCTCCCCGCGGGGACGGTGCACGTCTATTTCGAGGCCTCGGCCGTCATCATCACCCTGATCCTGCTGGGGCGCTACCTCGAGGCCCTCGCCAAGGGGCGCACCGGCGAGGCGATCAAGCGCCTGATGAGCCTGCAGGCCAGAAGCGCCCGGGTGGTGCGGGAGGGCGCCGAGATGGAGATCGGCATCGGGGAGGTGCGCGTGGGGGACGTCGTCGTCGTTCGCCCCGGCGAGAAGATCCCCGTCGACGGCGAAGTGCTCGACGGCAAATCGTACGTCGACGAGTCGATGATCACCGGCGAGCCGATCCCGGCCCTCAAGGAGAAAGGGGGCGAGGTCGTCGGCGGAACCATCAACACCTCGGGGAGCTTCACCTTCCGGGCGACCAAGGTCGGCGCCGACACCCTGCTGGCGCAGATCGTGCGCATGGTCGAGGAGGCGCAAGGCTCCAAGCTCCCCATCCAGGCCCTCGTCGATCGGGTGACGAACGTCTTCGTCCCGGCGGTGATGGGGGTCGCCTTCGTCACCTTCGGGATCTGGTACGCCGTCGGCCCGGCCCCCGCCCTCACCTTCGCGCTGGTCAACGCCGTCGCCGTCCTCATCATCGCCTGCCCCTGCGCCATGGGGCTCGCCACCCCGACCTCCATCATGGTCGGCACCGGCAAGGGGGCCGAGATGGGGGTCCTCTTTCGCCGGGGGGAGGCGCTGCAGACGGTGCGCGACGCCTCGGTGATCGCGCTGGACAAGACCGGAACCCTCACCCGGGGCAAACCGGAGCTCACCGACTTCGTCGTCGCCGAGGGGTTCGAGGAGAAGGAGACGCTTCGCCTCGTCGCCTCGGTGGAGCGCCTCTCGGAGCACCCCATCGCCGAGGCGATCGTCGAGGCGGCCAAAGGGCGCGGCCTCACCCTCGAAGAAGCAAAGGGGTTCGAGGCCCAAGCGGGCTTCGGCGTCTCGGCAGAGATCGAGGGGCGGCGCGTCGAAGTCGGGGCCGACCGCTACATGCGCCGGCTCGGCCTCGATGTCGAGCCCTTCGCCGAAGCGGCCGCGCGCCTGGCGGGCGACGGGAAGACCCCCCTGTACGCCGCCGTCGACGGGCGCCTCGCCGCCGTCGTCGCCGTGGCCGACCCGATCAAGGAGTCGACCCCCGCGGCGATCCGGGCGCTGCACGCCGAGGGGCTTCGCGTCGCCATGATCACCGGCGACAACCGGCGCACCGCCGAGGCGATCGCCCGCACCCTCGGCATCGACGAGGTCGTCGCCGAGGTCCTCCCCGACGGCAAGGTCGAGGCGGTCAAGTCGCTGCAGCAGGGGGGGAGAAAGGTCGTCTTCGTGGGGGATGGGATCAACGACGCGCCGGCGCTGGCGCAGGCCGATGTCGGCATCGCCATCGGCACCGGGACCGACATCGCCATGGAGTCGGCCGAGGTCGTCCTCATGTCGGGGGATCTGCGCAACGTCCCCAACGCCATCGCCCTGTCCAAGGCAACGATCCGCAACATCAAGCAGAACCTCTTCTGGGCCTTCGCCTACAACACGAGCCTCATCCCCGTGGCCGCCGGCATCCTCTACCCCGCCTTCGGCCTTCTGCTCTCGCCGGTCTTCGCGGCGCTGGCCATGGCGGCCTCGAGCGTCTGCGTGCTCGCCAACGCGCTGCGGCTTCGGCGCTTCGCCCCGCCGATGCCGGCGCAGATCCGAAAAGCGGCTTGACGCAAAAGCACCCCTCACCCGCCCTTCGGGCACCCTCTCCCTCCAGGGAGAGGGGATTCCGTAGTGACGGCGAGCTACACCTCCTCCCCGGGGTGGCCGATGGGGCGATTTCGCCGGGTGAAATCGCCCCCGTTGCAGACGGCGCAGCGGGGGACCGTCACCCCTTCCTCCACATGAACGAGCTCACCGCATTTCGTGCACCTCAGGTCTCCGGTGTGCAGCGCCTCTTCTCCCGCCTTCACGGTCATGGCCGCCTCCTCTTCGTTCGCTCTTTTGCTGCAGACTACCGCGCCGTGAAAGGAGGTCAACCGGGCGGGCGGTGGCAACCGCTGTGCAATTTAGTACACTGATCACATTCGCGCGCCGCCCCCGCACCGCCGCGCGGACACAGATTGTTCGTTTCGCATCCCCACAGGAGGGCCTTCCATTGAGCCGCGCCATCTCCGGATTCTTCTGGATCACCATCTTTCTGGCCGTCGTGCTTCTGCCGGTCCTGCTGATGTTCGCGCCCCCTCTGCCCTCCGGGCGCGGGTTCTGGCTCGAGATGTCGGTGGCCCTCGGCTTCTTCGGCCTGACGCAGATCGCCGTGCAGTTCGTGCTCATCGCCCGCTTCAAGGCGGTCACCGCCCCCTACGGCATCGACGTCATTCTGCAGTTCCACCGCCAGCTCGCCGTCGTCGCCATCTGCGCCATCATCGTCCATCCGCTCATCATCGTCATCGACAACCCCTCGCGTCTTGCGCTCCTCAACCCGTTGGGGGGGAACTGGGCGAGCCGCTTCGCCCTTCTGAGCCTGACGGCCCTGGTCGCCATCGCGGTCACCACCCTCTTTCGGGAACGGCTCAAGATCGATTACGAATACTGGCGCCTGTCGCACCTGGCCCTCGGAGTGGCGGCCGTCGTCTTCGCGCAGTTGCACGTCTCCATGGCCGGGCTGTACACCAACACTTTCTGGAAGCACGCCGTCTGGGTCGTCATGGCCATCGCCATGGTGGGGCTCGTCGTCTATCTGCGGGTGATCAAGCCGCTCATCCAGAAGGGGAACCAGTGGCAGGTGGTGGAGGTGCGCCCCGAGCTCGGCCGCACGTGGTCGCTCGTGCTCGAACCGGTCGATCACCCCGGTATCCGCTTTTTGCCGGGGCAGTTCGCCTGGATCAAGATCGCCAACACCCCCTTCACACTGGAGGAGCACCCCTTCAGCTTCAGCTCCAGCGCGCAGCGCGAAGATCGCGTCGAGTTCGGCATCAAGGAACTCGGCGACTTCACCAGCACCATCAAGGACGTCAAGCCCGGCACCCCGGCGAGCCTCGACGGCCCCTACGGCGCCTTCTGCATCGACCGCTACCCCGCCGTCGGGTACGTCTTCATCGCCGGGGGGGTGGGGATCACGCCGATGATCTCCTTTTTGCGCAGCATGGCCGACCGCCGCGACCCGCGCCCGGTCTTGCTCATCTACGCCGTCGGCACCGAGGACGATCTGGCCTTCAAAGACGATATCGAGGGCGTGAGGGAGTTGCTCGACCTCGAGGTCGTCTTCGTCCTGCAGAATCCTTCCGACGACTGGGAGGGGGAGAGCGGCTTCGTCACCCCGGAGCTTCTGGAGCGCCACGTCCCGCAGGAGCTGATCCATCGCTATTTCTTCGTGTGCGGGCCGCCGCCGATGATGGACGCCGTCTACGACGCCCTCATGGCGCTGGGAGTGCGCAAGGATCTGATCCATCAGGAGCGTTTCAACCTGGCCTGACCGATCGAGGAGAATCCGCCCATGAGGCACTTTCTGGCGAGCATCGCCACCTACATCATCATCGCCTTTCTTCTCGGCGCCGCGATCGTGTTCGGCGCGGTGCGCTCTGCGCAGTTCGTGGTCACCGACGAGGCGACGATCCTGCAACAGTTCGCTCCGGGGCTGGAGCGCTTCGAGTGGGAGGAGCTGGGGGCGGGATCGTACCTGCGCAACTGCGGGAACTGTCACGGCGCGCAGGGGGAGGGATGGGACCAGTACCCGGGGCTGGATCACACCGGGCTGCTCTTTTTGGAGCCGAACGGGCGCGACTACGTCGTCGATCTGCACCTCTACGGCCTGACCAGCCGAAGGTGGGGGGCGCCGATGCCCCCCATGGGGCACCTGCACGACATCGAGTTGGCGGCCGTACTCAACCACCTGCTGACGCACTTCGGCAACGAGGAGGTCGTCGGTGAGGACGCCCGGCTCTACGAGCCGCTCGACATCGCCGCGCGGCGCGGTCAGGATCTTCGGCCGCGACAGGTGGAGGAGCGCCGGCCCGATGTGCCGCTGCCGGTGCCGCGTTAGTGTCCCGTCAGCACGCTTTTGAGGCGTTCGGAGAAGGCGCCGACAATGAGGTAGAGACAGGGGATCAGGAAGAGGGTGAGGAGCATCGAGACGAGAAGCCCGCCGATGACGCACAGCGCCAGCGGCTGCATGATCTCGGCGCCGGTGCCGAGGTTGAGGGCCAGAGGGGTCATGCCGAGGACGGTGGTGCTCGTCGTCATCAGGATCGGCCGCAGCCGCACCGTCCCGGCCCGCACCACCGCGCGCGCCGGGCGAAGCCCCTCCTCGCGCCGTCCGATTTCGATGTACTCCACCAGCAAAATCGCGTTGTTGACGACGATGCCGACCAGCAAAATCACGCCGATGAGGACCGGCGCGGAGAGCGGCGTCCCCGTCGCCCACAGGATCGCCACCACCCCGATCAGCGCCAGCGGAGCGGTGGCGAGGATGACCAGCGGGTTGCTGAGCCGTTCGTACTGCACCGCCAGAACGACCAGGACGAGAAAGATCGCCAGCAGCACCACCACGGTCAGCTCGCGGTTCGTCTCCTGGATCGTCTCCCACTGACCGCCGTAGATGAGGCTGACCTGATCGGGGAGGACGAGATCGGCCAGGCGCGCCTCGACCTGCGCCATGATGGCGGCGACGTCGGCCACCTCGGTGTTGATGTCGCCGTTGACCCGCACCGCCCGGCTCTGGTTTTCCCGCTCGATATGGGCCGGCCCCTCGCCGAGCTCGAAGCTCGCCACGTCGCGCAGCAGCACCGGCGCCGCGCCGTTGCGAAAAAGAAGAACGTTGCCGAGCGCCTCGGCGTCGCTGACCGCGTCGCGCGCAAGGCGCACCCGCACGTCGTATTCGCGGCTCGCGGTGAGAAAACGCGTCGCCACCGCCCCGTCCACTGCCTGGCGGATCGCCAGGCCGACCTCCGAGGTGCGCAGCCCCAGCTCCGCCGCGCGATCGCGGTCGATGCGCACCCGCATAAGGGGGCTGCGGTCCTCGCGCCCCACCTCGACCCCCTCCAGCCCCGCGATCCCCTGCAGACGCCCGTCGATCTCGCGCGCCAGCGCGTTGAGCTCGCCGAGGTCTTCGCCGATGACGGCGATGGAGAGGTCGGCCCCCCCGGCGCCGAAACGCAGCCCGGGGATGCCCGGTGGGCGCACGCTGATGCGCGCGCCGGGCAGATCGAGGCTCTGCAGGCTGCGCTGCGCCTCGGCCACCCAGCGCCCCGCCGTCATCTCGGGGCGCTGATGCGCCGGGGTGAGCTGGATGCGCCAGCGCGCCGTGCCGGGGCGCTCGTTGACGACACCGCCGCCGAGGTGCCCTCCGACCATGGCGAAGTAGCTCTCCACGTGATCGAGCTCGGCGATGCGCGCCTCGACGCGCCGGGCGACGTCGTCGGTCTCGTGGGGCGGCGTCCCGGGAGGGAGCGAGACAAAGACACCGACGTTGCCGTCGTCGACCTGGGGGAGGAATTCGTTGCCCAGCTCCCCCGCCAGATGCAGCGCGCCGGCGAACGCCCCGGCCGCCGCGGCGACGACGAGCCAGCGCAGGCGCAAAACGCGCGGCAGGGCACGGCGATACCTGCGCCGCAGCCACCGGATCGCGCCGTTGAAGGCCCGAAGGGGCGCCGAGCGCCCGACGCCGCTCTCGAAGCGCAGATGCCCCAGCAGCGACGCCAGCATCGGCACCAGCGTCAGCGCCGCCGCCAGAGTGGCGATGATGGCGAAGGAGATCGTCAGGATCAGCTCGCGGAAGATCAGCGCCGCCATGCCGGTGACGAGCAAAAACGGCACGACGGCGGCGAGGTTCGTCATGGTGCCGGCGACGATGGCCGAGCTCACCTCGGCCGCGCCGTCCCGGGCGGCCTCCTCGGGCGATTTGCCGAGCTGCTCGCGGTGCCGGTAGACGTTCTCGAGCATGACGATGGCGTTGTCGAGCAAAAGCCCCACCCCCAGCGCCAGCCCCCCGAGACTGATGATGTTCAGCGTCAGATTCCCCACCCCCATCATGGCGAAGGTCGCCATCAGCGCAATCGGCAGCGACAGCCCGATGACGAAGCTCTTGCGAAAGGAGCCGAGAAACAAAAAGACGCCGAGCATGGCGAGCACGCCGCCCAGAAGGGCCGCCGTGCCGACGCTGGTGATGGCGCCGCGGATGAAGAAAGCCCGGTCGCCGATGGTGCGATACTCGATGTCCTCGGGGAAGAAGCCCGAGCGCTCGAGGCGCTCGATGGTGGCATTGATCCCGTCGACGACCTCGACGGTGTTGGCCCCCGGCAGCTTGAAGACGCTCACGAGCGTCGCCGGCCTGCCGTCCATGCGCACGAAGAGGCGCTGGTCGCGAAAGCCGTCGCGCACCTCGGCGACCTCGGAGAGGCGCACGTGCCGGGTGGCGCCGGGAAGAGGGATCAGAACGTTTCGGATGTCGTCGACGGAGACGAAGAGCCCCTCGGTCTTGACCATGACGTCGAAGGTCTGCGAGGTCGCCCATCCGGCGGCGACGTCGGCGTTCTCGGCCTCGATCGCCGTCACCAGATCGCGCATCGTCAGCCCGTAGGAGCGCAGCCGGTGCTGATCGGCCACCACCTCCATCTCGCGCACCAACCCCCCGGCCGCCTCGACCCCCGAGACGCCGTACAGGGCGATGAGCTGGGGGGCCAGGCGGTTCTCGACCCAGTCGCGCACCGCCACCTCGCTGCGCACGGTGGAGCTGAATCCGGCCTGCCAGATCGCCGCCTGCGACGGATCGAACTTGAAGAGGCGCGGCGGCTCGATGTCGGAGGGCAGGCGCGTGCGGGCCAGCTCCAGAAGGCGCGAGGCGTCCTGCAGGGCGAGATCGAGGTTGGTGCCGTAGGCGAAGTGAAGGTTGACGTTGGTGCGCCCTTCGGAGGCGCGGCTGTCGATGTGGATCAGGTTTTCGGTGGAGGCGAGCGCCCTCTCCAGAACGCGGGTGACCTGCTCCTCCATCACCTCCGGGGAGGTGCCGGGGTAGTTCACCGTCACCCGGATCTGCGGATATTCGATGGTGGGGAGCAGATCGACGGGGAGCCGATCGAGGAAGAAGAGGCCGATGACGAAGACGACCGAGGCGATGGCGAGGGTGCCGACGGGGCGCCGGATGCTGAGGTGAGCAAGGCCGCCGCGCCGACGCAGGGACTTCGGGGCAAAGGGAGGGGCCATCGCCTATCCCCCCCGGCCGACGATGCGCACCGCCTGCCCCTCGCGCATGTCGATGGGATTGGTCGCCAGGACGATCTCCCCCGGCTCCAGGCCGGAGAGGATTTCGGTCCACTGGCCGCGGGTGGCGCCGATCTCGACAATGCGGCGCTGCAGGCGTCCGTCGCGGATCACGAAGACGTAGCGCTCCTCGCCCGCCTCGCCGACGGCGGCCACGGGGACGGCGATGGCGTCGGCGCGCTGGTCGATCGGCACGCGCACCCGGGCGAGAAAGCCGGGGCGAACGCCGCGCTCCCACGCGTCGGGGGGGAGGGCGACCTCCACGGTGATCAGGCGGCTTTCGATCTCGGCGGTGGGAAAGATGCGCCGCACCGTCCCCGCGAGGCGCTCGCCCGGCATGGCGTCGAGCTCGACGACGACCCCCTGCCCGCTGCGCAGGTGCACCACGTCGAGCTCGGAGACGCCGAGGCGCAGGACGAGCTCGTCCATGGCCGTCAGCTCGAACAGGGTCTGCTGCGACTGGATCGCCTCGCCCGGTTCGACCAGGCGCGCGGTCACCGTCGCGGCGATCGGCGCGACGACCTCCCCGAAGGAGAGGCGCGTGCGCCACAGCTGGCGCTCGCTCTCGGCGACGCGCAGCTCCGTCGCCAGCCGGTCGTACTCCGAGGCGCTGATGAGCTCCTGCGCCCGCAGCCGCGCCGCCCGCTCGTAGGCCTGCCTCGCCTGGTCGGCCTGGGCGCTTGCCCGCGCCAGCTCGGCCCTTTGCTCCGCCATGTCGAGCCGGGCGAGGACCTCCCCCTTGCCCACCGTCTCACCCTCCTCGAACAGCACCGCTTCGAGGGTCCCCGAGGTGCGTGCGGCCAGCCGGACCTGAGAGCGGGACTGCACCGCGGCCGAGGTCGTGAGATGGCGCGACAGATCGCGCCGCACGATCTCCACCGCGGCGACGGGCGTCTGGCGCTCGGGAGGCTCTTCGGCGCCGCCGACCTGCGCCGGCTCCGTACATCCGCCCAGAGCCAGCGCCGCCAGCGTCACTGCGGCGATCAGAGGGGTGAACGCGCGCCGAGGGCGCCTCTTCCTATCGACAGTCGTCATGGACATGCGGTCTCGCGGGAAGGGGTTCTCTCCCGAGGGGGAGAGGCGATTCGAGCTCTTACCATACGGCCTTGACGGTGCGCGGGTCAACCGCCCACCCGGCGGAAGAGGGGGGGGCGCTTGGCATTGGACGAAAAGATGATTAACTTGAAACTGTTCGCCGCTGCCGGGCACCGAGCAAACGCGGCATGGATGACGCACACAGGAGGTCGTACCGATGAAGCGAATGTGGACAG